>CAJUTC010000005.1 GCA_910589195.1 uncultured Lachnospiraceae bacterium
CGTTTTCACGCAGCCTGTCTTAAAATCATAAATACTGTAAATGTTCCTTCTTGTTTCATCACTAATACCAAGACAATATACAATTACTTTATGGTATACATCTTGATACCTTGCCTTTTCCAATTTCTCATAGTAGAATTCTTCATGTGCTTCGCTGATAGCTTATATGTAACCGAAAAGGGAAAGCTCCTTTCTAACGTACACAAGGCCAATGATATGGCAGATATTACCCAAACTGCCTCTTACCTTGTGGAGCACTGCAGCGAAGCGGATCTGGATGCCTTTTATCGGATTGTTGAACAATATAATAAGCTTCTAAAATCAGAATTGGAAACATAAAAACAAAAAAGCTGGCATCAGTAAACCGGCCTGCCAGCTTTTTCTATCGGTTCATTCCTTTTTCATCATCCTTTCATGCGATACAGGCACGCAAAGCTTATGGCGCTTCTTTCTAAGCGGAAACTGTCCCAGCCTGAAACCATCTGGCAGCTATTAGAAACCTGTAAAGCGGCAGCTTTCTAAGATTTACGCCTTTACCATCACAGTAGGATATCCATAACTTCTTAGTGTCTGCTCCATATGCACCGCATTATCCAGATTTAAGAAAGCGCCTACCCGCACCTTATACCAGCCGTCTTCGTAAACCAAAAATACTGGGAATCCCTGGCTTTGAAGCTGATTTTCCATTTGCTCTGCCAAGCTACGATCCTGATAAGCAGCCGTTTGGATTTGGTAATAGACAGGCCGTTCCATCTCATGGAAGGTAGTAATTACAGCATCCGCAATTCCACGTGCTATTTTTTCAAAATTTTCATCAAATAAACGGTTATCTTCTTTATTATCAATAAACCCGGTTTCAATCAAAACCGCTGGCATCCTGGTCCGGCTAAGAACAGCCAGTCCAGGCCGTTCCTGAATCCCTAAGTCCGCAAATCCCAGATCCGTAAGAGCTTTCTGAATATTTTGAGCCATCTTTTCCGCCTCATTGCCTTTTTCATACACTAAGGTCAGAGCTCCGGAACCACTGCCAGGAACTGGCATGGCATTTCGATGAAAAGAAAGAAAAAAGTCAGCATCGGAACGATTCCCAATTTTTGCCTTTTCCAGCGGAGTTTGGGTTACATCTGTGGTACGGGTATAGAGCGTCTGGATCCCCGCATTTTCCAGAAGATCGCCTACAGCCAAAGCAAGACTTAAATTATCATCCTTTTCTTTTCTTCCTTCAAAAATGGCACCCGGCTCCTGTCCTCCGTGTCCCGCATCTATAATTACAGTAGGCATACCATCCATTCTGCACTTCCAAATATACTTCTTTATAAGAAGGATATGCAGAGCCCCTCTTTCTGTTTCCTGTTTTTTAGCATTTTACCGTTTCCTTCCATGCTCCACATCAACACCTCTGGGGCCTACGTGAGTGGAAAATACGATTTGCGTGCTGGTTTTTCCAAATTTCTGAAGTTGTCCAATGAAATCGTCCAGCTCTGCCGTGCTGCAAAACGCTACCTTTAACAACATGGAATATTCCCCAGTCACACAGCTACATTCCAATACATTAGGAACTGCTTTTGCATAGGAATAAAACGTTTCTTTGTCATCTGCCATTACGTTTAAATTAATAAACGCAATAATATGATAGCCCAATTTAACCGGATCAACCGCGGCGTGATAGCCTGATAGAATCCCTTCTTTTTCCAACTTCTCAATCCGTGCTGATACAGCCGGCGACGACAAAAAAGTTTTTTCGGCAATGGTTTTTAATGACATTCTTGCATTTTCCTGCAGCAGTTTTAAAATTCTGCGGTCGATATCATCCATTATAACCTCTTTCTATCCTTTTTCAGATCCTGCCTTTTACAGCCTTTTTAGTCGCTTCATGCGCTCCACTGCTCTTACTGTGTTTTCATAAGTTCCAAACCCGGTAAGTCTGAAATAATGTTCCCCGCTGGGTCCAAACCCGCTGCCTGGGGTTCCGACTACGTAAGCCTTTGTCAGCAATTGATCAAAAAACTCCCAGGAAGTAAGGGTTCCCGTATGAAGCCATACGTAAGGGGAATTTATCCCGCCCACTGCCTCATAGCCAGCTTCTGTTAAACCCTCATAAATAGCTCTGGCATTTCTCATATAATATGAAACCTGTTCTCCTACTTCCCGGCGGCCTTCTTCGCTGTACACTGCCAGCCCTGCTTTTTGCTGAATATAGGGAGCGCCGTTATATTTTGTTCCATGGCGGCGTGCCCACATATCATGAAGGGAACCCTCCTTAGAAGTAATCTCTTTGGGAATAACAGTAAATCCCAGCCGCACTCCTGTAAATCCTGCATTTTTGGAAAAGGAGCGGAATTCCACCGCGCAGCTTCTGGCGCCGTCCACCTCATAAATACTGTGGGGCACATCCGGATCGGTAATATAAGCTTCGTAAGCGGCATCATACAAAATTACCGCTTCCTTCGCCTTGGCATAATCTACCCAAACCTTTAGCTGCTCTTTGGTTAATGTGGTTCCGGTAGGGTTGTTTGGATTGCAAAGATAGATCAGATCCGGCCTTTCTTTTGGAAGTTCCGGAATAAAATTATTTTCCCTGACGCAGGGAAGGTAAATCACATTGGACCATGTGCCGGAAACCGGATCGTACTCTCCTGCCCTGCCCGCCATAACATTCGAATCTACATAAACCGGGTAAACTGGATCGCATACAGCAATTTTCGCATCCGTCGCAAATAACTCCTGAATATTACCGCAATCTGATTTTGCTCCGTCTGATATAAAAATCTCGTCTGCTTCTATCGGGCAATTTCTTTTCTGATAATCTTCCTGAGCTATGGTTTCCCGCAAAAAGGAATAGCCCAGATCCGGCGCATAGCCGTGAAATGTGGAGCCGTTCCCCATTTCATCCACTGCCTCATGAAGGGCTTTTATAATAGCAGGGGCAATGGGAAGGGTTACATCCCCAATTCCCAGACGGATCAGCTCCACCTCAGGATTCTCATCCTGAAACGCCTTTACTTTGTTCCCAATGGTGGAAAACAAATAACTGCCAGGTAGTTTTTGATAATATCCATTTAATTTCATAGTTCCCGCTTCCTTTCTGTAGGGTTCCAATTTTTCGCTTGTCGCCTATCTGTTAACCGGTTTCTCTGGTATGGCAATCTCCCCCTGAAATACCTCTTGGGCAGGGCCTGTCATAAATACATGGCCGCTTTCCGGATCCCAAAATATAGAAAGAACACCGCCTAACAATTGCACTTCAACATTTCGTTTCGTATATCCCATTAAAACCGCAGCCACCGCACTTGCCGCAGCTCCGGTGCCGCAGGCATAGGTTTCCCCGCTGCCACGCTCCCAAACCCGCATTTTGATATGGTTCTGATCCAAAATCTGAATAAATTCTGTATTAGTTCGGTCCGGAAACCGTTTATGATGTTCAAAAGCCGGGCCTATGGCTTCCAGATTTAATGTGTCAATGGAATCCATAAAATAAACCGCATGAGGGTTTCCCATAGAAACCCCTACAAATTCATACGTTTCCTCATCCACCACTATCGGCTCCGGCACCTGGGAAGTCTGCAGCGGAATTCCCATATCTACGGTTACAGCCGATACTTTTCCTTTCTCTATTTGAAAGGACAATGTTTTTATCCCTGATTTTGTTTCCACAGTCATGGGATTTTTTACAGCAATCCCGTGGTCATAGGCATATTTCCCCACACATCGGATTCCATTGCCGCACATAGCGCCCTCTGAGCCGTCTGCATTGTACATAATCATCTGGCAGTCCGCGGTTTTAGAAGGCGCAATCAAAATTAGCCCATCTGAACCTACCCCAGTCCTTCTAGGGCTGATATACTGTGCTGCCCAGGAGGGATCAGTTACCGTTTCCTCAAAACAATTCACATATACATAATCATTGCTGATTCCATGCATTTTTGTAAATTTCATATTTTTACCATGCCTCAAGGGAAAATCCTTGCATTTTCATTTGAGGCGCAAACACAAAGGGTGAATGTTATGTGTTTGCATATGATCCTTTCTTCCTTTTTCTTTCATCCTCTCCTCCATTGAAGACATTTTACATTAAGCTCATTACCATCTGAGCTGTTTCCACCATATTGGTTCCGCTGTCCATGCTGCATTTTTGCAAATAACGGTGTGCCTCCGATTCGGTCATATTATTCCGCTCCATTAAAAGGGCCTTCGCTTTCTCGATTAAAAGGTTATCCTCTTCATTCCGTTTTCTGGGCTGGGATTTCCGGCGCCTTTTCCGCTGCATCTGGGCCTGAACCATCATCTCAAGAGTATTGACCAAATCCCGCACCTTCAAGGGCATGGGCAGACACACGATCCCTTTGGGCACAGGGCGGATCCAGTGGCTGGGGGATGAAATCAACAGCATTTCTACAGCAGCAGGAAGGCAATCCCGCATCTCCTCATACATCATATCCGCAAATTGGAAGCCGCTTACAACAATCCCCCACTCCCAATCCCCGCAGGTATTTAGTACCTGAGAGGCTGTTGTGCAGACTGCAATTACCTGAAATCCGCTTCGCATTAAAATATTCTTTATACTTTTACCATCATCTAATTTTGAAAATGCTACTATAATATTCGTCAATCCATCACCCCCAAGCAGTTTCTGATCGGATATCAAACAAGCTCTAAACTCCTTAAAGCCTGACTAAGCCTTCATCCTTTCCTTAATACTTGTAAAGATACTGGTTGATCTCCCAATTGGTAATTTGGGCGCGGAACTGATACCATTCTTCTTTCTTTGCCTCCAAGTATTTGCTGTATATATGTTCTCCTAAAACCCGGCGGATAAAGGGATCCGCCTCATAAGCCTCAATGGCTTCTCCCAACGTATTGGGGATTTGCTGGAATCCTTTTGCCTTTCGTTCTTCTTCTGCCATCCGATAAATATTACCTTTCACCGGTTCGGAAAGCTGGGGCGGGTGGTTCATTCCGTCCAGGCCGGCTGCCAGGATCACAGCAAACGCTAAATATGGATTCATAGCGGAATCCGGGCTTCTTAATTCGATTCTGGTATTCTCTCCCCTGGATGTTGGAATCCGCAGAACGCAGCTTTTACTGGCAGAGGGTGTCCAGGCTTTATAAATCGGCGCATCATATCCTGGAACCAAACGTTTATAGGAATTTACCAGAGGATTTGTAAGCAGCGTCATACCATCCATATGATTCAAGATACCAGACATAAACCGATATGCTGTTTTACTCAGGCCATATCCGTTTGTATCTTTTTGGTCTTCCAGTACGTTTCTTCCATTTTCATCAAACAGCGACAGATTAATGTGCATACCAGAACCGTTAACCCCTTCTTTTGGCTTTGGCATAAAGGTAGCGTGAAGACCATGGCGTTTGGCTATAACTTTTACCGCCATCTTAAAGGTCATAATATTATCCGCTGTTTTCAGTCCCTTATCATAGTGGAAATCAATTTCGTGCTGGGCTGGGGCGATTTCGTGATGGGACGCTTCCATCTCAAATCCCATATCTTCTAAATTCAGTACAATATCCCGTCTTACATTTTCCGCCAAATCCAATGGCCCTACATCAAAATATCCTGCTTTTTCATGGGTAACGGTTGTAGGAAGGCCTTCATCATTCAAATGAAACAGGAAAAACTCACATTCCGGCCCCACATAAAAATCATATCCCATGTCCTTTGCCTGTTTTAGTACTTTTTTTAATACGTATCTGGGATCCCCTTCAAATGGCGCCCCGCCCGGACGGTGCACATCGCAAATCAAACGGGCCACTTTCCCCTGCTGAGGTCTCCATGGAAAAATTTCAAAGGTATCCAAATCCGGATACAAATACATATCCGTTTCATCATCTCTTACAAACCCTTCTATGGAAGATCCGTCGAACATACAGCGATGATCCAATGCCCGCTCTAACTGCCTGCAGGTAACTGCCACATTTTTTAACATTCCGAAAATATCTGTAAACTGCAGGCGGATAAATTCCACATCCTCCTCTTTTGCCAGTCTTAGGATATCTTCTTTGCTATATTTGTTCATGTTTTCTCCTCCTTCTTTGTGCCGCAGCTTCTCTCTCCCGTTCCCCTTATAAACACTAAAAATATATCAGTTCGTTTTTTATTTGTCAACAAAATGATAGCCAAAGCATAGTTTTACCATATGGGAAAATCCAAGAGCATGCCTTAATATAAGCAAAAACGCCGGAGCAGATTTTTGGCAATCTGGACTCCGACGCATTTGTCGTTTCGTTTTTTCAGTTGTTAAAAAATCCAGGACCACCTTCAATTCCCGTGGTTTCCGGTTCCGTGGCAATCGGTCTGGTGGTATGCACAGTACCGCCGCTTCCCGGGCCAGTTGAAGAGTTGGTGGGATTGCTGCTTTTGTTGCTTCCCGGGCCTGTACTGCCTGTGCCGTTTGCCGTTCCTCCCGAACCGCCGCTTCCTGGTCCTGTGCCTATGGACGGCCCTTGAGCTTCACTGGAAGGCGGTGCCGTAGGCCGAATCGATGAGGTGCCTTTCCCGCTTTCCGACTCTTTCGTTCCGGATGTACTGCTCTCTGTTTCTCTGGTTCCTGGCGAATTGTTCCTCTCGGTTTCTTTAATTCCCGGATTCCCGGATTCCGATTCTCTGGATCCAGAGGATTCTTCCGGTCTTCTTAATCCCGGATCATTAATCAACTGATCCTCTGGCACATATTCGTCAGATTGGGTATTGGGATCTTCCCCTTCTTCCGGAGCATAGCTTGATTCCGATTCCCTTACCCGGTTTCCGTTTTCATCGGTTTCCTGTTCAGAAGCCTTCGTACTTTCCGATTTTGTATTTTCTTCCGTCTGCCGTTTGTTGTCCTTGCTTCCGGATTCCCTGGCTTCGGAACTCATTTTTTCAATATCTTCCTGGTGCAGATCCTCTCCGGAATCCGCTTGTTTAGCACTATTATAAGCAATGTCGTTGCTGATTTTGACCACATGCTCAGAGGGTTGGTAATTTTCTGTGCCGAATAAAAACTGGTGAAGCTTGATCACATTGGATTCCAGGGTTACCGGAACTACACAATCCAATTTTCCAACATCCTGTATTTTTAAATCAAATGGAAAGCCTGCGGTATCTCCCAAATAATACCGATTAATATTTTTCCCAGCCTCCAAAAGGTCGTCCAGCTTAAAGCTATGGGCAACCTGAGGCAGGCATACCCCAATCAATGCGTGAATAACCCGGATATCTGACTGTTTTGCTTTTTCCAGACATTGGGAAATTACTGCCCGCTGCCTTTGAGTTCGCTGAAAATCCGTATCCATCTTACGCAGACGGCAGTAGGCCACCGCCTGTACACCATCCAAATGCTGGAATCCCGGAGCTTTTAAGTGCTGGGAATAAACACCTGTATACTCTACCACTGATGTAATATAGCCGTTAATCTGACGGAACTCCGCTTCCGTAATATCAATGTCAACGCCGCCTAAATTATTAATCGCGTCTGCCACAGCTTTCCAGTTTACCGCCACAAAATCATCCACCGCAATATCCAGGTTTTCACTTAACGCCTTTAAGGCCTGTTCCGGGCCGCCTCTGGCATACGCTTCGTTAATCTTGCGGTAAGGATTCTTATCTCCGACTTTCAAATACGTATCACGGTACACGCTTGCCATTTTAATCTCTCCGGTTTCCCGGTTTACGCTGCAGATAATAATAACATCGGAATTCGCGCCTTTCCCTAAGTTCCCGTCTGTAGAGTCCACTCCAAATACCGCAATCTTCCAGAATCCTTTCTGTACAATTTCTGTCTGAATGTCCAAGTTTGGGTTCACCTGAACCTCTTCCATGTTTACTTCCAGGTCTGCTGTCAAATTCCATAAATGATTGAAATATCCTATAAGAGAGCCAACTCCGACAGCAATCAGCACCACTGCGGAAATCACAATGATCCTAGCCGTTGAAAGCCGTTTCTTCCGCTTTTTTTTCACCCGTCTTCTGCTCTGTTGCCTCATCTGCCTGGCAGCCCTGCTGTTTCTATCAATGCTCATAGCGACCCCCTGTTTCTGTCCTTCTTTTCTCCATTTTGAGAGTATTGTTTAAGGAAGTGCACGGATACGCACACAGCATAAATGCTCCGTTACCCATTATAGCAAAAGATTCCCCTTAAATTATGACAATTTTCTTACAAATATATATATTAATTATAACCGGAATACTTATCCGACGCTTGGCGGCGGATCGGGTATCGCCACCGGAGCAGCCGGCACTTCTGGCTGCGTGGTAGCAGGAGGCTCCGCACTTGGGGCCCAGGTTTCCGAACTGGGGCTTGGTGTTTCTGGGCTGGGAACCGGGGTTTCCGGGCTTGGAGCCGGAGCCGCAGATTCTGGAGCTGGCGTTTGAGCAGGTGACGTTTCCGGAGCCTGGGTTGGCGCTTGTGTTGGCTGATAGCCAGGGCCATACTGAGTCCATTGATTATCCTGAGGCTGGGTATTTGGCTCCTGGGCAGCAGGTGTTTCCGCCACAGCAGGTTCTGCCGTTTCAGTAGGCGTAAGAATCGCTGATGATTCTGGCGTTACCGCTGGAACTGCCTCTTGTGGAAGAGGCGCCGGGATAGGCGCCGGTGCTGTTTCTGGCGTAACTACAAACGGCCCTCCGCCAGATCCGGACGCTGACGTGCTCTTTTGGCTTCCTGTTCCATCCAGGTTATAGCAAATCACCGGCATTCCCGCATATATATTTTCAAACAAGGTTTTCGCTGCCTGATAAGGCATATTAATACAGCCATGAGAACCATTTGTCCGGTAAATGCTTCCTCCGAACTGATTTCTCCAGCTTGCGTCATGAAATCCGATCCCTCCGTTAAACGGCATCCAGAACTTAACCGGACTGGCATAACCTTGGCCCTTTAATACCGCATCTCTCTGTTTATACGTAATGCCGAAAATACCTGGAGGTGTGGTATAGCCCCTTGCCGCATTGCCAGATACAAAATCCGATTCCAGAACCTTTTCCCCATCTACATAAAGAAACATATGCTGGGCAGTTAAATTCACTTCCGCATAAGTATCCCCGTAATCCTTTCCATCATGGCTGGCTCCGGTCTGGGAATACTCTGGCTCTTTCGTCTGGCTTTCCCCAGCCAAAATAGCCGCCGTTAACGCTTCTGCCTCTGCTTTTTGGTTAATTCTCCACCCGTAAAAGCCGCTTACCTCTACCTCCGGACCATAACTGGTCTGGAAGGTTCTGGTGGAATACGCCGTATTATATTTTTGGGCCAGCTCTGACACATAATCACTTACCATCGTTTCATCCACAGAAACCTGGTTGTTTTCATCAAAGGTAATCCATTTATGGATCTCATCTCCGTTTAATACTTCCTGCTTCTCCCCAAAGGTATAGGTAACTGTCATGGTTGCGTAACGGTTCATATTATCCCTAAGCTCCACCAGGGAAGGATCCGGTTCCTGGCGCTCCCGTACGTAGCATCCAGTTTCCTCCAAAATAAGTTCCGGCTGCAGCGATAACAGCGCTTCCGAAAAGGCCTTTTCAAAAGCATCTTTTTTAACCGCCGTTCCCGGCTCCTCCGGAACAATTTCATACCCGGATCCCATAATATATTCAGATAGGTAAGCTTCCTGGTAAGGTATCACGTGCTCCGGATCCAACAGTTCCATCTGATCCATATACTGGTTAAACATGGTTTCATCATATGCAATCAGGGTATCTACCTGAGAATTCTGGCTTCCAAAATAAGACATTCCCCACAAATAAGGGTTTTGCTCTTCCATCAGCCTCTCCAACGTACCGTCAAATACCGTATGAAGGCCAATATCATCTTTCGACACCACGGTTTCGCTGCCATCCCGGCCAATCACCCGTAAACGATACTGATCCAAGGAGGAAGACATATTCGCCTTTACTTCTTCTATGGTCATTCCCTGGGCATTCAGCCCGTTAATAATCGTATTGGGACAAAATGTTTCATTATAACTTTGAGCTTTTATCAAATATGCTCCCGCTGCCCCTAAACCCATCGCAATCAAAACGCAGCCTGCCACAAGTTTTCCTTTCTTAGAAGAGGCCTTGCTATCCTTCCCCTTTCCGCTTGCGCTTCCATTTCCTGTTTTGTTTCCATTCCGTTCTAATGTGCTCAACTCTTCTTCTACCCCTTTATCTTCATAATATCTCTGGCTTTCCTCAAAATCAGCCTGGTTCTTCTCTATCTCTTGTTTTTGCCTCTCATAAAAGGCAGTAAACGCAAGGTTTTCTTTTTCGTATGTATCCCTTTTATCAGACTTTTGCCCTTCGAAAAAACTATCATCATCAAATTCCGCTAAAAAGCTGCTGTCATCATAATCGTCATCTAAATAGTAATCGTCATCCTCTATGTACTCCTCACCCGGATCATCTTTTCCATCCTGGTGATTCTCATTTGAATGAACCCTATCCGTTTCATACTCCCCACCCGGATCATCTTCCCCATCCTGGTAATTCTCATCCAGAGCATCCCCATAATCATCTTCCGGGTAATCCTCATCATCCTCATAGTCATCATCCAGATAGTCACAATTATCCGGATCATCTTCCGGTTCCTCCCGGATCGTCAGGGAATCCCCTGTGTCCTGGTCTGCCTCCCATGCCTTCGGTGAGCTGGAGCCGCTCCCATTGATTCCATTTTTTTCCATATCAAACATAAAACCTCTCTGTTTTTCTGCATCATACGGCATTATAACATATTTCCCCCGTCTGATACAATGGATTTTGCAGGAATCATCTGGAATCTTACGTTTTTCCGTAGAAATCTTAATCCTTTTTTCAACCTATTGCAAAACACTTTTCCTTCATGATAACATAATTCCAGAGCCAAACAGGTACAGGAAAATTTGGAGAGTGTTAAAAATTAACATATAAGGAGGAAATTTTTATGAAAAAGCACGCAAAACGTTTCATCGGTTCCCTGTTTGCCATGATTCTTTCCACATCCGTCTTATTCGGATGCGGAGGAGGATCGAAATCCATGTACGAGGAAACCATGGCAGCCGTCGCCATGGAAGCCCTTTACCCCAATCAGACTATGGAAGTGGCTGCGGTTCCCATGGCTCAGGACACAGCCGCCGCTATGGGAGCCTTGGAGGAAGAAGGAAGTTTTGACTCCGCTGCCAGCTCATCATATGATACAGGCAGCCAGGCAGCGATCACTGGAGCGGCGATCCAGGAAGAAACGATCCCCCAGGCCGCTAACCGGAAATTAATCCGGAATATTGATATGAATGTGGAAACCACACGCTTTGATGAGCTAATTCCTTCAGTTCAGGCCAAAGTAACCCAATTAGGCGGCTACATTGAACAGTCCGATATTTCCGGAAACAGCATTACAAATTACGGACGCCCGGCTTTAAAGTATGCCAACCTAACCCTTCGGATTCCAGCCGACAAACTGAATGCTTTTATCGCCCAGGTTGAAACAGACAGCAATGTAATCTATAAATCAGAAACGGTAAGTGATATTACATTACAATATTCTGATGTGGAAAGCCGCTTAAAAACGCTCCGCATGGAACAAGAACGGCTTTGGGAACTGATGGCCTCGGCTGACTCAACGGAAGCCATTCTGGCCTTAGAGCAGCGCCTTACGGATGTTTCCATTGAAATTGAATCCAGCGAATCCCGGCTTCGCCATTATGACAACTCCATTTTGTACAGCACCGTATATTTGAATATTTCGGAAGTAAATTTGGAAAGCCCTACCCAGCCGGAAACCCCTTGGCAGCAGATCCAGCGGGGATTTGCCCGTAATCTGAATGCCCTGGGAGATAGCTTAACAGCTTTCCTTATTGGTTTCTTGTCCAGCCTTCCTACTATTTTATTTGTACTTTTGCTGATTGTTTTATTCCTCCTGGCTGTTGCAACTGTTCGAAAGAAAGGTTTCCGGTTCCAAAACAAAGCAAATAAGCAAAAAGAAACTACACTTTCTTCATGCGAAGCATCCCATTCCGAATCCGAAAAAAAATAGGGTTTCAAACCGCCTGCCGCAATGATTTCTTTGCGGCAGGCAGCTTAAGCCCTTATTTTTTTCGTGTACCGAAGCGGAAATCCTGGATTTCCAGAATCAAAAGCCTGGTATTTTCTACAATTCCCTGAAAGGCTCCATGCTTATAAAAGCTGGCAAACAAAAGACCTACCGGAACTGCTAAGATCATACCGGCGATTCCCGCTATCTTAAAGCCTAAATATAATAAGAATAAGGTTGCCAAGGGCGGAAGACCCATGGCATCCCCTACAATCTTAGGCTGGATTATCTGGCGGATTACCTGGGTTAACAAATAAAGGAGAATCAGACCTGCTGCAAAGGCATACTCCCCAGAAAACAGCTTTACCAGCGCCCATGGCCCCAAAGCGGTTCCTGTTCCAAACATGGGAAGAAAATCTAAAAAGGCGATTAAAACGGCAAATACCAGTCCGTACTCTACCCCAAGCACCAAAAAGCCGGCAGCCAGCACAGCCGCCACCACAAACATAATGCGGAACTGGGCCAGGAAATATCCGCCTATCAGCCGTTTCAGATCTCCTTTTAAAAAGATCAGATATTGCTTGATCCAGATTGGCGCGTACTTCTTTCCCTCTGCAATGATTCTGTCCTGCTCCACAATAAAAAAATACGCAGATAACAGCGTAATAATCAAACTGACCAAAGCGCCAGGAATCTGTCTGGCCACGTTGCCCGCAACGGCTACTGTGGGAGGTGCAACCATTTGTAAAAGGCCGGTAACGTATTCTCCCAGGTTACTCCAAAACTGAGAAAAGAACGTTTGGATTCCTGCCGGAAAATAGACAAACAAACGGCTTAAATTGTTCCAAGCTCTCAGCACCTCTGCCTTGGCCATTTCAAACAGCTCCGGAATATCCTGGATTAAGCGGACGCTTCCTGCCATTAACCGGGAAAGCAGAAGATATAGCAACCCGGTTACCCCGGCAAGCACCAGGATAATAATAGCGGCAGAGCTATGTTTTCGAATGATTTTCAAACGTTTTTCCAAAAAACGCACCAATGGATTCGCAACCATTGCCAAAATCCACCCGATTACAAATGGCATAAAAAATTTAAGAAGTTTCGGCCCTAGGACAATAAAACAAATCCATCCGCTGATCGGAATCATGATATTCAGCAGATATCGGATTATCCGGATCATGCGTTCCAAACCAGTCCCTCCTTTTTACCATAATATACCTAGGCAATCGCGAAACGTTCTCTTATGTGACGGGTCTGGTCAAAACAGACATAAGCAGGCGGCTGGCGCAGCCGCGCTCCGGCGCGAGAGTCCGGCTTACCAGACTCTTTTTTGTCTGTTTTGACCAATCCCTATTTCTTACAAAGAAGTTTCGCAATCATCTAATATATCCCCATAAGCTTCTATGCTTCTTAATTCAGGAACGTTTCCAGGAAACCTCTGAGCGCCGCCATTTCCTCATCGGTTCCGATTGTAATCCGAAGGCTGTTGTCAAGCCTTGGTTTTTTAAAATACCGGACGTAAATTTGTTCCTGCTTCAACGCTTCAAATATTACTTCTGCTTTCACCTGAGAATGGGTGGCAAAAAGGAAATTTGCCTGGGAATCCGGAAATGAAAATCCTAATTCCTTCATCCATATCTTCGTTTCCTCTCTGGTCTTTTTTATTTTTTCCAGGGTCTGATAAAAGTAGGAATCATCTTTCACAGCCTCTGTTCCAAGGATGATGGAAGGCATATTCATGGTATAGGAATTGTAGGAATATTTCACATCATTCAAAGCACGAATCAAATCCGGATGGCCGATCCCATATCCTATCCGCATCCCGGCCATGGATCGGGATTTGCTAAAGGTTTGTACCACCAGAAGATTTTCGTATTTGGAAACCAACGGAAGGGCAGACTGTGCGCCAAAGTCCACGTAAGCCTCATCAATAATCACCACTACATCCTGATTGTCACGGATGATCTCCTCTACTTCCTCCAGATCCATGGCCAGACCGGTAGGCGCATTGGGATTTGGAAAAATTACGCCTCCATTTTCCTGGCGGTAATCTTCTTTCCGTATCCGGAAATCCAGATCCAGTTTAGGGGTCTGGTAGGGAATCCCAAAAAGCTGTGCCCATACCGGATAAAAGGAATAAGATATATCCGGGAACAGCACCGGCTTTTCGGAATTAAAAAAGGTTAAAAACGCCATTCCAATTACATCATCTGATCCAACGCCTACGAACACCTGATCCTTTCCCACATGGTAGCGGCTGGCTAATGCCTCCGTCAGCATATTAGCTGCAGGATCCGGATACTTCCGAAACGTTTCCGGATCCATTTCACGCAAGGCCCGACTCACTCCTGGCGCGGGCGGATAGGGGTTTTCATTTGTATTCAGTTTAATTAAGCGGTTTCCGCATGGCTGTTCGCCTGGTACATACGGAACTACCCTTCTGATCATGCTCTCCCAAGGCCTTCCCATCACAATCTCCCTTCTTCTGCCATCAAACCGCATTCTGCCGCAATTTTTTGGAATGCTGGCAGGGAGCGCTCGATTTGCTCATAGGAAACGCAGTAAGAGATCCTAACGTATCCGGCGCAGGCAAAGGAGCTTCCCGGTACCACCAGCACATGATAGTTCTTACAAATATCACAAAATTCTTTTTCGTCTTCGAAAGGGGATTTTACAAACAGGTAAAATGCCCCTTCCGGTTTTACGCAATGAAAACCATATTCCGTTAACCTATTGTAAAGCAGATTCCGATTCCTGTCATACGCTTCTAAATTCACCTTTTCATTGACGCAGCGCCCAATCACCCGCTGGAATAATGAAGGCGCGTTCACACATCCGATTACCCGGTTCGCAATCACCGCCGCCGCTGTAACCTGCTCAGCGTCCGCAACCGAATCCGGAATTACCAGATAGCCAATCCGTTCTCCCGGAAGGGACAATGATTTGCTGTAGGAATAGCAGATCACGGTATTACCATAATATTTTGTTACATAGGGAACCTCAACTCCGTCGTATGCCAACTCCCGGTAAGGTTCATCGGAGATTAACAGGATAGGGTGCCCGATCTCTTTGCTTTTCGCTTCCAATACTGCCGCCATCTGAATCAGCGTTTCCCGGGAATACACCACACCTGTAGGATTATTGGGAGAATTTATAATCACGGCCTTGGTCTTATAGCCTATCTTTTCTGCAAATTCCTGTAAATCCGGCTGGAAGCTTTCCACATTTGGAGATACCACCACCAGTTGGCCATCATAATTTCTCACATAGTTACCATATTCCAGAAAGTACGGCGCAAACGTAACTACCTGATCCCCTGGGTTTAAAATCGCTTTTAATATAATGTTCAGACCGCTGGCTGCCCCTACTGTCATAATAATGTTTTCCAATCGGAAGTTTGTTTGGAATCGTTGGTTTAAAGACCGGGCAATGGTTTCCCTCACATCTTCATAACCAGCATTACTCATATATCCATGGACGAAGGTAGACTCCTCCTCATTTAAAATATCCAATATGGCCTGTTTTACACTGTCAGGCGCCGGAACGTTAGGATTTCCAAGGCTAAAATCATATACCTGTTCCGAGCCATAGATAGACGCCAGCCGCTTTCCTTCTTCAAACATCATGCGGATGGCAGAATTATTCTGCAGCAATGGCTTCATCTTCTCTGCTATCATACGAATTTCCTCATCTTTCTCAAAGGTTGCATCCATTCCAAAATATCTGGGAAAGCCGATTTTTATTACGCCTTTTCAGATACGCTTTAGTATACCACTTTCTCCCAAAAATGAAAAGCCGTAAATTAAATCCCATTCATATGCTCTGGCTCTTTCATGATACTGGCTTGCGGCGAATCAGCAAAGTGATCTGTCATAGAGCGGAGAAAACTCCTCCATGGAAATTTTTTACATTATAAAATAAAAACGATAAAAAACCCCACTGTAACAGCAGGGGGTGCTGTCCCACAGCGAGGTTTTTTATCGCCCTATTCAGTTTCATTTGGCCGGCATACTTCGCCTTCTGTCTATTCTCTGTCACTCATACTGTCAACTATGCTGTCATCATGATGTCAATTAAGAATGCCTGTCTATTGCAGCAGTTTCCTCAACTCGTCTGCAACCGACTGCACCTTAGTTCCAACAACAACTTGTACAGCAGTTTCACTGGGGCGGATCACACCTGCTACCCCTGCGGATCGGATTTGTGTCTCATCTACTCTAGTATGATCCTTTACTTCCAGGCGCAGCCTGGTAATGCAGTTATCAAAAGACTCTACATTTTCTTTGCCGCCCAATCCTGCCAAAACAGCAGCAGCAACTGCAGTAAAGTCGTTATTGGCTAATATAAAATTCATATTGGCTGCCATATTAAATTCCCCCTTCTAGTCAAAATTGTAAGATTACTTACACCCCTGTTGCCGTAGTTTACTCTGAATTTATATATATCACAGCCTAATTTCCGGAAAAAGACCGCTTAACGCTTCTGACGCCGCTTTCTCATCCTCACCCTCAAATTGAAATTTTAAAATATCCCCTTCCTGTACCTCTAAGGCCAGCACCCCCATTAAATCACTGATTTCTACCTTTTTCCCTTTATTCATAACCTGCACCTGGCACCGAAAGCCTTTTAGCCTTGTCATAATCTTTGCCAGCGGTCTTACGTGAAGCCCTTGTAAATCCTGAACTTTATAATCCCAACTTATCATATAGGCACCCTCCTGCCTCATTCCTTCCTGAAACCATGTCATTTCAGCTTTTGTGCCTTTGGTATTTCCTATGATAAGCAAATTCTTTTAATATGAACCGCCAAATAGGCAACCTCTTCCTCGGATACCTGATGGCCATATTCTTCTTGAATAAAACACTGGATTTTCTGGCTACAGACATATTCTTCCGGGTACATCTGAGAAATCATCTGGGAAAACTCTGACTCCTCCTGGTCCAAAAGATCATTGGTGTAAATTTTTTGCGCCAAGAACTTTAGATGGGTAATGAAACGTTCGTAATTATGGGAACGCTCATCTGGGTTAATATCGAAATATTCTGCTACGATCCCTACTACTTGCTGGATCAACTGTGTAATATGCATAGTGTCCCGCATAGCGGTATTATACTCAGCATTCACTACATGAAGGGCCATGGAAGCAGCTTCATCTACAGGAAGCTTAATCCCTAATTTTCTGTCAATCAAGGCTATCCCATATTCCCCTATCATGTATTCTTCCCGATAAAAACTTTTCACCTCTCTTAGGAGCGGCGTAGTAAACAGCAACTTTTCCTGGAACCGCTCTATGGCAAAATTAACATGATCGGTTAATGTAATGTATATATTTTGATTTAACGGTTTATTCAAAACCTGATTCGCATACTGAATAATCTCTGTTGAAATCTGAATCTGCTCCGGAGGCAGTTTTGTAAGCAACGTCTTAAACCGATCCATCACATCCTCGTTATCCAACCGAAAGATCTTTTCGACTTTGCTTTTTGGAATCTCCATGCCTTCTTTGATTTTATAGCCAAGGCCCCGACCCATAATTACAACTTCAACTCCATTATCATCTGTAGAACTGACAATATTATTGTTAATAATTTTTTGAACCTTCATCGGATCATTCCTTCTAAAATTAAAGCAGAAAACATAAAATCTTGAATCTCCCAACGTATCGTTGATAATAAAGAAAAACCAATTTTGACATAGTAGAAGCACTTTCTCTGCCTATCTCAAAATTGGTTTTGCCTGCTTACCAGTAACAATCCGGATTCTTTAATTACTTTTATTATATCATACTTTTTAATATAGTCAATAAATTTTTCAATTTTTTATTTACATAATATCGCAATTCAAGGCCTTTTCCATGAGAAAGAAAAGGCCTGAACTGGTTAATCGCTGGTTGCTGTTTCTTACTTTACTTACTCAGCATCGGAATTGGCAACTGCGTCAATGTCTACATCTGCCACATCCTCATCTTCCGCTTCCCTCGCCTGGGCTGCCATAGCTTTTATGCTTAAACTGATCTTATGATCCGCTTCGTTAAAATCTACAATCTTAGCCTCAATCTCCTGACCGATCTTTAATACATCAGAAGGCTTATCCACATGCTCTCTGGAAATCTGGGAAACATGGAGCAGAGCGTCTACTCCTGGCTCTAACTCTACAAACGCGCCAAAATCAGTCATACGCGCTACACGGCCAGCAACAATATTGCCGGCGGCATATTTTTCCGCCGCATTTGCCCACGGATTTGCTTCCGGGAATTTTAAGCTTAACGCGATTTTTTCACCCTGAATATCCTTAATCAGGACTTTTACCTGTTCTCCTGCCTTAAATACCTTCTTCGGATTCTCAACCCGTCCCCAACTCATCTCAGAAATGTGAAGCAGACCGTCCGCACCGCCTAAATCGATAAACGCACCGAAATCAGTAACATTTTTAATGGTTCCCTCTACCGTATCGCCAACCGCAATTCTCTCAAATAATTCTTTCTGCATTGCGGCCTTCCGGGCTACCATAAGCTGCTTCCTGTCGCCAATCACCCGATGTCTTCTGGGGTTAAACTCAGTAATCACAAACTCAATATCCTGTCCGGCATACTTAGATAAATCTTTTTCATACGTATCCGATACCAGGCTAGCGGGGATAAAGATTCTGGTTTCCTCTACCACTACGCTTAACCCGCCGTCAAGAACCTGGACTACCTTAGCGGTCAGCACTTCCTGATTGTTAAATGCCTCTTCTAATCGCTTGTTCCCTCTGTCAGCGGCTAGCCTCTTATAAGAAAGAGCTACCTGGCCTTCGCCATCATTTACCTTAATTACTTTCGCTTCCATTTCATCTCCCACATGTACCTGACCGGTTAAATCCACATTCGGTTCATTGGTATATTCACTGCGGGTAATAATTCCGTCAGATTTGTAACCAATATTTAAAACGATCTCATCTTCTTTTACATCGATAACCTTACCAGTGACAACCTCTCCTGTACGTATCGTTTTCAATGATTCCTCTAACATTTGTTCAAAACTTAACTCTGACATTAGTATGAACCTCCTCAATAATCTTTTTCGGGGTTGATGCCCCTGCTGTAATACCTACTTTGCGCACAGAATTCCCACCTTCAGGATCGAAATCGCCTAGTGTCTGGATGTAATACGTGTTTTTACATTCCCCGAAGCAAATTTCATACAGCTTCTGAGTGTTGGAACTATTCTTTCCGCCAATCACAATCATGGCATCCACTTTTGAAGCAATCTCCTTTGCTTCCACTTGTCTTTCCTGTGTTGCATTGCAAATCGTATTTAAAACAAGTATATCATAACCCTTTTTCGAAAATTTTTCAACTAATTCTTTAAATTTATTGTAATTAAATGTCGTTTGGGACACAACTGCTATGGATCTACCGTTTTGCGGGGCAAAATTCTTCGCTTCTTCGGCTGTTTCAATTACTACAGTATGTGCATCTCCCCACCCTTTAATACCTTCCACCTCCGGATGCTTCTCCGAACCGATGATCACAACCTGTCGTCCGGCTCTTGTCTGCTCTTCTACAATCCGATGGATTTTCTTTACAAATGGGCAAGTGGCGTCGATAACTTCTAAGCCCTTTTCTTTCATAAGCTGGTAGATATGCCGGCTGACCCCATGGGAACGGATTACCACCACGCCATGTTCAACCTGCTTTAACTCCTCTTCTGAATAAATCACCCCAACTCCCCGCTTAGACAGATCCGCTACCACTTCTTCATTATGGATAATGGGGCCGTAAGTATAGATCGGCTGATTGTTTTTTTCAAGTTGTTCATAAACCTTATTTACAGCCCGCTCTACGCCAAAGCAAAAGCCTGCTGTTTTTGCCACAATCACTTCAAGTTCAGAGCCTGTTTCCATGTCCTTCAACCTGTTCCTTCCTTCTTTCCTTTCCCAAATCCATACGATTTTGTTAGAGCGTATCTGAATTTTCTTTCCCGCCATTTGAAAGCCCTTGTTTCCTGGCAATAGCAATGATTTGTTCCACTACCTGTTCCGGATTCATGCGGGACGTATCTAAATAAACGGCATCCTCCGCCTGTTTCAGCGGCGAATGTTCCCGATGCATGTCCCGATAATCCCGTTCCTTTATATCGGCCTCAATCTCGTCTAAATTGCATATCTGTCCTTTTTCTTCCAATTCCTTCATACGCCTTTCAGCCCTGATTCTTGTATCGGCAGTCAGGTAAATTTTAACCTGGGCATTTGGAAGAACGAATGTTCCAATGTCACGTCCATCCATAATCACATTGGCGTTTGCCGCAAGCTTTTGCTGCAATTCCGTCATCTTTTTCCGAACTGGCAAATATACGGATATTTTACTTGTCATATTCCCCACCTGTTCGGTGCGGATTTGTCCAGATACATTTTTCCCATTTAATAGAATCTGCTGCTTCCCGTCTTCATACGCAATCGTTATATCCGCCTGGCAGCATGCTTTACGGATTCCTTCTTCATCCTCAGGCGGGATTCCTTTTTCCAGCGCGAATAATGCCATAGCACGATACATCGCTCCAGTATCTACATAAATAAATCCCAGCCTTGCTGCCGCTGCCTTTGCAATCGTACTTTTTCCGGCTCCAGCGGGGCCGTCGATCGCAATGTTAAAATACTGCATATTTTATCCTCTTTCTATCTGTTATGGTGAACAGCCAAAATTTTATTTCGTCGTTCACGGCGCCGATTTTGGCTGAGCGGCATGCAGGATTTCCCTTACAAAACCGACTGCGCCCCCACGCTTCCGGCTGCCCATCCTGTGGACCAGGCAATCTGCAGGTTATACCCTCCAGTTACTCCATCCAGATCCAAAACTTCCCCAGCGAAGCAAAGTCCCTTTACCTTCTTTGATTCCATGGTAGAAGGATTGATTTCCTTTACCGAAACCCCGCCTTGCGTAATGATCGCTTCTTTATAATCCCGAATCCCGGTGACTGTAAAAGTAAGATCTTTAAAAGTTTCTGCCAAATGGCGCCGCTCTATACGGGTAATTTCATTTACTGGTTTATCCGGATGGATTCCGCTTCTGCCTATCATAACAGGAATCAGTTTATTTGGCAATAGAAGGGAAAGAGAATTTTTAAACTGCCGGTTCTTTCCCTCCTGAAAATCTCGTACAATCCGGTTATCCAACTGCTCCAGGCTTAAAGCCGGCTTTAAGTCAACGGATAAGACCATTGGCTGTTTCTTCCGTAATTCTTTCGCGATAAAGCTGCTGGCTGAAAGAATCACAGGACCGCTTACCCCAAAATGGGTAAACAGCATCTCGCCAAATTCCTGGTAGCGTTCCCTGTTTCCTGAACGGAGGGAAATCCGGATATTTTTTAATGACAAACCCTGAAGGCGTTTGCCATCCTCCTCTAAAATCTCAAATGGCGCTAACGCCGGACTTAGATCTGTAATTCGATGGCCCGCGGCCTTTGCCCATAAAAAACCATCTCCAGTAGAGCCGGTAGAAGGGTAGGAAAGACCTCCAGTGGCTACAATTACTAGATCACCAAAAATCTCTCCTTCCGGTCCTATCTCAGCGCCGCCTATCACGTTCTTTCCGATTTTGTCCAGTCGGACGCCCACACAGCAGCCGTCCTGAATGATCAGTTCCTTAATCCTGCTGTTTAAATGAACCTCCACCAAATGCTCTTTTAATGCCCGCCCAAGAGCGTTAATTACATCAGAGGATTTATCGGATACAGGAAAAACACGGCTGCCTCGTTCCACTTTTAAAGGGCATCCATATTGTTCTAATAAATCCATCATATCTTTATTGGTAAATTGGTAGAAGCTGCTGTACAAAAACTTTTGGTTTGTTACAATCCCTTGAAACAGGCCGTCCATATCACAGGCATTGGTTACATTGCATCGCCCTTTTCCTGTAATGTACAGTTTTTTCCCAAGTTTTTCATTCTTTTCCAGTAAAATGACCTGATGCCCTCTTTGCCCGGCGGATAAGGCAGCCATCATTCCGGCTGCCCCGCCGCCTGCCACAATCACCCGGCTCATGCGTCTTTACTTTTCTGGGCTTTTTTCACTTCTTTAATCTTTGCCTCCAGCGCTTCCACTACCGTCCGCACCACCTTAACCCTGGCATAGCACTTATCATTTCCTTCTACCACAATCCAGGGGGCATACGTGGTTGAAGTCCGGACTAACATTTCATTGACTGCTTCTTCATAAAGATCCCACTTTTCCCTGTTTCTCCAGTCCTCGTCTGTAATCTTCCACTGCTTGGCCGGATTTTCCATCCGCTCTTTAAATCGACGTTCTTGTTCATCTTTATCAATATGAAGCCAGAATTTTAACACTACCGCCCCAGCATTGGCCATATGAGCTTCCATCTCGTTAATTTCCTGATAAGCCCGTTTCCACTCCGCTTCTGTGCAAAAGCCTTCAATCCGCTCTACCATCACCCGTCCATACCATGTGCGGTCAAAAATGGCAATATGCCCTGCTTTAGGCACGTTATTCCAGAACCGCCACAGATAATGATGGACTTTTTCAATATCATTAGGTGAGGCTGTGGGATTTACCTGATACCCTCTGGGATCTAACCGGCTGGTCAGACGCCTGATGGCTCCGCCTTTTCCTCCCGCATCCCAGCCTTCAAATCCGATTACCACCGGAATCCGCAGACGGTATATCTCACTGTGGAGGATTTCAATCCGTTTCTGAAGCTCATCCAGCTCCTTTTTATATTTGGACGGAGTCAGGTGTTTTGATAAATCCACACCAGACAATACCCCATTTTTATACTTATCAGAAGGCGCCGTTTTTTTCTTCTGCCCCTTCTCCGCCGTTTTTTCTTCTTTTTTCTTTTCCAGCTCATATTCCAAACGGCTGGTAACGGTGGACATAATTTTCATCGCCGCGTAATTTTTATCTGTCGCTTCAATAATTGTCCAGGGAGCGTACTCCGTATCGGTCTGCTCTAGCATCTCTTCATTAATCCTTAAGTAACGCTCATATTCTTTATTCCGGATCCAGTCAGAATCACTGACCCGCCAAGCCGTTTCCTTAGAGGCTGCCAGCTTTTTAAATCGTTTCTTTTGTTCTTCTTTCGAAATATGAAGAAACAGCTTGATAATCACAGTTCCGCCATCAGACAACTGTTTTTCAAAAGACGCAATATCCTGAAATGCATGGGGAAGCTCTTGATCTGCTGTCAAGCCTTCAAACCGATCTACCTGAACACGGCGGTACCAGCTCCGGTCAAAAATAGCAATCCTCCCCTTTGCCGGAGTTTTGGTCCAATAACTCCATAAAAAAGGACGATACTGTTCTTCTTCGGTAGGCCGGTTACTGGCATAAACGGAAAATCCTCTGGGATCCATTACCTGGATCAATCGGTTAATCTGAGTCCCCTTTCCCGCGGCTCCCATACCGTCAAACAAGATCATAACCGGTATCCCGGCTTCTTTACAGCTCCGCTGAAGGACTCCCAGCTTTTCCTCCATCTCTGCCATGGCCTTTTTGTACACAGCTTTTTCTACTTTCACTGACAAATCAATTTTTTCCAACATGCAATTCCCCTCCTTGTGATTGGTTTTCATTCCTATCTTTGCCACGTGCTGCTTGCTTCTTTCATCATATCACAATATGCCAGAAAATGGTAGACTGTTTTATGGGAAATCAAAGCAAACGATACCTTAAAAGAAGGGCGGAAAGCCGATAAGAATAAGGGTTCAAACATACTCTTGTCTTCAATGTAAATTTTGCTTGTTAAACAGGCTGGTTTCCATGTATAATAGTTATATAGTAAGAACTTGCGTATCTTATATATAAGTTTATAGTGAACGATAAAAAATTTGTCCTTTGCTATCATCCTACACAAATACACGCAAAAATGAGAGGCTGGATTATGAAGGAACGTCAAACAAATAACCTGGAACGGTTAGCCTACTATAAAGCCAAGATTACACAGCTTGAAAATGAAATCGATCTTCTTCGGGAACAGCTAAAATTGCATAATGAAGCTGCTGAAAAGATTCTGTCCATGTCGGACGAACAGCAGGAAATCCTGTTTGCCATGAATAAGCTGTTTCTGGACACTTATTTCGTAAATTTTAGTACAGATGACTGCCGCTTTGTGGCTGCGACTTGTACGGAAAAATTCACCAGTAAACCACGTGGCAACTACGATAACATACTGCAAGAATACGTATCCAATTCCGTCCACAAAGCGGATCGCAGCATGGTTTCGAAATTTGGTTCACGGGAATACGCCAGAACCCAACTGACAAAGGAACACCCCTTTTATGCCTTTACCTACCGGCGCTTGTTAGGCAACCAGTACCGATGGTACCGGATGCATTTAATCCTTTCCTCGATCCATCCCAGCGGCGCCCTGGGTAATGTAATCGTTGCCTTTATGGATGTAAACGATGAACGGACGGCCTTGAAAGACGCTTACGATGCCGCCTTAAAGGCAAGTAAGGCCAAGAGCGAATTCCTGTCTGCTATGAGCCATGATATCCGGACTCCCATGAACGGCATTATCGGGATGACCGCCATTGCTACCGCCCATCTAGACGAGCCGGTTAAAGTAGCAGACTGTTTAAGAAAAATTGAACTTGCTTCCTGTCATATGAAGGATTTGATCAATCAGGTTCTTGATATGAGCAAGATTGAATCCGGCAAAACCACATTAGCAGAAACGCAGTTTCAATTAATGGATTTGATTCAATCTGTAGATGGGATCATACGTTCCCAGGCTCAAGATAAGCATCAGCAATATTCCCTTTCAATCCGCAATATCTGCCACAACAGCCTGATGGGCGATATTCCCCGGCTGACACAAATACTGGTAAATATTGCCGGAAACGCGGTTAAATATACGCAGGAAGCGGGAACGATCAAGCTAGATATTACAGAGCTTCCCGCTACCAACCCAGATTATGCTAACCTCCAGTTTACTATTACAGACAACGGCATTGGAATGAGCGCCGAATTTCAGGCCCACCTATTTGAGGCCTTTTCCCAGGAAGCTGAGTGGGCCAGGACAGAAGCCAAGGGTTCCGGCTTAGGCCTGGCAATTACCCATAATCTAGTTAATATGATGGGCGGCGCAATCCAGGTAAAAAGTAAATTAGGGGAAGGATCCACCTTCCTGGTTCATATTCCCCTTCCGATTATAAAAACCCCAGCCACACCACAAATTCCGTCTGGGGAAAACCTGTCCCAGTATCCTCCTATACAGCCGGATTTCCCCCCGGAAGGTTCTCCAATTGTGGAAAAAACCGGCGCCTCTTCCTGTGATCCTAAAAAGGCGGCGCCTCTTCCCCATTCTCTCTTTTCTCCTGAGGGAAAGCCACTTCCTGTTTATAAGGGAAAGCGGCTTTTAATTGCGGAAGATAATATTCTGAACCGGGAAATTTTAATGGAACTGCTAAAAGACCGGGAATGCTTAGTTGAAGCTGCTGAAAATGGGCAGATAGCGGTAAGCATGTTTTTAGATAAGCCCTCAGGATACTATCACGCTATCTTAATGGATATTCGGATGCCGGTTATGGACGGCTATGAAGCAGCTACAAAAATCCGGTCCTCAAATCATCCGGACGGCGCTAAAATACCTATTATTTCCATAAGCGCTGACGCGTTTTCCAACGACATGCACAAATCCCTTTGCTGTGGAATGAACGCCCATCTTCCAAAACCTTTGGATTTCAACCTGCTGGATCAGGAATTACGGAAAGTTTTTTCAGACAAATTTTAATGTGGAAAACGGGGCATTGCAAAATGGCGGATTCCCCATAATCAGGCAGCCAATACTCTGTAGATTTCAGCCTGATATGGTGGGAAATGCCTAATTTTGCAGTGCCCCGTTTTCCTATATTGTTCCTATCGCTTACATCTCTGCCGAAACAAAAATGTCATAAATTGCTTTGATTGCCGCTTCAAAGTCTGAATTTTTCACACCGATAATAATATTTAATTCACTGGATCCCTGGTCAATCATCTTTACGTTAATCCTGGCATGGGCAAGGGCGGAAAAGATCCTTCCGGCAGTGCCTCTGGATGCTTTCATCCCTCTCCCTACTACCGCGACTAAAGCCAAATCCGATTCCATTTCCAGAAAATCCGGTTCTACTGCCCTGTGGATCCCGGCAATGACGGATTGCTCATACTCTTCAAACTCTGACTGGTGAACCAGAACGGTCATGGTATCAATCCCGGAAGGCATATGTTCAAAGGAAATCCCAAAATGCTCAAACACTTCAAGAACCTTACGCCCAAATCCCACCTCCGCATTCATCATGGCCTTTTCAATATTAATGGAACAAAATCCTTTTTTTCCCGCAATTCCGGTTATGGTGTAGCGTGGTTTCCGGACTGTGCTTTCCACAATTAAAGTCCCTTTATCATCCGGGCGGTTCGTATTGCGGATATTAATGGGGATACCTTCCCGGCGTACCGGGAAAATCGCGTCTTCATGGAGCACGCTGGCACCCATATAGGCCAGTTCCCGCAGCTCTTTATAGGTAATAGTTTCAATCACCTCCGGATTTTTAATGATCCTGGGATCGGCTACCAAAAATCCGGATACGTCAGTCCAGTTTTCATACATATCTGCATGGATCGCTTTCGCCACAATCGAACCGGTTACATCGGAACCGCCTCTGGAAAAGGTTTTAATAGTTCCGTCATGCTTGGAACCATAAAATCCCGGAATCACTGCCCGTTCCACATGCTCTAGCCGTTCTTTCAGCTCCTGATTGGTGGTATCTGGCTCAAAATTCCCTTCCTCGTCAAAGAAGATCACCTGGGCAGCATCGATAAATTCATATCCCAAATACGCTGCCATAATCATTCCGTTTAAATATTCTCCTCTGGAAGCAGCATAATCCCTTCCAGCTTTATTTACAAAATTTTCTTCTATATTGGCAAATTCGTGCTCCAGGCTTAAGTTGATATCCAGTCCCTCTATAATTTCCTCATACCGGTTTCTGATTTTTTCCAGGATTTTCTTATAGCTTCTTCCCTCAGAAGCGGCATCGTAACACTGGTACAGCATATCGGTAACTTTTTCATCTTTGTCATTCCGTTTTCCCGGGGCAGAGGGAACCACGTATCGCCTTGCTTTTTCGCTGCGGATAATATCGCCTACTTTTTTAAACTGCCTTGCACTGGCTAAGGAACTGCCGCCAAACTTTACAACCTTTTTCATAGTCGGTCTTCTCCTCTGATATTTTATGTCTGAGATTGCCTTTCATTTCTCTTCGGTCTGTCCGCCTTATATAGACTTTTGTACGATTGAGAAATACAACGAAAATCATACACGATATTTTTTTTGCTGTCAAGAAAAACTTTAGTTCCCTTCCAGATTTCCTTCCCGGATTTTCTTTTTGTCAGCGGAAATACTTCACGCCTGATTCAAATAGTTTTAGATCCTGTTCTCCGTAAATATTAAGGGCTACCCCTTCGCCTCTCCGTTCCGAATGGGCCATTTTCCCTAAAATCCGGCCATCGGGGCTGGTGATCCCCTCGATAGCCATGTAGGAGCCGTTGGGATTCCAGAATTCATCCATGGTAGCCTGTCCCTTGTCGTCTACATATTGTGTGGCTACCTGTCCATTTTCAAATAAACGGTTTATCCACTCTTTGTTGGCCACAAACCGCCCTTCTCCGTGGGAGGCTGGATTGCAGTACACAGACCCTAGCTCTGCGCCCATAAGCCACGGAGATTTGTTGGAGGCTACTTTTGTATAGACCATTTTGGACACGTGGCGGCCAATAGTGTTCATGGCAAGGGTAGGCGAGCTTTCGGTCTGCTGGGTTATCCTGCCCTCCGGCAGCAGTCCCAGCTTGATCAAAGCCTGGAAGCCGTTGCAGATTCCAAGCATCAGGCCGTCCCGGTTTGTAAGCAGTTTTTCCACTTCCTCCTGGATCACGGGATTTCGGAACACGGCGGCAAAAAATTTAGCAGAACCTTCTGGTTCATCGCCGGCGGAAAAGCCGCCGGGGAACATTACGATCTGGGCCTTAGAAATCTCTTTTTGGTATTCCGCTACCGAATCCCTGATATCCTGGGCAGACAAGTTTTTAAATACCACATGGGACACGCTGGCTCCTGCCCGTTCAAACGCCTTTGCGCTGTCGTATTCACAATTCGTTCCTGGAAATACCGGAATAAATACATGTGGCTGTGCCAGTTTATGCTGGCATACATAGATGCTTTCCGGTTTCGCCTCATATACGGCCTGGGAAACCGGGGTTTGCTTTACACCGGATTTTGTTGGGAATACCTGTTCCAAGGTTCCCATCCAGGCTGACAATGCCTCTTCCATGGCAATGGCGGTCTGGCCATATTCAAACATACCCTTATCTGTCACTTCCCCGATTACCGTATAAGAAATAGAAAGTTCCCCTACCTTGCCTTCCGGAACCTCACAAAGGATCGAACCCCAATCAGCCGCAAAGAAATCCCTTGGATCCACATGATGTTCGATTTTAACTCCCAGCTTATTTCCAAAAGCCATTTTGCTGACTGCTTCTGCCAGGCCTCTGCCTTCCACTGCATAAGCGGAAATAATCCTTCCCGCTTTGATATCCTGATGGAGCTTTCCATAACCATCCTTAATCTGTCCGTAATCTGGCAAATCATAGGAATCCCTCTGAATCCGGAATACCGCTAACTTGCTGCCAGGACGCTTCAGCTCCGGCGTAATAATGGAGTTACGGCTGGCCACATCTACCGCAAAGGAAACCAGCGTAGGCGGAACATTAATTTCTCCATGGGCAGCATCATCAAACGTGCCTGACATGGAATCCTTTCCTCCGATGGATGGCAGGCCAAATCCCAACTGAGCAGCATACGCCCCCAGCAATGCGGAAAATGGCTGGCTCCAGCGGCTTTTTTCTTCTGTCATCCTCTGAAAATACTCTTGGAAGGTAAAGCGGATTTTGCTGAAATCACCTCCGGCTGCCACAATTTTTGCCACAGAAGATACCACAGCGTAAACGGCTCCGTGATAAGGACTCCATGTTGACAGATAGGGATCAAACCCGTAGCTCATCATCGTAACCGTATCCGTATTGCCTTTCATTACCGGAAGATTGGCCACCATAGCCTGGGTTTCTGTTAACTGGTAGATTCCGCCGTAGGGCATGAATACACTTCCCGCGCCGATGGAACTGTCAAACATTTCCACCAGGCCCTTCTGGGAACATACATTTAACGAAGCTAATAAATTCAGCCAGTCCTGCTTCACATCGCCTACTTCTTTTTTATCAAATACATTTCCTTCCTTTGAAGGGATCTGCACCGTAACGTCCGCTTCCTGATGGGCTCCATTGGTATCTAAAAAGCTGCGGCTTAAATCTACAATCGTCTTTCCCCTCCAAGTCATCACCAGGCGGGGCTGTTTTGTTACCACGGCAACCGTAACTGCCTCCAGGTTTTCCTGGGCGGCATACTCTAAAAATGGTTTTACATCTTTCGGATCCACCACCACGGCCATCCGTTCCTGCGACTCGGAAATGGCAATCTCTGTCCCGTCTAACCCGGCATATTTTTTCGGCACCTGATCCAAATCAATTTTTAACCCATCAGCCAGCTCGCCAATGGCCACGGAAACCCCGCCTGCTCCAAAGTCATTGCACTTTTTAATCAGCCTGGAAACCTCCGGCCGCCGGAACATCCTTTGAATCTTCCGCTCCGTAGGGGCATTTCCCTTCTGCACCTCAGCGCCGCATACTTCAATGGAAGCTTCTGTGTGAACCTTAGAGGAACCTGTAGCGCCTCCGATCCCATCCCTTCCAGTTCGTCCTCCTAACAAAATGATAATATCCCCCGGTTCGGAAGTTTCCCGAATTACATCCTTCCTGGGAGCCGCTCCCATAACCGCCCCGATCTCCATACGCTTTGCCGCGTAGCCAGGATGATAAATCTCTTTTACGTATCCAGTAGCCAGTCCAATCTGGTTTCCGTACGAGCTGTAGCCGTGGGCAGCTTCTGTTACAATCTTCCTCTGGGGAAGCTTGCCAGGAAGGGTTTCCTTTAAAGGTTTTGTAGGATCTGCCGCCCCGGTAACACGCATGGCCTGATACACATAAGTCCGGCCAGACAAAGGATCCCGGATGGCTCCGCCTAAACAAGTAGCGGCGCCGCCGAAGGGTTCAATCTCCGTAGGATGGTTATGGGTTTCATTTTTAAAATTAATCAGCCATTCCTCAGTTACTCCGTCTATTGTAACGGGAACCACAATGGAACAGGCATTGATTTCCTCAGAAACTTCCAAATCCTCAAGCTTCCCTTCTGCCCGCAGCTTTTTCATTCCTATAAGGGCTAAATCCATCAGGCAGATAAACTTATCCTTCCGCCCCTTATAAATTTCCTGACGATCCTTTTGATACTGGTTATAAGTATCTTCAATGGGGCTTTTATAATCGCCGTCAGTAAATGTCACATTCTTTAACTCCGTCGAAAAGGTAGTATGGCGGCAATGATCCGACCAGTACGTATCCAAAACCCGAATCTCCGTTACAGAAGGGTTTCTGCCCTCCTGATTTTTAAAGTAATTCTGGATATGCTTAAAATCTTTCAACGTCATTGCAAGATTCAGGGAATCATAAAGGTCTTTTAACGCCTCTTCTTCCATGCTGCAAAAGCCCTCAAAAACCGCCACATCCTTTGGGGTTTCAAATTCCGTCACCAAGGTCTGCGGCTTATCCTGCCCCGCTTCCCTGGAATCAACCGGATTAATGCAGAAGGACTTCACCGCCTGGATCTGTTCTTGGCTGAATGTGCCTGAGATTACATAAGTGGTGGCAGAGCGGATCACTGGCTCTTCATCTTCCTTTAACAGTTTCACGCATTGTTCCGCTGAATCTGCCCTCTGGTCAAACTGCCCGGGCAAATATTCCACAGAAAATACCGTATCCCCCTGCTGTACCGGAAACACCTCTTCATAAACCTCATCTACTGGAGGCTCGGAAAAAATCGTCATCCGTGCTTTCTGATAGATTTCCTCTGATAAGTTTTCAATATCGTAACGAATCAGTACCCGGACATTCGTTACGCCATCAATTCCTAAATAACGTTCAATCTCTTCACGAAGTTCCTTTGCCTTTACCGCAAAGTCCTGTTTCTTCTCCACAAAAATCCGTTTTACGCCCATACCTTTCCTCCTCATCATTTGGTTTTTGTGTCATATACTTCTTATGCCTGCAGCAGATCCATCCGGGCAGGCCATATCAGCAACATGATTCTCGGCTGCCAGCGTCCAGTCACTAATTAGCCCAGTAGGAAAGACCTGTAAAATTCCTATACAGCAAAAGGACAGATGGCAAAATCCTATCATCTGTCCTTATCATATCACACCCATTATAAATAAGTAAAATTAATAACTTTTATACATTTTATTAGTTTTACTAATAAATTTCATTCAAATATTTCGTACAAACCTTCCTTCAATTTGGAAAAGGCCTTGTGGAATGCTGCACTGCCATGAAAAGCTTACGCTTACACTTCCCCTTCTACATCGGTATAATACAAATGTCTGGGAAGTCCGTCGGTCATAATTGGAGTCAGTTCCGCCTGGATCAACGGCTTAATATAGTTTACAAACTCTGGTTTTACAAAATCACCTTCTTCATTGATCCATTCCCTTGGAACCTTCTTTTCTACATTCGCAATCTTATGTACATCGTAAATATCCGTTACACAGATATAGGGATCATCCGAAACCCTCTTTAAGATGATCATTTTTCCGGTTTCCCCTTCATGGGCAGCTTTTACAGCAGCCCCTCCTACCTGGAAAGCCTCCGTAATGTCCACACGGGAAACAATATGGGACGCGCACCGCTGCAGGGAATTAAACTCAATGGCACGGGTTTTGCACCCTACCTCCCGGTTAATCTTTTCTGCTAAATACCGTGCTGTACCAGTTAACTGCTTATGTCCGAAGGCGTCCACAAAATCAATACCATCCGTCAGTTCGCAGACATATTTGCCATCTTCCGTTTTCACGCCTTCTGAAACGGCAACTACCACAGATTTCTTTTTTTGATGGAGATCTGCTACCTTCTTCATAAACCAGTCCACATTAAAGGGAAGTTCCGGAAGGAAAATCATATCCGGCCCAGGGCAGTCTTCACATTTAGCCAGGGCAGCGGCTCCTGTAAGCCAGCCTGCATTCCGGCCCATAATCTCCAGAATGGTTACATTCTGCTGATCATATACTAGCCCGTCCCGTATCACCTCTTTCGTAATGGCGCCAATGTACTTTGCCGCGCTTCCGAATCCAGGGGTATGATCCGTAACCGCCAAATCGTTATCAATGGTCTTTGGCACACCCATAAAACGGATCTTGCTTCCATTTAGCAAGGCATAATCTGAAAGCTTTTTAATGGTGTCCATAGAATCATTTCCCCCAATATAGAAGAAATATTCAATTTCCAGCTTGTCCAGGATAGAAAAAATCTTATCATAAATCTCCCGATCCTGACTGATATCCGGCAGTTTAAAACGGCAAGAACCTAAATATGCTGAAGGAGTACGCTTTAACAGCTCAATATCAAGATCATTTTTAATATGGTTTTCCAGATCCACATATCGGTTTTCCAAAAGCCCCTGGATACCATGAACCATTCCGTATACTTTGTTAGCTCCTCGATCTTTTGCCGTCTTAAATACACCTACTAAACTGGAATTAATAACTGCCGTAGGGCCGCCAGACTGGCCTACAATCACATTTCCCCTAACTGCTCCCATAATAAAATACCTCCAATTTACTGCAAACGTGTGCACTTTCTTTTTTCTTATCATACTATCCATTTCGGAAATCTGCAAGCAAATTTTAACAATTTTACTAATAAATATTTATTTAACAATGATTTATTACCTATTATGCCAGAAATCATAGTTTCTCAGCCTTCTCCGGTAACGCTTAACGCATCCACTGCCAGTTTCATAATATCCTTGATTTCTTCTGAAGTCATCCCCATGCCCATTGCCAATTCTTCTACGGTAGCTTCCCGTCCCAATTCCTCTGCCAATTTACTAGAAATCTCCTGCAATACATTCACACGTGCTGCCATGGTTTCCCCTATCTTTTTCTCCTCTTGCTGCTCCTGGATTGCTTTTTGCAGAGAAGACAGGATGTTTTCTCTCGCAAAGCCAAGAAAATCACCACCCTGATAGTTAGATGCCGCCATAGTCAAAGCTAAGTTTGCTTCCTGAACCAAATCGCTCATGGGAAGCCCCTTGTCACGGTAATCCTTAGCCGCTGCCAAAGCAAAAATCAAATGGCCTTCAATCAGGCGTTTTCTGGCGCTTTCATTTCCTAAAAGAACCTGATTTTGCAGCTCCTCCCTCTCCTGATCGGTACATGGACGGATTTCTTTCAGCTCGTCCAGATACATTTGGTAATATCCTTCGTCCGGATTGTGGATTTTCTGTGATGCTTCTTTCATATGAATTCTCCTTTCTCTCTTTCCAAAGTCTTAATTTAGTGGTAAAATAAAGGTGTACTTATTAGGAGGACTTATAATGGATATCAATTATGAACTTTACAAGGTATTTTATCATGTGGCAGTTACGTTAAGCTTTTCCGAAGCTTCCAAGCAGCTTTTTATCTCTCAGTCAGCCGTCAGCCAGTCCATCAAGGTACTGGAACGGAAGCTGAACCAGCCTCTTTTTATCCGCAGTACCAAACGGGTTCAGCTGACGCCGGAAGGGGAAATTCTGCTAAAGCACGTGGAACCGGCCATGAATCTGATCCGGAAAGGGGAAAACCAGCTTTTAGAGGCCAATACCTTAAATGGTGGCCAGCTTCGGATTGGGGCCAGTGATACCATATGCCGATATTATCTGGTAAATTATTTAAAGCAATTCCACCTTGCCTACCCAAATGTCCACATTAAAGTAACCAATCGGACTTCCATTGAATGTGCCCAACTTTTAGAAAACGGCCAGGTAGATTTTATTATAACGAATTATCCAAACTCCGGACTGTCCAATACTCAAAATGTGCGGATGATTTATGAATTCCGTGATGTATTTGTGGCCAACCGGAACCATTTCCCATTAGAAGGCCAAACGCTTACCCTTCAGAAACTGCAAAACTATCCGATTTTAATGTTAGACCGGAAAAGCACCACCAGCGAATTTCTGCACCGGATGTTTCAGCGCAATCAGCTTGACCTAGTTCCGGAAATTGAACTTAGCAGCAATGATTTATTAATCGATCTGGCACGGATCGGTCTTGGAATCGCCTTTGTCCCTGATTTTTGTATCCCCAAAAAAGAGCATCAGCTTTATGTCCTGGATTTAGAGGAAAGCCTTCCTGCCAGGCAAATCGTAGTAGCGTATAATGAAAACCTGCCAATCTCCCAAGCTGCCAAGCAGTTTATGGATATGTTATAAATTGCCCGGTTTATGGATTTGCCGCTGGCGCATTACGGACTTGCTGCTGACTGCGCCCTTTCCAAAATTCTGTTACCTGGCGGCTTACTTCGCTTAACCTTGTTTCCTGGTAATTGCTCCACTCTCTTGGAAACAGCGCCAGGTAATCCGGGTTTAAAAACCTTTGATCCAGTAAGGCAATTACTCCTTCATCCTTCATGGTACGGATCACCCGCCCTGCTGCCTGCATCACCTTATTCATCCCCGGATATTGATAGGCATAAGGAAAGCCACGCTTGCCATGGTTATCAAAATAACGCTTTAGCAATTCCTGTTCCGGACAAACCATAGGAAGGCCTGTGCCGATTACAATTACGCCAATCAGTCTTTCTTCTTTTAAATCAATCCCTTCCCCGAAAATCCCTCCCATTACGCATAAGGCAACCAAGCTGCTTTGCTCCCTGTTCTCCACTTTTTCTTCTATGAGATCCTTGGCGGCATCTTGAACACGCTTTCTCTGAAATTCCCCTAAAAACGCTTCCCGCTCTGCCTCATCCATCCGGCTCTCCTGAATCAGCAAGCGGAACCCATTCGCGCCTCTTTCTGTTTTGATAATTTCTTCTAATTCCCCAAGATACTGGTATGAGGGGCAAAACACCATATAATTCCCCTCTCTTCCTTTTACGATTTCCCGGATATAGGAAGCAATTTTCTGATATTCCTGTTTCGTTCTGCTTTTATAACGGCTGCTTACATCCCTTGCCACTAAAAGAAGGCGCCTTTCCTGTAAAAAGGGGGATTGTGCATAAATTGCGTAATCGTTTGGATCCCCGCTTAGCAGCTCTTTATAATACATGATTGGAAGAAGGGTTGCGGAAAAAAAGATTGTGCTTTTCCCCATAGCAAGATAGTTCCTAAGACGCCCGGAAGGGTTTATGCAAAACAGCCGCACCATAAAGGTCCCGTCCCGGAGCATTTGGCAATAAATTTCATATCCATCATCCATTTGCTGGAATACCTCTATAAAATCCCGCACATTAAAATAAAAATCCAGCAGAATATCCCGATCTTCCAATTCCTGATTTTCTTCCATAAACCGTTCCAATTCGGAAAACATTCCCATAATTTGGACTGCCAGATAGTTTACATCGCTAAGTGTTTTATAATTCTCACATTCCCGCTTTCGTTCCAGCATCCCTTTATTGCAGACCTCTAAAAGCTTAGCAAGCTTCGGGGAACGTTCCTTTACCAGACGTTTCGTAAGAAGGATGTGTTCCTTTACCAAAGCGGCGCTGTAAATATCCCTGGCTCTGGTCACCAGGTTATGGGCCTCATCAATTAAAAAAAGGTACTCGCCTTTCTTTCCCTCCGCAAAGTACCGTTTTAGGCACACATTAGGATCAAATACATAATTATAATCGCAGATCAGTACATCCACCCAATTGCTGATGTCCAGGCAAAATTCAAAGGGGCATACTTGATACTTCTTAGCGTATGTGATTACGGTTTGGCGGGTTATTGCCAATTCCCCGCAAATCACTGCAAACACAGCCTCATTCACCCGATCATAATGCCCTTTTGCATATGGGCAGGCTTCCGGATTACATTCCGGCTGTTCCAAAAAGCATAGCTTCTCTTTCGCCGTTATTGTAACCGATGAAACGAACAGATCCTTTTTGCGCAAAATATCCAACGCTTCCTCTGCTACCCGTCGGGTTATGGTCTTTGCTGTCAGATAAAACAGTTTCTCCCCATATCCCTCCCCCATGGCTTTCAAAGCAGGAAAGATCACCGATAATGTTTTCCCGGTTCCTGTGGGCGCCTGAATATACAGATTCCGCTCCCGAGCGATGGCCCGGTATACGTTGACTGCCAGTTCCTTCTGCCCCTGCCGGTAAGGGAAAGGAAATTCCAGCCCCTTTATGGATTCCTGCCGGCGCAAGGAATGACGGTATATATATTCTGCCCATTTCATATACTCGTGAATCAGGTTTTGGAACCATTCCTCTAGTTCTTTAAACGAACGCTCCTGGCAGAACCGTTTGATTTCTTCCGTTTCTATCTGGCAATAAGTGATCTGCAGGCCAATAGAAGGCAATTCTTTTTCCAGGCACCAAAAGTACCCATAGCACATGGCCTGAGCCAAGTGAACCGGAAACGGGTCTGTAAGCCTGTTAACATCCAAATACATACATTTAATTTCGTCAATCACGCTGCCGTCTGGTTTTGTAATTACCCCGTCTGCCCGTCCTTCCACGATAATCTGGAACCATTCCTCATTAACCGTATGCTTCATAGGCACTTCTGCCTGATAGGAGCTTCCCATCCTTTTTTGAATCTTTCGGTGAAGGCGGCTCCCTTCCTGCATGGCTTCTTTTTTCGCCCCAGCCGTCCGCCGGTTATCAATATCTCCCGAATTCATTACAAATTCTACCAGCTCACGGACAGAAATATGAAACTGGCAGCCATCCGCTTTACGTTCTTCTTCTTTTTTCGCCTTATGCCTGTCTTCCTTTCTTATATCTGGTTTTTCAGCGTCCTGGCTCTTACGTCCCATTATCTGCCTTCTCTCTTTCCATCCATGTATCCTTAACTTTTTGAAAAACAGCCCCTCTTTGCATTGCTGACCGCTCTGCAAAGAGGGGCTTTCCTCTCCTGCTGTTAACTGCTTTTAACTACTTTTAACACTTTTCCTGTTTTTAATGAGATGTATCTACAAACACAATACCAGAATCTCCCTGACGTGCCTGCTCCAGTACCGCCGCCGCTAATTTTTGGAAGGAATTATAAGAAGAGCTGGCACCACTAATGGCATCAATCCCCTCTTCTTGCTGCCGTTCCAAAAGCTGGCTGGCATAGTAACGGGTATATTCATTGGGATAGGTTCCATTCGAATGGAGCATCGTCTGCATATAAGCATTATCCCAGCTTTTAATAAAGCCGCTTGGATTCTCAGCATTGTACTCTACTGAAACAATACTTCCTCCCTTTACCATAATCGTAATATATTCCTTCCAGCCAAAATTATACTCTGCGGCTTGCGCAGTATAATAGCCATCCTGGAGCGTTTCCTGATTACCACATCCAGTCAGATACACTGCAGCCATCAGAGCAATCACCAAGCTCAATATCCGTTTCATCCCTTTCATCCCTCCTTCAAAACAAACTTTTTCACCTGAGCCCGCAGGTCTTCTGCTTCTTTTGCCAGCAACCCGCTGGTCTGCTCCGTTCCTTTGGCATTTTGAAGGTTCCTGTCAGCGATAGCAGAAATGGTTTCAATCCGTTCTTCCATAATAGCTAAGGCACTCTCCTGTCCCCGCACTGCCGCTACCAGTTGATCCGAAATGTCGCTGATCTGATTCGTAACTTGGGAAATGGATTTTAGGGAACCTGCCGTTTCGGCTGTAAGTTCCACACCGGTCTGGATAATCGACCTGGTACTGCTTACCACGCCAGTCGCGCTCTGGGCAGCCTCAGCGCTTCTGGCCGCCAACTGTTTCACCTCATCTGCCACTACAGAAAATCCTTTTCCAGCACTTCCTGCACGAGCCGCCTCTACCGAAGCATTAATCGCAAGAATACTGGTCTGGAACGCAATATCTTCAATTGCCTTGGCTATTTTAGTAATTTCCTGAGCGTTGGAGCTGATATTATCCATTGCGCCAGACAGGGACGCCATCTGTACATTGGCATCCTGAACCCGTTTTGTAATTTCTTCTGTTTTGGCGCGTGTCTGCCCGCTGCTCTTTGCAACACTGGCCAATTGGCCTTTTACATTAGACACTTCCTGAACCAAAGCTTCCGCCGACTGGTTTTGATCCATGGAAGCTTGATAAAGCTGCCCAGACTGACCATTCATTTCTTCCGACATATCCGCAAGCCGGGCGGCGGCGGCGCCAAAGCCCATAATGGTTTCATGTAAGGAATGGATGATCGTGCGCAGGCTTTTCTGAATCAGAGAAAAATCCCCTTTATAGTCCACTTGAGGCTGGACACGCAGATTACCGCCTGCTACCTGGCTCAATACCTGCTGGATATCCGATATGTAACGGTTAACGCTTTCCACGGTGGCGTCCAAAGTCTTAGTCAGAACCTCCACCTCATCCCCAGAATGGGTTGGAACCACTTCTGTATGCAGATCCCCGTCTGAAAGAGCCACCATACGGCTTGTCACCTGCTTAATGGGGTGGGAAATAGAACGCGCCAGACGCAGAACCAGCAAAATGGAAACTACCAGCACCACCAGGGTGGACAGCACCGCCACTAACATTGCCGTATTAATCAGTTGGTTATAATCTGACTTTGGAACCTGGAGTACCAACGACCATTGGGTGCCCCGGATAGGAGAAAACGCTACAAGCATGTTTTCCCCGTCAACAGAAAACTCGATAGCACCGGTTTCACCAGTTGTCACACGGCTGCCTGCCTCTTCATTTCCGCTGTCAAGCTCATTCAAGGTACTTCCTGCCAGTATCCTGGTCTGATCTGGATGTCCCGTAACAACCCCGTCCCGGTTCACCATATAAGCCATGCCATGTTTCCCCAGGTTAATGCCGCTGATTACATCACTTAGGATATCATATTTGTATACCCCTGTCACATACAGGATGGTTTCTCCATTTTCTTTTACTGGCATCCCCATCATGATGCCAAGCTTTCCCTGAAAAATGGTAGAAGGAAAAATGGTCAGATTGTCTGTTTCCTGAAGCAGGCCAAAAAAACTGCTGTCCAAAGTTTCTGGCGCCCCGTCTATCCCCTGCACCATATGGCCGTCCAGGCCGTACAGGGCAATGGTATACAGCTCGTAGATTTCCGCCGCCTCTTCCAAAACATTCTGACGGCTTTCCCGAACCACTCCAATATCGGCGGCCTTCTCCCCTGCGCCATTTCCAGAAACCATGCGGGAATCTTTCGCAATCGTCATCATCCGATCTGCCAGCATATGGATATTTGCCTCCATGGTTTTGGCAGACTGCCTTGCCATAGGCTGCAGGCTGTCCAGCAGAATGCTGTTCGCTAATGATTGCATGGATAAGGCCATAATCACACAGCATATAATTACCAATGCCAGAATGTTAAGGGTTGTATTTTTCAATATCCTTCGATTCAGGCTTCGTCTGCTCTCCCGGATGTGGGAGTCTACTTGTTGTCCAGTCACTTTTCTCTCTCTCCTTATTTCCAAATTCTTTGCTAAATTATACCATATAATTTAGGGAAAGAAAAGGCTCTTTCCTAATTGGATCCCTAAAGATTCCTAAAATTATGGGGACTTTAATTCTTCTTCAACAGAATCAGACCCGCAACATTCAATTTGTAACGGTATCATGGCGAAACTTCAGATATGCTCCATCAGCCTATGATGGAAACAATTCGTAAAAACAACGTAAAAAATGGTCAAAATCTCAATTTTATCAAGATTTTAACCATTTCACGCTTAATCGCTAGCAGGGGAAGAGGGGCTCGAACCCCCATCTACGGTTTTGGAGACCGCTGCTCTACCATTGAACTATTCCCCTATTGATGTAACGCTTCGTTGATGTGTTGCTTCATACAACGACTATTATATTAACACAGATACTTTTTTGTGTCAACCCTTTTCTTTTAAAATTATTGTAATTTTTTGATGATTATACACAATTTTGCCCCTGTAAAAATGTGTCCGGCCTGTTTTTTGTAATCCGTTTTATCATGGGGATTCCATTTGCTTCTATTCATACTGGATCCAGAATAATCCTGGAACTTCCCGTAAGAAGTTCTTGAAAGAAACATCCATTTTTGCTATAATCGTAAGAAATGATTTTTTAAACCACTTTAAGGGGGCATTTTTATTATGGCTAAAAAAGGAAATATCATCGTAGGGCAATCAGGCGGGCCTACATCGGTTATCAACTCCAGCTTAGCAGGCGTATATAAAACAGCTAAGGAACGTGGATTCCATAAGGTTTATGGGATGCTTCACGGAATTCAGGGATTTTTAGATGAACAGTATGTAGACCTTTCGACCCAGATCCATTCTGATATGGATATTGAATTATTAAAGCGTACTCCGTCCGCATTCTTGGGCTCCTGCCGCTATAAGCTGCCAGAAATCCATGAAAATCCTGAAATTTATGAAAAAATCTTTACCATCTTAGATAAATTAAATATTGAAGTATTTATCTACATTGGCGGCAATGATTCCATGGATACTATTAAAAAGCTTTCCGACTATGCAATCGTAAGAGGGCATCGTCAAAAGTTCTTGGGCGTTCCCAAAACCATTGATAATGATTTGGCTCTTACCGACCATACTCCCGGTTTTGGAAGCGCGGCAAAGTATATCGGCGCTTCCACAAAGGAAATCATCCGTGACGCATTAGGACTTACTTACAATAAGGCTATGATTACCATTATTGAAGTCATGGGCCGGAACGCAGGCTGGCTTACCGGCGCTACTGCGTTAGCCAGGACGGAAGACTGTGATGGGCCGGACTTAATCTATCTTCCTGAAGTTGCTTTTGATGTTGAGAAATTTATTAAAAAAGTAAATGATTTATTAAAAAAGAAAAGTTCTGTGGTGGTTGCTGTATCAGAAGGCATTAAACTGGAGGATGGCCGTTATGTATGCGAGCTTTCCGGCGGCGCTGATTACGTAGATGCGTTCGGCCACAAACAGCTTCAAGGCACTGCCGCTTATCTTGCCGGCCTTTTGCAGAATGAAATCGGCTGCAAAACCCGAAGCGTAGAGTTTTCCACTCTTCAGAGGAGCGCGTCCCACATGGCTTCCAGAGTTGATATTAATGAAGCCTTTATGGTAGGTGGCGCTGCTGTAAAGGCGGCTGATGAAGGCGATACTGGCAAGATGGTGGTAATCGACAGAGTTTCCGATGATCCTTATATGAGCGCAGCCGGAATCTATGACGTACATAAAATTGCCAACAACGAAAAATTAGTTCCCAGGAACTGGATGAATAAAGAAGGCAATTATGTAACGGATGACTTTATCAACTATATTGAACCTTTAATTCAAGGCGATTACCAGCCATTTATGGTAAACGGCCTTCCTCAGCACCTGGTTCTTAAAAAATAAGCCCGTGTGCTGTCCGCGTAATATTTGGACACCACATCAGGTTCAGCAAAGCATCATAAACAATGTTATCCATTACGCTTATGTTTATGAATTTTGTGAAAATTTAGCGGATATAGCGAATACAGGAAAAGGTAAAATGGTGAGTGAATTTCTTGCTATTTTACCTTTTTTTCACACTTAAGCATCAGGTTTGATAAAAATACGGGATTAAATTGAAAGAAAATACAGCAGAAGCTTCAAAAATCCCAAAACCTCCTTTTTTGCGGAAACATTTGACTTTTTTGCAAATTAATGCTATAAATAGGACGTCACTTCAAAAAGAAACAATGTGGGGAGATAAAGGCTTACCACCTATCCTCCATGCATTCATCGAAAAGGAGTTTGATTATTATGGAAGAAAGACGTATTAAACTGCCAACTGTAGCAGACGCAAAGGAATTTGTAACCAGGGCGTCCAAATGTGATTTTGACATTGACGTATATTATAACCGCGTTATTATTGACGCAAAATCTCTGTTAGGAGTGCTGAGTTTAGATTTAACCCGTGTCCTAACCGTATCTATGCATGGTGAAGATGCTGAATTCTGTACGTATCTGGATCAGTTAGCCGCAAAAACTATTGCTGCTTAAATCCTACAAAACGCGTCACTGTCACGTTTTGCTTGATACCGCGCAAACAAAAACCCCCTGTCCTTTGTGGCGGGGGATTTTTGTTTGTATGATAAGGAAATTTGGAGAACTTTCCTTTGGCAAGAAAAAACAAGGCAGCATGAAACCATTTCATGCTGATTTCATGCTGCCTCGTAAACTATTTATTGTTTTCCTTACTGAACCCACGCACCGTTTTCATCAACTACATAATGATCTGGGGTGGTTGTATTGGCATACATGGCGCCGTCAGCACCAAGATAATACCATTTTCCTCCAGTCTGGATCCAGCCGGTAGCCATAGCGCCATCCTGATTCAGATAGTACCATTTGCTTTGATCAAAAACCCAGTTCACTGCCATGGTTCCGTCCTGATTCAGGAAATACCATCTTCCGCCATCCATGATCCAGTTTGTGGCCATAGCGCCTAGGCCCGGAATAAGATAATACCACTGATTATTAAGATTCAGCCAGCCTTCTACCATATAGCCATTTGCATCAAAACGGTAGATGGAACCGTTAATTTTCGCCCATTGATTCTTGGGATAATCTTTGTCAGCCTTTTCCAGCCACCAGCCATTTTGGTTCTTGATCCATGTGCCGGTAACCGTAGGAGCTGAAGCCGGGCTGCCAGAAGAAGGTCCGCCAGAAGTGCTTCCTCCGGACACGCTTCCGCCACCTCCGCCTCCGCCAGAACTACCGCCAGAGCCGCCGCCGGAACCGCTCTTGCGAGTGCCTGTCTGGATTGCTTCTTTAAAGACTTCCGTTGCCTGATCCAATTCAGCCGCAACCGCCTGTGCCTCTTCTTTTGTCAACGGACTCTCTTTTGCCGCTTCCGCCTTTTTAATTGCTTCTTCAAATGCTGTAAGCACTTCGGATGAAACGAATCGAGTTCCTTGTGTTACTGCCGCTGGAACGCTGTTATTAACAGAAACCCCTTCCTTTGCTTCCTTCGCGCGTTTGATTGCTTCATCTACCTCTACCGGCTCATACGGAATGATGGATGCGGTGGTCTGGATCGTGCCTTCATAATTTCCCGCGTCCTTTCCGATAAGGTTTGCGTGAACCACTACAATTTTATCCGTGCCTGGGTTGCGATCGGAAAATGCCCCGGTTACCTCTCCAAGCCGCACCTCATCGCCGCTTATAATCTTGCTTTCATCCAAAGCAGCCGTTACCGTAGCCTCTGCCGTTCCGTCATAAATCTTATCTTCTACTTTTACCGTAACTAACGGCCTATTGGCAATGGTAAAGGTGATCCTTCCAGTTCCGGTACAAATATCATCCCTTGCCGCTGTAACGGTTACTGTTGCCCCATCTCCTGCGTTTACGTTCTGGGAATAGGAAACGGTATACCAATCAGTACTGATGGCCTGCTCCCTTACCTTCACTGTTACAGAAGGCGTTTTTTCGGTCTTGTCATACACGTAACCGCCCTCAGGGATTCCCAGTTCAATCTTAGCTCTGGACAGATTGATACGCTCAATCACAAAGTCTACCGTTTTATGATCCGGAAGCACATAGTTTCCGCCGGATTTGTTGCTTATTGTTACGGTTGCAGTTCCAATATTTATGTTATTGGAATAGCTTACACTGTACTCGCTATCTGGAATCACCGTATTGCCGTCTTTTACAGTAACGGCAGGAGTAACGGGCCTTCCATTATAATCATACGGACCTGCTTCCAGGATAATTGCAGGATTACTTACTTCTTTAGGAGAAACCGTCACGGTAATATCAACATTCTTAACGGTCTTATACGTATTGGTATCTGCCGGGGTAAAATCAGCCTTAAAGGAACGGCTTCCCGCGTTTCCAACCAAGGTTTCCGGATTCTTCCAGCTCCAGGTGCCAGGAGTGTTCCCGGCAGGATTCTGAAGCGCCACCTCTTTTAAGGTTTGCCCGTATACAGCCTTTGGAGCCGGATAAGAAGAAAGCTTAGGAGCTACCTTTGGCTTATAGCTTTTATCTGCTAATGTAAGAATGCCTTCCCCGTAAAGATCAAACTGATCCTCCTGACCTGTAGCGTATGTATAGGTAACCCAAGTGCCGTTCGGCTCAAAGGTATACCCGTTTCTTGCACTTCCCTGGCTGGTTCCCGCCAGGAATAAAAGATCCTCAGCTCCTACAGAATCGTCATCACAGTTTGTAATATCCACCAGATAATTTTTCCCGTCTTCCATGGTAACAATATTCCACATGTGCGGGCCTTCCCCGGTTGCGCCTTCCATATCTCCTACAACGATGTAGCTGATTACCTTCTCATCCTCAAAGGTAGATAAGTCACAAAGATACTGGAATGCTTTTGCGTATCCTTCACACACTACATTTGTGTTTTTATCGCCATCGAACACGTGAACCAACTGCCAGGGATCCCCGAAGGCAACGCTGCTGCTGCTTACCGCACTATAATCATAAGATACCAGAGCGCAGATTTCCGCCCTGTACGCGTCCAGCTTTTCATAGTCATCTTTCCCTGCATGCTTTGACACTATGGCCTGGGCATTCTTTGCCGCGGCCTTTGCCGTATTGACTTTCGCGCCTTTCACTGTATACTCGCTTCCGTCCTGGTATGCCTTTGCAACCGGCATCCGGCAGGTTATCTTCTGGGGGCCTGTAAGTGTTCCATTTTTATAGGAAAAGGAAAGACCCGCCAGTCCAGTCCCTTTCGTCTTGTCAAACCAGTACAGCTCATAGGGGCAGTTTACCAGCAAAAGATCAAGAGTAACTGCTAAATCAGGGAGGCACAGCTCTGCCGCTTTGTCTACTGCCTCTTCATTAATCTTATTGCCTACCACAAGAGAGGAAACGCCCAAATCAGCCGCGGTCCAACTGGTTTTGGTTACTCCCAGATCTTCCATTGTAAATTCGATCTCAGTGTTCCTTCTGGTTCCTTCCGCAATTGCCGTAACTTCACGTTTCAGCTTTTGATAAAACTTTTTATCGACTCCTTCCAGCCGCTCTTCACCAAAATTGCCATAAAGGGCGATTCCGTCGTTGCCATACATGATCTGCTCAATGTAGGCGTCAAGAAGCTCCTGGCCATCCTGCTGATCCCAATCGCTTTCATCCGGAACTACAATCAAGTCCTCAAGCTGGATTGTCAGTTGGCCTTCTTCTCCCTGGCAATCTGCTAACAGGGCGTCGTCCCTGCCGCATACTGGGCACTTCTCATTTATAGAGTCTTCCGTACATTTTTCGTTACAGATGCATTCCTTTGACTCTGGAGCCGGCTCTGTTGTCTGAGAAGCCTCTGACGGTTTGCTGACGTCTGACGTTTCTTCTTCCTCTTTGGAATCGTCTGCCACCCCATTGGTGCTTTCTGGTTCCTTTGACTCCGTTTCCTCTTCTTTTGTTTCTTCTTTTACTTCTTCTTTTGTTTCTTCCTCCGCATCCGTTTCTTTTTCCGCATCAGACGGGCTGGCAGCCTCCGTGCCTGATGGTTTACGTCCTGCCGATGCCCCTGTATCTGCCGAAGCAGAAAACGCTGTTACTTGGAACAGCATACACATGGTAAGAAGCATACTCAGCAGCCTTTTTCCACGCATCTTCATTTCATCCCTCCATATTTACTAATTGGGTTCCAATTGATCATGCATTCCCCATGTTTTTGAGAAGCCAATCAACTAGCCCTTTTCTGATAAAATTCCTTAATCCCTCCTTACGTTCCAGCATAATATTTCCAAAGAGCCTTGCCTGCAAATTCGAACACTTTTCCGCATTTTGGTTCTTTTGGTTCCTGCGGTTCTTGGCCGCACTATAAGAATACCATATCTCCCCTTAAATTGAAACCAGCTTTTGTAAGAATTTTTGTATTTGCTCTCAATATAGTTCCATCTTGACTGACCACACCCCAGTCCGATAAAATTAGGCAAGAAGGTTTGCCAGGATCGAATCTAATCTGTACACTGGCTCCCCAGCCAATCAGGCAAACCAAACATTCAGGCACGCTCCAAAATCCGTTCTTCTAAAAGCTGAATCATTTCCTCTACGGTAGATACCTGGTTGATCGCATTCCGCAGGGAGGCTGAATGGGGAAGACCTGCCGTATACCAGGCCATATGTTTGCGCATTTCCCGCATAGCCGTTTTTTCGCCTTTATACTCGGCCAAAAGGATTCCATGGCGCAGAATCATCTCTTTTATTTCATTCAATTTTGGTTCTGGAACCAGCTCTCCTGTGTCCAGATACCGGGAAATTCTCGAAAAAATCCATGGGTTCCCTTTTGCGCCCCTGCCAATCATAATACCATCACATCCTGTTTCCTCCAGCATCCGCTTTGCGTCCTGAGGGGTAAACACGTCACCATTTCCAATTACAGGAATCCCAACTGCCTCTTTTACTTGGCGGATCACATCCCAATCTGCCTTTCCGGAATAATACTGTTCCCTGGTGCGCCCATGAACCGCTACCGCTGATACGCCACAGTATTCCGCAATTTCAGCGATTTCTACCGCATTCACCTGCTCCTCATTAAATCCTTTCCGGAATTTAACGGTTACTGGTTTTTTTACATGTTTTACCATAGAAGTTAAAATCTGTTCCACCTTTTTCGGATCCTTCATCAGTGCGGAACCTTCCCCATTGTTGACAATTTTCGGAACCGGGCATCCCATATTAAAATCAATTACATCATACGGGCCATCTTCAATCTGTGCCGCAATTTCTCCCAGGATATCTGGATCCGAGCCAAAAAGCTGGACAGCTACTGGCCGCTCTTCTTTCCCGATTTGAAGCAGCGCCTGAGTATTTTTATTGCGGTAAAGTATGGCCTTTGCACTCACCATCTCTGTCACCGCCATGCCGCAGCCCTGCTCCCTGCAAAGAAGGCGGTAGGGTAAATCTGTCACCCCGGCCATGGGTGCTAAAATAAGATTATGCTCCAATGTAACATTACCGATTTTCAGTTTCATAAAAAATTCTCTCCATCAACCTTTGACATCTCTTTTCCCAGGACAAATACCTGGTAAAACAGTTCAAGGCTTTCTAACAATTCCCGCTTTTCCCGCTGGTATTGCCTGATTTTTAACTCGCTTCCAATTTCATCAAACAGATAATCCTGGTCATGGACTTCTACCCGGAACGTAAGTTTGCCCTCCGAAGAAAATTCCAAAATCAGCACGCCTCCTACATCTTCTGTAAAAAGCACACACAGAATTTGAAGTTCCTGCTTAATGCCTTCCGGAAGCTTTCCAAAGCTGGGGTTAAAGTAATACTTCTGCTCATACGAATTAGCTCCGCAAAGTATGGTCCGTTCTGCCTTTACTTCCATATGACTCTGATTGCCGCTCTGATTTTCCATATACTTCCTTTTCTCCTTTCATCCTATTGAAAGCTTAATAAGTGTTCGCAAAACTCCTTTGTAAGAAACAGGGGCTGCTTTGTCCAGACCCCGTCACGCCGGGAGAACGTTTCGCGATCATCTATATCAAAGTTTAAGCAATTGCCCTAAATAAAAGGCAAAGCGCCGTAAGCATACTTACGGCGCCAAATAAACATTACTGTCCGCATCTTGGTGCGGCTGTTCCCAGATCATGTTTGAAACTTTATGCTCACTTTGGAATGAACACGGCCTGCAAAACTTTGTTGACACAGCTTCCCGAGCCCAAGGCCAAACCTTACCGAACCAGCATCTTAAAGATCTCATACTGATCTTCTGGTATGTCTTTCTTCATACTCAGGGCTTCCTGAATATCAAAATCAACATATGCGCCGTTCTTATATGCCACTACCCGGTTGCTCTTGCCTTCTGCCATCAAGAGGGCGGCTTTCGCACCCATAATGGATGCGTAAACGCGGTCTTTACAGGTAGGCGTGCCGCCACGCTGCATATGGCCTAAGATGGTAGCCCGGGTTTCGATTCCGGTGGCAGCCTCAATTCGTCTTGCCATAGAAGTAGAATGTCCGATTCCTTCTGCGTTAATGATAATATTATGCTTCTTGCCCCTCTTACGGTTATCAATAATCCGGTTAATCAACGCCTGCTCATTGCCGTCATAGCGCTCCGGAAGCAGGATATCCTCAGCACCATTCGCAAAGCCGCACCATAACGCAATATAGCCCGCGTTCCGCCCCATAACCTCAATAATAGAGCAGCGCTCGTGGGAAGTGGATGTATCACGAACCTTATCAATGGCTTCCATCGCTGTATTTACCGCCGTATCAAAACCAATGGTATACTCGCTGCACGCAATATCCAAATCAATAGTTCCCGGAACACCTATGGTATTAATTCCAAGGGCCGCAAGTTTTCCCGCACCCCGAAACGAACCGTCGCCGCCAATCACCACAATCCCGTCGATCCCGTGCTTCCTACAAATCTGGGCGCCAAGCTCCTGGCCTTCCGGCGTAGTAAACTCCATACATCTGGCAGTATATAAAATCGTACCGCCCCGATGCATAATGTCGGATACACTGGTGCTGTCCATATCTACAATCTCCTCTGAAAGGAGGCCCGCATATCCTCTCATAATTCCCTTAACTTTTAATCCTTCATGAATGGCCGTACGGACTACCGCACGGATCGCCGCGTTCATGCCTGGCGCGTCACCGCCACTGGTTAATACGCCAATCGTTTTTACTGCCTTTGCCATAGCTTTACCCTCCTGATATGAGAATCTATATCAACTTGTGTATTTGATTCAACCTGTGTAATCTTTGAAAATCCGCCGCCAATTAGGCGGCATGAATTCAGGGATGCCAAGTGCGCCCGCCAGACTTTCATGATTGGCGGCGCACTCACTTGTGAGCGCATGATGGTTTGCTTGTTTTTACTTTTATACATGAATATCTTAACCCATTTTTCTCCCTATTTCAATCCCTTTTTCCACCAGTCTGATATTTTTTTCACCAAGTATTTTCGTCAACTTATCCAATAATAGTGAATCAGCCCTTACATTCCAGTTAGACGGCAGAATTTTCTTTGCTTTTTCCTGTTTTAAATACAAGATTACAGAATCTTGACCCTCCTGGCCGCGCAGCAGGCCAAACAGTTCCCGCTCCTTAACATGGTAATCTTCCAGATTTTCAAACTGGATCCACAGCTCTTTTGGCACCTCTCCAAAAGGCACTGCCCGGCTGCAGACTAATTTTCCTATCGGCTCCTCACCCAGGGAAACCCTCCCCTGGATAAACAGTTTTTCATCCTGGACAAATAATTCCCGCTGGTTTTCATAAATATTTGGAAATACCAACACTTCCACTGATCCCAGCATGTCCTCTAACGTGACAAAGGCCATCATTTGATTTTTTCTGGTAGTTTTAACAACCTTTCCTGTTACCATGCCTCCTATGGTCACCGTAGAGCCGTCTATTACCCTGGCTTTGTCAGTTTCCTCATCCACTATAAAGTCCACTGAAGTTGCCGTAACATTCTTCCTCCATATCCCTTCATAGGCATCCATAGGATGGCCGCTTACGTAAATCCCCAAGGTTTCTTTTTCAAAGGCCAAAAGCTCTTCTTTCGGATACTCCTCTGCTTTTGGGAACCGGATCCGGAAATCATCTTTTGTTTCCTCATCCGCAAAATCAAATAAGCTGATCTGCCCAGACATGGCTGTTTTCTTCTCCTTGGTTTTCTGCTCTAATATTTCCGGGGCAACCATCATCTTCTGTTTCCGGTTCCCTGGCATGGAATCTAAGGCTCCTGATTTAATAAAGTTCTCCAGTGTCTTCCGGTTCACTTCCTTATTGGTCATGCGTCCCGCAAAATCCTCAATCGAAGAAAACAGGCCATTTTGCTCCCTTTCTCTTATAATGGACTCTACCACTGACTTGCCTACGCTTTTAATGGCTGAGAGGCCATACCGGATGGAATTACCAGATACGGAGAAGCCGCTCTCCCCTTCATTCATGTCTGGCGGCAAAATGGAGATTCCCATCTGGCGGCAGGTCAGGATATACTCTGCCGCCTTATTCCCATTATCCATTACGGATGTCATAAGGGCCGCCATAAATTCCAGGGGATAATAATATTTCAGATACGCGGTCTGATAAGCCACCACCGCATAGCACGCGGCATGGGACTTATTAAAAGCATATTTCGCAAAATCAATCATCTCATCGTAAATCATGTTTGCGGTCTGCTCACTGATCCCGTTCGCAATACATCCTGTCACTTGTTCCGCCAAGTTTCCGTAGACAAAATTCTTCCGCTCCTTTTCCATCACAGCGGTTTTCTTCTTGGACATAGCACGGCGCACCAAGTCACTCCGCCCCATGGTATATCCGGCTAAATCCCGCACAATTTGCATAACCTGTTCCTGATAAACAATACAGCCGTAAGTTGGCCTTAAGATAGACTCTAATTGTGGGCAGTCGTAGGTAATCGCGTTTTTGTCATTTTTTCCCTTCAGATATCTGGGAATAAAGTCCATAGGCCCCGGACGGTACAGGGATATGCCCGCAATCACATCCTCTAAGTTTTCCGGTTTCAGCTCCTTCATAAACCCCTTCATGCCGCCGCTTTCTAGCTGGAACACTCCTTCCGTTTTTCCCGTTCCGATGGATTCTAGCACACTTTTGTCATCATAGTCAATCTGATCCATATCCAATCGGATGCCATAGTTTTTCTCTATTTGGGAAACGGCATTGTTAATAACAGTCAAGGTACGTAAACCTAAAAAATCCATTTTAAGCAGACCCAACTCTTCCAATGTGGTCATAGTAAACTGGGTTATAATTGTTCCGTCAGCCGCCCGGCTCAAGGGAACGTACTCATCTACGGAAGTCCGGCTGATTACCACGCCTGCCGCATGCATGGAAGTATGTCTGGGCAGGCCTTCCAGGCGCTTTGACATATCAATCAGATATTTCACCTGTTCATCGCTTTCATAAGCCTTCCGAAGATCCGGTCTTTCCTTTAAAGCCCGATCCAAGGTCATTCCCAGATCCCTAGGGATCATCTTGGCAATAGCGTCACACTGAGCGTACGGGTAATCCAGTACCCGGCCCACATCCCGGATTACACCTTTCGCCGCCAATGTACCAAATGTAACGATCTGTACCACCTGATCCGTTCCATATTTTTGCACCACATAATCAATTACTTCCTGACGCCGCTCATAGCAAAAATCAATATCAATATCCGGCATGGAAACCCGCTCCGGGTTTAAGAAACGTTCAAACAGCAGATCGTACCGGATGGGATCAATATTTGTAATCTCCAGGCAGTATGATACCAGGCTTCCTGCCGCTGATCCCCTTCCTGGGCCTACTGGGATCCCCTTAGAACGGGCAAAGTGAATAAAATCCCACACAATCAGGAAGTAGTCCACATATCCCATGGTGTGGATCACATCTAATTCATAATCCAGCCGCTGCCACAGGGACTGGGCATCCTTAGCGTCGGGATATCGGCGGCTCAATCCTTCCCTGCAAAGCCGGTTTAAATAGCTCCAGGAGGTTTCCCCTTCCGGCACTTCAAATTTTGGAAGCTTGGTAACGCCAAACTCAATCTCCACATTGCACCGCTTCGCAATCTTTGCTGTATTATCCAAAGCTTCCTGGGCATAGGGAAACAGGGCTCGCATTTCTTCTTCCGATTTCATATAATACTGCCCGCCTTCATAGCGCATCCTGTTTTCATCTGTTACCTTTTTCCCTGTTTGGATGCAGAGAAGAATATCATGGGCATTGGCGTCCTCAGCATAAATGTAGTGAATGTCATTGGTAGCTACCAAGTCTATGGAAAGCTCCCGGCCAAGACGCAAAAGCCCCTGATTTACTGTGTTCTGAGCCGGGATTCCATGATCCTGAAGTTCCAGGAAAAAATTCCCTTTTCCAAATATATCCTCATAATGGAGGGCTGATTTCTTCGCTTCCTCATACATCCCCCGTTCCAGATACCGCTGCACCTCCCCTGCCAGGCAAGCGCTTAAGGCAATAATCCCCTCATGGTATGTGGAAAGTACCTCATAATCCACCCTGGGGCGGTAATAAAAGCCATCTACAAATCCTTTTGAAACAATTTTCATCAGGTTCTGGTAGCCTTTGTTATTCTCTGCCAGAAGCACCAGATGATAATACCGGTCTTCCCCGCTGACAGTTTCCCGGTCAAACCGGGAGCCGGGAGCCACATAAACCTCACAGCCAATAATCGGTTTTACCCCTGCGTCCATGGCCGCGCGGTAAAAATCAATTACTCCATACATCACCCCATGATCCGTAATGGCAAGGCTGTCCATCCCAAGCTCCTTTGCACGGACGGCAATCTCTTTTATTTTACTGGAACCGTCTAACAGGCTGTATTCTGTATGAACATGCAAATGGGTAAACGCCATAAATGCTATCCCCCCTGTCTTTATTAAAGTGTTAATTTGTTAATGAAACCTATGGTAAAGTATACCATATCCGCCCAAATCCCACCACAAAAAAACACGCTTACGCGTGTTTTTATGAAAAGCCAATTCCCCCAACCCATTATTTATCGTTTTGTTTTATTGGTTAATTATTCCTTAAATACTTTTCAATATCTGAAATCGCCTGCTGCTCATCATCGCCGTCTGCCATAATTACCAATTCTTCCCCTGCTGTCAGCCCCAAAGTCATCATACCCATAATACTTTTTGCGTTCACCCGTTTGGATTCCGACTCCACATAAATTTTGCTTTCATACTGGCTTGCCACTTGTACTAACATCGCAATCGGTCTTGCTTCCAAACCGGATGAGAGTTCAATGGTAACTGTCTTTCTTATCATAATTTTCCTCCTCTTTTCCGGACGGTCCCACTTCCGTCTCAATACCCGCTCCATCAGGCGCCTTTTCGCGCAGAAAATCCGCTATGGCTCCCAGCTTCCTGAGCCGATGGTTCACGCCAGACTTCCCTACAGGTGGCTCTAGCGCCTCCCCCAGTTCTTTCAAAGATGCCTCTGGCTTCTCCAGCCGGATCCGGGCTATCTCCTCCAGCAGAGGAGGCAGCTTTGAAAAACCTATGGTGTCACGGATATACTCAATATCTTTTAATTGCTTTACCGCGGCAGACACGGTTTTGTTAATATTGGCAGTTTCGCAGTTTACTTGACGGTTTACTTGTCCCCGCATCTCCTTCACGATCCGGATATTTTCCAGATCCATCAATGCCACTGGCGCCTCCATCACATTTAAGATATCTACGATCTGACTGCCTTCTTTTAAATAAACAACAAAATATTTCTTCCGGACTACGATTCTGGCATCTAATCCAAAGGTTCCAATAATATCCTGAAGCTGCCTGGCTTTTTCCATGGTCGCACAGGCAATTTCAAAATGATAGGATTTCTTCGGATCATTAATGGAACCGGACGCAAGGAATGCCCCCCGGATAAATGCCCGCTTGCAGCAGGCTTTCTTTACCACCATATTTTTCATAGGTGACAATACTTCGCCGATTTCCCCGTCTTCTCCCAACAGTTTAGCCGCCATCAAGATCCGCAGCGCGTCCTGATGGTTTCCCACTACCACGGAATAAACATTGCCCTTCTTTAAATGAAGGCTCTTTCGAATCGAAACATCCGCTACTATATTAAATGTTTTTCCCAATAATGTAAAGTACTTTCTTGCAACTGCTGCGTTTTCCGTATGGATTTTAATGGAAAAATGGTCGTCTGCTGAAATGGAAACCCTTCCACACAGGCTGATAATGGCGGCAAGCTCCGCAATCTGGCAGTGTCTGGCCTGAGCGTTCTGCCGTGACAGCTCGTCCTTTACCTTTGATGCATATGACACGCTTACCCTTCTTTCTCTGCCTGCTTTTTCCAGCCATCGTTTTCAATATCACGGTGGAACAGCTTTACACCGTAGCCGGGATGAAGCGCAAGCCAGTTATACAGCGCCCTGGCAATGGTAACAGAACGGTGCTTCCCGCCAGTGCAGCCAATCCCGATTACCAGCTGGTTTTTCCCCTCTAAAATGTAGTTGGGAAGCAGAAAATCGAACAGATCAAACAGTTTCTTTAAAAAAAGATCGGCTGTCCCGCCCTGCTTCACATATTCCTGAACCACAGTTTCTTCCCCTGTGCGCTTTCGCAAATCCTCCACATAATAAGGATTAGGAAGGAAGCGGACATCAAAAATTAAATCTCCATCTGATGGGATCCCATATTTAAAGCCAAAGGAAAGGACTGTAATATATAAATTTTTATAGTCCTGCGCTTCCACAAAAATCTTTTCCAGCTCTTTTCGAAGCTCCCTGGTAAGGAGATGGCTGGTATCAATAATAAAATCAGAGGATTTCTTTAAAAAAGCCAGGCGCTCCCGCTCCAGTTCAATCCCTTTCTCAATCCGCCCTCCTGCCGCCAGCGGATGCATCCTTCTGGTTTCCTTAAAACGCTTAATTAAAACCGGATCGCCTGCGTCCAAAAACAGCACTTGGTAGCAGACCCCTCTCTGTTCCCAGTGTTTCAGCACATCCTTTAGCTGGGGCAATTCTTCCCCACTGCGGATATCAACCCCCAGGGCAATCTTCTGGAGCCTTCCCACATGGTTTAAACTTAAATCGGTAAAGGGATCCACCAGGGAAATGGGCAAATTGTCCACACAATAATACCCCATGTCCTCTAGCATCTTTAAGGCTTGTGTTTTTCCCGCGCCGGACATCCCAGTTACAATTACCAACTTCATACCTACCACCTTTTAGCCTTTCTCTTTTGCGGCACGTCTTTGGAATTCTCTCTTACTGGCTGTCTAGCTGTTTAAACTCACCCAGGCATTTTATTTCCAACTCAAGTTTCACCCCAAACTGTTTCCTTACTGTTTCCGATACTTGGCCGCATAGTTGGATTACGTCCTGAGCCGTGGCATGATCCCGGTTAATCACAAAGCCGCTGTGCTTTTCCGATACCTGGGCGCCGCCAACCTGAAATCCTTTTAATCCGGCATCCTGGATCAGCTTTCCTGCGAAAAAACCTTCCGGGCGCTTAAATGTGCTTCCAGCGCTGGGATATTCCAATGGCTGCTTGGAACGCCTTAATTTTGCCAATTCTTCTATTCGTGCCTGAATTTGTTTTGGATCCCCCTGCTTTAAGCAAAACCGTGCCCCCAATACAATCCAGCCATTTTTCAAAACGCTGCTGGTTCGGTATCCTAACTCAAGGCGGTCTGCCGAAATCTCTTTTATGCTTCCTTCTTCTGTTAATACCCGGACTTTCGTAAGCACATCTTTCATCTCACTGCCGTAAGCCCCTGCGTTCATCACTACGGCCCCTCCCACAGTTCCAGGGATTCCGGCAGCAAATTCCAGACCTGTCAGGCCTGCTTCCAAGGCTTTTTTCGCAATCCGGGACAGCAAGACCCCGGCATCTGCGTCCAGCGTGTTACCCCTGGCGCAGATATTGCCAAGACCCTTGCCTATCTGGATCACAACGCCGTCAAACCCCTTATCGCTGACCAAGACATTACTTCCCTTCCCCAGGATAAACCAGGGAATCTTTTTTTTCCTTAATAAATCAGCCAGGGACTTTAGTTCCTCTTCACTGCCGGGGGATACAAAAATCTTAGCAGGCCCTCCGATGCGAAAGGTGGTATGGGCGCTCATAGGCTCCTCTTGACGAACCTGCTCTTTTCCCTTAACCAGACCGCAAATCTCTTCATAAATTTGACTGTTCATAGCTGCCCTTCCTGCAATCTCTTTTTGCGGTTTTCTTTTATTTTTATTTCTTTTATTCAAACCGCCTGCTTAAATTCGCCTGTACCCGGTTGTAAAGCTCCTGGGCAGCATTGTAACCCATCTTCTTCTGACGGTAGTTAACTGCTGCGGACTCTACAATAATAGCCAAATTCCGGCCTGGACGGATAGGGATGGAATGACAGACCACCTGGTTTCCTAAAAATTCGGTATACTGATCCTCTAATCCCAGACGGTCATACTCCCTGTCCTTATCCCAATCCTCCAGCTTAATAACCATATCAATGGACTGGGTTTCTTTTACGCTCTCTACACCGTACAAAGTTTTTACATCAATAATTCCAATTCCCCGCAGTTCGATAAAATGCTTGGTAATATCCGGAGAGTTTCCTATCAAAGTTTCATCACTTACCTTCCGGATTTCCACCACATCATCCGTTACCAGACGATGCCCTCTCTTAATCAGCTCCAAAGCCGCCTCGCTTTTTCCAATTCCGCTTTCTCCCATAATCAGCACACCCTCGCCGAATACATCCACCAAAACTCCATGGATGCTGATGCAGGGCGCCATCTGTACCTTCAGCCAACGGATGGTTTCTGCCATAAAATCGGAGGTAGGCTGTTCCGAAACCAGAACCGGAACATCATAATGGCTTGCCAGGTTTAAAATATCTTCGTCTGGCGCCATTCCTCGGCAGTATACAAGGCATGGTATCTTACTGGAAAGGAGCCGGTCATATACTTCCATCTTCCTCTCATAGCTTAAGGTAGAAACGTAAGCCCGTTCTACTGTTCCCACTACCTGAACCCGTTCATGGTCAAAATGATCGAAAAAGCCTGCTAACTGAAGGGCCGGGCGGTTCACCTCCGGGTGGGTCAGAACCGTTTTTTCTGTATCCTGCTCCGGAGTCGCGTTTTTTAATTTCATCTTTTGAATCAGCTTTGAAACAGTTACCCCATGCATCTTCCTAATCTCCTTTGTCTTACATTACCATATACTTCCTGCTGCTATCTTAACACAACTTGTTTGGATTGTCATTCCTTTTTCTGTCATTTCCGCTCTGTCATCTGTCTTCCCCTGCCGCCGGATGAAAAAATTCATAGACCTGTTTAGCAGCCAGACGGTTCATATGGGGGGTTTTTTCCAATTCTTCTACAGCAGCAGACCGGATGGCTTCTTGACTTTTAAACTGCTTCATCAATGCTTTTCTTCTTGCCGGCCCTATGCCTGGTATTTCATCTAAAATGGATTTTACCTGAGTTTTGCTTCGCAGGCTCCTGTGATACTCTATGGCAAATCGGTGGGCTTCATCCTGGATTCTGGTAATCAGCCGGAATCCTTCGGAATGTTTATCAATGGGAATTTCAATATTATGGAAATAAAGGCCTCTTGTCCTGTGGTTATCATCTTTTACCATTCCGCACACAGGAATTTCCAAATTTAATTTCCTTAACACTTCCAGAGCAATATTAACCTGCCCTCTCCCTCCGTCCATCATGATCAAATCCGGAAACCGGGTAAAGCTTCCCAAATCCAGATCCATTCCCCTTTGCTTAAGCCGTTCTTCTTCCTCTAATCCGTGGGTAAACCGTCTGGTAAGCACTTCCTCCATAGAAGCGTAATCGTTTGATCCCTGGACGGATTGGATCCGAAACTTCCGGTAGTCGCTTCGCTTAGGCTTTCCATCCTCATAAACAATCATGGAGCCTACCGATTCAAAGCCGCTGATATTGGAAATATCAAAGGCCTCAATCCGGCGGATATTCCCAAGCTTAAGCCATTCCCCAACCTGGTTCATGGCGCCGATTGTGCGGATTTCTTCCCGTTTTATCTTATCCTTGTCCTGATCCAGTACCATCCTGGCATTCTTTGCCGCCAGCTCTACCAGCTTCTCCTTTTCCCCTTTTTTCGGGCTTACAAGCCGTACCTTCTGGCCCCGCTTTGCACTGAGCCAACTGGCAATCACCTCTTCCTCCTCAAGTGGAACTTGTAGCAGAAGTTCCCTAGGAATAAAAGGGGTTCCGGCATAAAACTGTTTCACAAAGCTGGATAAAATCTGTCCCGGTTCCTCTTCCACTGCCGTATTCATATGGAAATGATCTCTTCCAATCAAACGCCCTTCCCGCACAAAAAATACCTGAACCACTCCATCCTGTCCGTCCCTTGCCATGGCTATAATATCCCGGTCTTCCTGTCCGGAGCTGGTGATCTTTTGCTTTTGTGCTACCTGCTTAATACTGGATAGCAGTTCCCGGTATTCAATGGCTTTTTCAAAATCCATTTCCTCAGAAGCCGCTGCCATTTTCTCCTCTAGTTCTTTCATCAGTTCCTTGTAATTTCCATTTAAAAAGTCCAGGATCTTTTGGATTCCCTTCTGGTATTCCTCTCTGGTTATATAGCCCTGGCAGGGGGCGTTACACTGCTTAATATGGTAATTTAAACAGGGACGCTCCTTTCCCATATCTTTTGGAAGGGAACGGCTGCAAGTCCGGATCCGGTACAGCTTGTGAATCAAATCAAGCGTGTCCTTCACTGCTCCCACACTGGTATAAGGGCCAAAATACTTGCTTTTGTCCTTTTTCATTTCTCTGGAAAGCATAACTCTTGGAAAATCTTCCCAAGCAGTAACCTTAATGTATGGATAGGTTTTATCATCCTTCAGCATCGTATTATACCGGGGCCGGTGCTCCTTAATCAGGTTGCACTCCAAAACCAGCGCTTCCAGCTCTGAATCGGTTATAATATACTCAAACCTGGCAATCTTTGATACCATTTGCTCAATTTTTGCCGTTTTGTTCCGGCTGCTCTGAAAATACTGCCTTACCCGGTTTTTTAAACTGACAGCCTTTCCTACATATATGATTTCATCCCTTGCGTCATGCATCAAATATACGCCTGGTTTTGCCGGAAGTTTTTTCAGTTCTGCTTCTACATCAAAAGCACCCAAAGGCGAACGGCGCACTTGCTTTCCCTGCTGCTCCTGTTCCTGTTCCATATCCTCACCTCTTTTATCTTACCGCAGCCTGCTTCCGTCATACTTTTTCCTTGTTTCCAAATGCTTTATAATTCCCCGGAGCTGGCTGTCCACATCCTCAGAGCCAAAAGGCATGGAAATATCCAAAGCCAGATAAATACTGTCTAATTCTTTTTGTCCCACATTGCCCCGCATCCGGCTTAAGACTTCTATCTGCTGATCATAGCCTTTCGCGTCTAAGAAGCGTTCCAGCCAGGGATTCATCCCCTGTTTAGTCATCCGCCTGTCTTCTTCCTCTTCCCGCACAAACACAACCTGTTCAAACCGGTACTTCTGATTGGCATCCGGATATTTTTTACGGTCCACCTCACTGAGAAACATGGAGAGGGGCCTTGCATAGACACGGAAGTCACCGTAAAGAGCCTGATAGATTACCAGCTCTTCCCCTGTTTCTGTGTGCTGGGCAATTGCTACAATCTGATAGAAGGTGTTTTTAAAATGTCTGTAAAATTCTCCCGGTTTTGGTACTTTGTCCATGTTATCCTACTCCTTTTCTTCCGGATACGGCCTGGTTTCCCCTTCCTCCCTGGGCCTGTCTTCAGCTTCCTTTGACGTTAAAAGACCATCATAATGATACTTGCCTGACGCGTTCCATAAAATCCACTGTTCATATCCGGCATCATAAACTGCCTGGATCTGTTCCCTAACTTCCAGCGGTCCATAAGGAATGTAGCGGGACAAATAGCTGGCAGTAAAATCCTGAAGCCAAGGCCTGACCAAAACAGGCTTTTTGCTTTCTGTTTGTGACAACGCATTTTGTGACCCGGCCAAAGCATTGAAAACCGTTTCATACGGCTGCGTATCCGGATAAGCAATCCCGAAATTTCCATTTCCATAGTGAGAGGGATACACCATGGGGCAAATCGCATCCAGCTCTTCTGCCATCTTTTCATAGTCCTGCCCCACAGTTTCCGCGTCCTCTTTTCCAAAAATCACTGATCCAAATACATCTGCCGACACAAACAGCCCTTTTCTCCTCAGCCGCTTGCACGCATACTCAGTAAACTCCAGGATAATCTCCTGTCTGGATTTCCCTTCTGTATCCGCCTCATCAAAAACCACTTCATTCATCCCTTTCTCCGTGCCGAAACGGATATAGTCGAATTGAATCTCATCAAAACCGGCTTCCCCTGCCTGTTCCGCTATCTCAATTAAGTACTCCCAAACCTCTTTTTTATAGGGGTTTACCCATGCTGAATTATTTTTGTCACGGTAAACGGTTCCGTCTGCTTTTTTGCAGCACCATTCTGGTTTCGCCTCTGCCAGATACGGATCCCGAAAAGCGGGGATCCTGGCAATCCGGTAAATTCCATGATCCTTTAATTTTTTTGTCAGCGCCTTAATATCCGAAATATATCCGGCACAAGATTCAATCTCTTGTACCAGGGGAGAATCCATCAGGAAGGTAACCATTCCGTTATCATCTTTTACGTCAATTACCACTGCATTTAATTCTGTGGCGTCCAACTGGCTTATAATCTTGTCCATTTCCCCACTTAACCCGGCTGTATACGCCGACAGGTAGATTCCCTTTACCTTCACTGGATCCGCAAACTTTTGCGCCAGCTCTTTTTTTCCCCAGTTTTGCCTTTTACGTACTTTTTGCTTCCGCTCTTCCTGCGTTTTCTGGCCTTCCTGGCTCTTAAGGCTGTCCGCCGGCGGCTGATATCTTTGGCAGCCTATCAGCACCACTGCCAGGAATATGGCAAACACCCATTTTTTCATCCCTGCACTCCTAAATTTTCCCTGCCTCTGCAGATATTACTTGCTTACAGCTTTACACGCAATACCAGTGTGCTATCTAATCATTATATTCAGGAACTTTTGAATCATGTATTTTTCATTTGCTGATTTTTCCATTGTACAATATTGGAAAGTGAATTACAAGTCTATCAATGGCAACGTTATTCTTGACATTTTGGTAAAATACCTCTAAGGTTATTGTAACACCATCATGATATCTGGTCATTATACCAATAAAAAGGAAGTGTGCTTATGAACCCCTCCCGCCTTATTTTCCATATTGATGTAAACTCTGCGTTTTTAAGCTGGGAATCGGTATACCGGCTCAGTAACGATCCAACCGCTCTGGATTTGAGAACCATCCCTTCCGCTGTAGGAGGCGACAGCGCAAGCCGCCATGGCATTGTATTAGCAAAATCTATCTTAGCCAAAAAGCAGGGCGTAACTACCGGGGAACCCTTAGTTTCCGCCCGCCGGAAATGTCCGTCGCTTACCATTGTGCCATCCCGCTTCGAATTTTATATCAAATGCTCAGAGGCTATGCTTTTATTGCTTTCTGATTATACCCCGGACAGCGAACCCTTCAGCATTGATGAAACTTTTTTAGATATGACCGCTACCATCCATCTATTTGGCGATCCTATTATCGTGGCAAACCAGATCCGGGAGCGGATCAAACAGGAGCTTAAGTTTACTGTAAATATCGGAATCGCCCCAAATAAGCTTTTGGCAAAAATGGCTTCTGATTTTGAAAAACCAGATCAATGCCATACCTTATACCGCGAGGAAATCCCGCAAAAACTCTGGCCTCTTCCTATCCGGGATTTATTTTTTGTAGGCCAATCTGCCCAAAGTAAATTGGAAGCCATTGGAATCCACACCATCGGCCAACTGGCCGCCTGTGATGAAACCATTTTAAAAGCTCATCTTGGAGATAAATACGCAAGGTTAATCCACCAATACGCCAATGGAATCGACGATTCCCCTGTCGCGCCAAAAGAACCCATTAATAAGGGCTATGGAAACAGTATTACCCTGTCCCGTGATGTGGATGACTACCATAGTGCCTGCCAGGTTTTGCTGTCCCTTTGCGAAACTGTAGGCGCCAGGCTCCGTGCCCATCATGTACGGTGCCAAAATGTTTGTGTAGAGTTAAAAGATTGGCAATTTCGCCAGCATACCCACCAGGCAAATTTAAAAGACCCTACCGATTCTACCTCTGAAATCTACCATGTGGCAGCTCGGCTTTTAAAAGAATTCTGGGACTTAACCCCTGTCCGCCTGATTGGAGTACGGGCCGGGAAAATCCAGGAAGAAGATTGTTATCAGATTAGCCTTTTTGAGGATCCCCGTGCCGTAAAAATGAAAGAAATGGAAAAAACGGTAGACGCTATCCGTGAAAAATTCGGAACTGATAGCATTAAACGTGCCAGCTTCCTGAAAAAGGATTCTTTAGTGGATCATGCCGTCAGCAAAAAGAAACACCTGCCGCGGCAAGCGGCAGGGACAGGCCAGGTATCCGTATAAGCAGGGAACGAACAGCTCACCAGCGCAGACCTTTTGGATAATGATTTTTCAAAAGGCCTCCGGCCTGCTTTGCCCATCCTATGGAAAAGCCGTCTACTGTAACCAATGTCCAGCCCTTCCATGGTTCCTGGCAGGAGGATAAGGGCTCTCCCTTCAGATATTGAAGAATTTCGGTACTGTCACATGCCATATTTACGGTGCGCAGCACATACTCTGGTTTTAAAAAAAGGGCCAAACCATGGGAAGGTTCAAACCGGTTTTTCTTAAAAGCGCCCAAATGCAAACCTGGCCGCACTACTTTTATTCCTGTTATATCTGGCAGACCTTTATGCATATAGTAAAGCTGATCACCAAATACCCTATATTGCCCCGGCATTTCTTCCCACGGAGCGCAAGTTCCAGAACTGCTGCCAGATGGCTTCAGTGTTTCGCCGCAAAATCGCCAAAACATTTCCATTTCCGGTTTCCCCGGACACAGACAGGCCGTATTGTGGTGTTTCTCCCTTTTCCCGTTTTTTTCTCTTCTGCCTTCCCCTGCCCCCTCTCCTTCTTCGATCCTGCTTCCTTTCTCTGCCTTTTTGAGAAGTGCCAGATAATGGCCTTCCCCTTGAGTCTGATGAGGCCAAATCCGGATGGTTTTTTCCAGGTTCGGATTCCGGATTTCCTGTAATACCCACTCCGGATTTCCCTTTCCGAACCCGCAATCTCCATGATAAAATTGGCCCTCTTCAATGGTAAAATCCGGATGGCTTTTTAAAAATAAGGCCACGCTTTTTTCATCTTCTTCCGGCGCAAACGTACAGGTAGAATACACCATCCAGCCTCCAGGTTTTAACATGTTTGCGGCATGTTCTAAAATTTCCTGCTGGCGGTTGTGGCAAAGAGCGATGTTAGAAAGGCTCCATTCCTGGCATGCCTGCATATCCTTCCGAAACATTCCTTCCCCGGAGCAGGGGGCATCGACTATAATTTTATCAAAAAATTCCGGAAACCTTCTGGCTAAACTTTGGCTGTCATGATTGGTTGCCAAAATATTCGCTGCCCCCATACGCTCCAGATTTTGGGATAGTATTTTCGCTCTGGCAGGGTGGATTTCGTTGCTTACAAGAAGCCCCCTTCCTGTTAAGGCTGAGGCGATCTGGGTACTTTTCCCTCCCGGCGCAGCACAAAGGTCTAAAACATAATCACCAGGCATGGGATTTAAAAGCTGGACAGGCGACATGGCGCTTGGTTCTTGGATATAATAAAGACCTGCTTCATGGTACGGATGTTTTCCCGGACGCTGATTGGATGGATAGTAGTAGCCCATAGAAGCCCATGGAATTTCCTTCAGATGGAACTGCTTGGCGCATATGGCAGTTAGCTGCCCTGGATCTCCTTTTAAGGCATTTAGCCGTAACCCCTGGACAGGCGGTCTTTCATAGCTGGACAAAAAGGGTTGCCAATCCTCCTTTAGAAGCGCTTTCATACGGCTGATAAACGCGTCAGGCAATGTTTCCAAAACCGCCTGGCTGGTATTTGATTTGATTTGCTGATTCATTTTAACCTGCATTCGTTTCTCTGGTTTAAAAAGTTAACTTGTAACTATTGACACTTGGCTCGTGGCTCATTGCCCGCGAAAATAAAAAGAGGGTGTTGCAAAATGACCAATCCGCCATACGATAAGGTTAACATCCATTGATTTCTCCTATCGATTGTAGAATTATGGTATTTTGCCACCCTTCACCGCCTTTTACGGGGCAATAAATAGCGCGCTTGCTATCGCCATAAGGTAATACGCTCTTCCATAAGAGCTTTGAAGCACTTTCTTATGGAAGAACCAATGGTACTGCTGTTTTTCCTGCTCTTTGGTTAGATTATAACAGGATTTTATCATCTGGATATTCGGTGCCGTTTACTACTATGTAGGCACAGTTATCATCTGCCTTTACATAGATCTGCATATCCTGGATCTGAATGTCGGTATGGTTTGCCTGGAATGTTTCCAATGCCTTTGCCGCCAGATCATTTGCCGCCACCTTTTTATCAGCGTACTCAAAAACTACTGTTGCCGCCGGAATCACGGCTTCTGTGGTTTCTTTCTTGGCTGCCGCCTTTTTCGCAACCGTTTTTTTCGGAGCTGCCTCAGCGGTAACAGAAGCTGCTGCCGGAGCGGTTTCTACAGCTTTGGAAGCTGCCTTTGTTATTGGTTTTTTGGTTCCTGCTTTTGATGTTGCCATAATACAAATCCTCCTTGATGGCTAAGCCTTATGGCAGAGCCATCTTTCTTTTTTCTTCTTTGTCTTCAGTTGCTTCGTTCTTATGCATTCTTTATTTTATGCCTGAAATTTCTTGTCGTGGGTATTATAGTCTTCTATTTCCAGTTTGTCAACAAGGCATTGTGATACTGTTAACTTTTAACAATAACTGGCTGCCAGGCTCTTTTGTTTCCCGTCAGATTTTCGGTAAATTTTCCCTTGTATTTACATATTTTTATTTTTCTCAATGGCTTCAAATTCATCCAGCAGCTCAGAAAATACCTTCATCCCATCTTCTATGGGCTTGGGGGTGGACATGTCTACACCTGCCAATTTTAAAAGCTCAATCGGCGGCATGGAACAGCCGCTGCTTAAAAACCGGCGGTAGCCTTCTAAGGCTCCCGGCTCTTTCTTTAAAATACCCTTTGATATGGCAATAGCGGCAGAAAAACCGGTAGCGTACTGATATACATAAAATGGCGTATAGAAATGGGGGATGCGCTCCCACTCATAATCAATTCCTTCGTCCACCGTCATCTCCGGCCCAAAATAATCGATATTTAGCTGCCGGTAAACGCGGCACAGCTCCTGGGCAGTCAGCGACTCCCCACTCTCTGCCTTTTTGTGGACAATGGCTTCAAATTCCGCAAACATAGCCTGGCGGAACAAGGTGCCCCGAAAGCTTTCCAAAAAGTGATTGATTAAATACTGCTTCTCTCTGGAATCGCTGGCGTGATCCATCAGATAGCGGATTAAAAGAGCTTCATTACAGGTGGATGCCACTTCCGCTACAAAGATTTTATATCCTGCATACGTATATGGCTGATTCTGATCCGAATAGTAGGAATGGATGGCATGCCCCATCTCATGAGCCAGGGTAAATACATGATTTAATGTGGAATTAAAATTTAACAGTACGTATGGATGGGTTCCATACGCGCCCCAGGAATAGGCGCCGCTGCGTTTTGCTTCATTTTCATAAACATCAATCCACCGGTTGTCAAACCCCTCCTGAAGAATCGACAAATACTCCTCTCCCAAAGGAGCCAGGCCTTTTTTTACGATCTCCTTAGCTTCCTCAAACGAATAGGTGAGATCGATCCCTTCTACCATAGGCGCATACAAATCATACATATGAAGCTCCGGCAATTTTAATGCCTGTTTCCGGATTTTTACATAACGATGAAGAAGGGGCAGGTGTGCTCTTACCACTGCCAGAAGATTATCATATACCAGTTCCGGAACTTCATTTTCCGCCAGGGAATGGGCACGGCTGGAAGAATATTTTTTTGCCTTCGCATAATACACTGCCTGTTTTACATGGGCACTGTAAGTGGCGGCAATAGTATTCTGAAACTGCTTATAAACGCCGTAAAGACCCCAAAAAGCATCCTCCCTTACCTTCCGATCCCTGCTTTCCATCAAGGCAATAAAATTTCCGTGGGTAATTGTAACCGTATCACCTTTTCCATTCCAGATCGCCGGAAACTTAACATCCGCATTGTTAAACATATTAAAAATTTGGGCCGCCCCTTGAGTGGCCTCATAAGATTGGGCCAAAAGCTCCTCTAACGGCCCGCTTAACGTATGAGGCTTTTTTTCTATGATCTGTTCCATCACCCGTTTAAAATGGGCAATCCCATTATCAGAATTCATAAACATTAAAAGCTTATCCTGTGGAAGCTCTAACAGTTCTGGTATGATATAGGAAGACAGCTCTGAGGCATGATACGACAGGGACTGTGCCCTTCCAAACATATCCTGGTACTTTTGATAAGCCGTATCCTGATCCGACCGCATCCTGGCATACACATACAGCAGTTCTGTTTTTCTTGTGCTTTCCTCATCAAATTTCAGGCACTGGTAAACCGCGTCTGCCGATTCCCCCAAATGCCCCTTAAAAGCCTGATATCCCTCTAATGCTTCCTTGGTTTTAGCATAAAGGCTTTCCCAGGCCTCATCGCTTTCTATCATGTCTTCTAGTTTCCATGTAGCCTCTTGGGGTATTTCACTTCGTTTTTTCAAACTTTTTCTTTCCTCTCTTTCTTTCAAATTTTTAAAAGGCAAGATTAAATCCAGCCTGCCACCATCGGCACCACTGCCACGGTCATGATTCCGGCTACCGCGATGGATAAGCTGCTCATAGCGCCTTCTACTTCTCCCAGTTCAAGAGCCTTTGCTGTTCCCAATGCGTGAGCGCTGGTGCCGATTGCCAGGCCTTTGGCTACTGGATGGGTAATCCCTGCCAGCTTGCACAAGCCCTGGGCACACATATTGCCTGTAATCCCGGTAATGATGATGGACATAACAGTTAAGGTTACAATCCCTCCCGCTTCTTCACTGACTCCCATTCCGATTGCTGTGGTAATCGATTTGGGAAGCAGCGTTACATAATGCTCATGCCCCATCTTAAAAATCTGGCAAAGGAAAAAAATGCAAAGAGCGCTGGTAATCACTCCACAAGTAATCCCTACCGCTACCGCTACAAAATGTTTTCTCAGCAAATGAAGCTGTTTGTATAGGGGGATTGCCAGGCATACGGTAGCAGGAGTCAAAAGGCCGCTTACAAACTGTCCGCCCCTCTGATAGGAATCGTAATCCACGCCGGTAAGGAAAAGAATCCCGATTACAATCAACATGGCAATCATTAACGGATTAAAAATGGCCAACTTCAGCTTCTTCTTTAGGAACAGACCAATCAGGTATGCTCCTATTGTAATAAAAAATCCAAAATATATGCTGTTTTCTAAAATTTCTTTCATCATTTGCATTGTGATACCTTACTCCTTTTTTCTGTCTGCCCCATTACAAACTGGGCTACCCTCCCTGTAACAAGAAACACGATCACGGTAGAAATCACATTAATCAACAGGTAGATCCCACCTACTGCTTTGATTTCATCCAGATACCGGATCAAGCCTGCCCCTGCCGGGATAAACATAGGCGACATATTATCCAATAAAAAATTTCCGGTTCCTTCCACATCCGCCAGCTTTACCATCCCTGTGCACAACAGGGCAAGCATAAGAAACAGACCGTATACGCCTGCCGGAATCGGCAGGGGAAGTAATTGGTTTAACAAATCTCCGATCCAGGTGACTCCTAAAATCAGCGAAATTTCCTTTACCTTTTTCATTTCATCCTTCCTTTCCCTGGTTTTTTCGCAAAAACCAGACCCTGACTAGAGCCTATTCTAGCACTGATCCCATTTTCCGGCAAGGCAGAATTTTGATAGCTGCAAAGAATGGTTGATTCTTTTCTCTTTTTCCCCTATACTACCAATAAGAACAAGCATGGAAAAGGAGCACTTATGAAGATACAATTTTTTACTCCCGAAACGCTTACCCACCGGCAACGCAGCGATATGAAGCAGCTTGCCCAAGCCTGCCGCCAGGCAGAGCCAATTACCCTTTCCATTCCAGAAGACGGGGATGGATTTTTTTTCGCTTATGGAAATGATCCTGACAGCCATTTGTCAATCAAAGGCTGCTTGGTTTTTTGTATTGTCCAGGAAGATCTGTGGGAATGTTACGCTTTCACCCATCCTGACAGCCGCAGGCAAGGTATCTTTACCTGCCTTCTTGAAGAATTATGCCAACAGGCCGCCAAACAGGAAGAAGCATCTAAAGTCCCCATTTCCCTGGTCTTCCTTCTGGATGGGAAAAGTCCCCATGCTCTTGCTGCCGCAAACTCCCTTGAAATGGAATTCTGGTATTCCGAATATCAGATGGAGCTGTCCCTTTTGCCAATACACCAGGATCCGCCAGCCTCTTCTCCTCTGTTCCTGATAAAACGTGTCACAAACCAAGATTCTCAAACCATCGGGGAGCCTGTAGAAAGCTGGACTTTTTATGCCTACATTACAGCCTCTGGCGGCATCCTAAAAAGGCGCCTGAATGAAACAGGAATGCCATATACGGATTCGGAGCCCATCGGCTCCTGCCGCCTGATACCCTTCCAAAACTCCGCTTTTTATCTGTATGACGTAGAAATCAAAAAAGAATTACGGGGCAACGGATTGGGAGAGCAGCTTTTATCTGCCCTTTTTTCACAGCTCCCAAAGGGATCCCGGATCCGGCTCCAGGTATCCTCACAGAACCAAGCCGCCTTCAGCCTATATAAAAAGGCAGGGTTTGGTATTACCGAAACCCTGTCTTATTATGAGTATCTTCCCTAATTACAGGAAAAAACATAGCTTTTGTCCTTCACTATAATGGGAATTTTCCAGTTGTTTACTTGTCCGTCCTATCCCCGGATTGCCACTTCCTGAGCTTCAATACGCTTGCGGATTTCCAGCATCTTTTCGTCGGTCTGGGAAATCACATCCGCGCATTTTTTCAATTCCGCACTGATATCGGAACCGTCTATCAGTTCCTTTTTGTACTTTAACTGATGATCCAAACTGGCCCAGAAGTCCATGGCAATGGTGCGGATCTGAACTTCCACCCGCATAAATTTTTTCTGGTCAGAAAAAAATACCGGTACTTCAATAATCATATGATAACTGCGGTATCCGTTTACCTTTGGATTTTTAATATAATCTTTAATGGCTATTACTTTTACGTCATCTTGTCGGATCAGCATATCTGCCACCTCATAGATATCATCTACAAAGGAACAGATAACACGGATCCCAGCCACATCATCCAGGTTATTTACCACCGATTCCAGGGAAACGGGAAGTTTTCTGTGCTTTAACTTTTCAATAATACTGGCCGGCCTTTTTACCCTGGATTTGATCATCTCAATGGGGTTTCTCTGGTTCCGCACTGACAGCTCGTCATTTAGTACCTCCAGTTTGGTCTTTACTTCCCGGATCGCACAGGCATACATCATCATAATCTGCTGAAATTGCCTTCCCACATGTATCAGGCCTTCCGGAACCTCCACCGTATCCGGGACACGGACGATAGACTGCCGCAGTTCATTGTTTGGATTAAGATTCATATTCATACGCAAATCCTTTTAAATTTCTTCGATTGCCTTTACGGCATCCTGTAGCCAGTCTTCCTGCAAATATTCGATCTTTCCCCCATCTACCAGTTCCGCCACCTTCGGATCAATTGGCAGCTTTGCCAGAACCGGAATCCCCTGCTCGTTTGCCGCCTGATCGATGTGGCTTTCCCCGAATATGGAAATCTTTTTTTTGCAGTCTGGGCATATCAAGTAACTCATATTTTCCACAACGCCTAAAATGGGGATATCCATCTTCTTTGCCATATTGACAGCCTTCGCCACAATCATGGAAACCAGCTCCTGGGGCGAAGCCACAATAATAATCCCATCCACCGGAAGGGACTGGAATACAGTTAAGGGCACATCGCCTGTTCCCGGGGGCATATCTACAAACATATAATCAATATCTTTCCATAAGGTTTCTGCCCAAAACTGCTTTACCGCCCCGGCAATTACCGGCCCCCGCCAGATTACCGGATCCGTGGAATGATCCAGCAAAAGATTCGCTGACATAACCTGGATTCCATTCATCGTCCGAACTGGCATCATCAATGCCCCGTCGGAAGTCATTCTTACCATCTCTTCATCTAAGCCAAATGCCTTGGGAATGGAGGGGCCGGTAATATCCGCATCCAGGATTGCCGTGCGCTTTTGCTTGCGGTTCATAGCAACTGCCAGCATAGCGGTCACCAGAGATTTCCCCACGCCTCCTTTTCCGCTTACGATTCCAATTACCTTCTTCACCGAACTGGCCGGATGAAGCGGCTCTAAAAAGCTTGTCTGTTCCTGGGTTCTGCTGCTGCAGTTTTCTCCACAGGAACTACAGTCATGGGTACAGTTTTCACTCATAATGCTCTCCTTTCTGTTCCCTTTATCATAAAAAGGTACTTATGTTCTCAATTATAAATCCCACTAGCGTAAAAGTCCATACTTTTGCTGAACGGAATCATTTCTGGCATGGTCCGCAAACCGGAAATCAGAGATCGATTTCAGGACATGCCCTACCAGCTACTCTTTTTTAATACCTTAAAGGCCCCTATCCGCTCCATATACCGACCGATACTAAACAGCAGCACTGAATCAATGGGCCACATAATCAAATTTTTTAAAACCCGGGCAGGAAGAAGCACCATAAACGCTTTGCCATATAGCATTGATATCCACAAGGTATTAAAAAATACATTGCAAATCAGTACCACAATAAACTTGGCAGCCAAAACCCGGCGCAGGGTAAAGGGTTTCTGATAAAACATACAGCCGTACAATACCCCTGCCAGGATTGCGTCAAATGTAAATCCCGGAAAAAACTGGCCAGATGGTTTTATGATATACTTTAATAAATCCAGCATACCGCCAAAGCAGCCGCCTATGACAGGGCCGAACAGATAATCTACCAGCCTGTTGGGAATCCCGGAAAAGCCAATTTTAATGTAAGGCCCGATTTCAATGGTATAGTATCCTAAAACGATAGCGATGGCAGCCAACATGCCACAGACCGTTATGGTCTGCATCTGTTTTGCTTCCTGGCATGACTGGGTAAATAAAGCTGTTAATTTCTTCATAAAAATACCTCCTTTGCAGAATTTATGTATTTGTAACGTTTCCTTATGTCTGTTTCGATAAGATGCAAGAGAGATTCCAAACGTACATAACTTAAGCGCCCCCAGAAACTCCAACACAAAAATGACTTAGGGAGTTTCCGGGAGCGCCCCACATACTACTACAACGGAGCTTAAACGGTTACGCTCTCAGATTGCAGCGGGATGCGGCCTGTGTACCGCAAGAACCTTCCCGTACTCAACCGGAATTTCTTTTCGTCCCGCTGGCAACTCCCTGTCCAGCCGGCACTTAACGCACACAAACCTACTCTGCATAATTCTATTATTTTTACTGATAATGGCGCTGGAATTCTAGTACTGACCAGATAATAGCTGGTCAGTACGCTAGCCAGCCTCCCAATAAAGAACCCCGTTTTTTTCCTCCCTGGTTACAAAGTCTTCATCCAGAAGATATTCCAGGCAGGAAAAGGTTTTACTGGTAATCATTTTTAGGAACACAAATTGCTCCTGATTTTTTGGAAGTTCCTGAACCCCATAGGCTAACATGGCAATCTGCACTACCGTCATAGGCCGCCTTCCGTGCCGTACTAATTGTTTAATAATATGGATTTTTTCCAGATACGCAAACACAATATGATCAATGGTTTTCTCCATATCTTCTCCTTCCAGCATGGTATTGTGGGAAGGGAACAGCCGATAGCTTCTTAACTGTTCCTTCACATACTGTAAGGAGTCAAAATATCCTTTCAGCAAATGCTCATCTTTATAACTGGTAGCTACGATTGGAACAATTTTTTTAATGATCTGATCACCGCTGAAAAAAAGCTTTGCCTGGTGATCCGCAAGCCCCATTTGCCCAAGGGTATGCCCTTTTAATGGGATGGCTTCCAGCTTATAATCGCCATAGCAGAACTGGTCATTGGGAGATACCGGAATATAGTGGAACTGGGATATATTAAACTCTTTTAACGTATCCTCCTCCACTGCCTCTGTAAACATGTCCCACAGCTTAGAGGTGCGCTCCTTTGTAATTCCCACATACCCTAAGACCCTGGCCTGATCTTCGTAGCTTTGGGAATTATAATGAAGACAGTCGTAATGATGGCGTTCCTCTTTGGGGCTCATAAAAATCCTGGTTCCCAGCCGTTCTACCATATAAGCCAGACCGCAGTGATCATGATGCTTGTGGGTAAGAAACAAATCAAGATGGTCAAAGGAAATCCCAAGGGTATTCATCGCCCGCTCCAGGTTCATCATACAGTCTTCATCATGAAACCCCACATCGATCATCAGGCTCCGGTTTCGTTCCCGATCCTTTCCTGGAATAATAAAGATATTTATTTTATTAATGCTTTTAAATTTGCTGCAAAGTTCCAGGCGATAAATCCCCGGAAGAATCTCTGCAAGGTTTTCTCCCATACTCCTACCTGCTTTCTGTCAATCCGTACTGCCAAAAACAATACGTTTTCTGTCCCGCGGCTAATTCACGCGCGTGCGTGGCGGATTCCCCTTTCCTGTCTATGTCGTTTTTTGGCTGCTCTTCTGATTCAGCTTCTTAATTAAAAAGTGGACTGCTACGGCGATCCCTGTTCCCAACAATGCGCCGGCTAATACATCGGTAGGAAAATGAACGAATAAGTAAAGCCTGGAAAATCCGATAAAACTGGCTAAAGCCAAGAACGCCACCCCCCATTTCCGGTTATAAAAAAGAATACTGACAGCGGCTTCAAAGCTTGCCAGCGTATGGCCGGATGGGAAGGAAAAATCGGTTGGACTTGAAACCAGTAAAATCACTCCGGTATCAATCCAGCAAGGACGCTGCCGATGGAAAACGGGCTTTAACACGCAATTTCCAATTACCGCTCCAACAGCCAGTGAAATCAGGATTGCAAACCCTAAATCTCTGGTTTTTTGACAGCAAGCCAGCACAGTTCCTGTTAAAATCCAAAACCATCCTGCTTCCCCTAAGAAAGTGACTGCCACCATTACCGGATCTAACCATGGGCGATGAAGGCTTAAAAGCCAGTAAAGAAATGTAAATTCCATTCAGCCCCCCATATTTTATAAATCTGTTCCGAATACAATCCCCGCATCCTTTCTGGCGGTAACCAAAAGTTCTGTAACCAAAAGCGTTTGGCCCAGGGAATCATAGCAGGCCTGATAATCCTTCCTGGCAAGCTGCCGGGAAAATTCCTCCATTTCCTGAGCTAGTGTCCCCTGCTTTGTTTCCTGGCTAAGGATCTGCGTCACCCCGTTCTGTATGAATTCCGCATACTGGCTGGAACTTACCGGCCCTTCTAAGCGAAGGCACCCCTCATCGCCCTGAACCATGCCAAAGCAGGGGCTGTCGGAATCCTTAGCGCCACAGCATACTGCCTGGAACCCATCATATCCCATGGTAACGATACCAGAAGTATCAATCCCATTATATCCCAGGTTGGCCGCATATTTCACCCATTTGGGTTTTCCAAACAATGCTGCCACAAAATGCAGGTTGTACATGTTGATGTCATAAAGGCACCCTCCGGAAAGCATCGGATCAAAAACCGGAGGGACTTTTCCCTGGCGGTACTGGCTATACCGGATGGAACGCTTAGAATAATTGCATTGTACCAGCCGTATCCTTCCTACCCGCCCCAGATTTCGTTTGACTGCCTGGAAATTTCTCGAATAATGAAGCTTGCATGCTTCCCACAAAAACAGCTTTTTCTTTTTCGCATTCCGGATCAGTTCCTCTGCTTCTTCATATTCCGTTGTAAAAGGCTTTTCACAAATCACATGCTTTTCGGCATTTAAAGCCTTTTTGGCATATTCATAATGGAGGCTGCTGATAATCCCGATGTAAACGGTATCTATCTCAGTCCTGGTTAAAAAAACCGAATAATCTGTGTAAATTTCACGGATATGGTACTGATCCGCCAGTTCCCGCCCTGCATCCAGACTTCCCCTGCGGACACATATTGCCAATACTTTTACATCCGGAATATCTTTGATATCTTCCAGAAGGCTTTTTACAATCATGCCATTTCCAACTATGCCCAGCTTCATATTTTTTGTTGTCCTTTCTGTATTTACGGAAGAACGCCTTGGAACATCTGATCCATCTCCAGATACGTCTTTTTCAGGGAAACCGGCTTACCGTCACGGCCCAAGAAACAATGTTTGGTTTCTCCCACACACCGCAATTCCCCTGTTTCTTTATCAGTTACGGAATACTCAATGGTCATTTTAATTCCGTTGTAAGATTTTAACAGCGGGATAATCAGAACCGTATCGCCAAACCGGGTCATCGATTTATATTCGCAGGTAAGGGACAGGACCGGGCTGATAATGCCATGTTCCTCCATCTCCTCATAGCCGATCCCCATCTGCTTCATTAAATCGGTCCTGGCTTCCTCAAACCACCGGATGTAATTGGAATGATGGATAATCCCCATCTGATCCGTTTCATAATACTGGGTTTTGTGTTCGTAAGCCTTTAATTTCAATTCAATCATCTCCTACATTAAACTTGGCTGCATCGCCCTTAAGCGGATAAACGGACCTGCGCCCTTATCCGCTGAGGGTAGTATAACATAAAAAAGAGGGCCTTTCCAGTCCCTCTTTCTATTTTGCCCTCTTTCTCCATAAGTCTTGGTTGTTCTTTGGATGATGGCCTTTCAATCATTTAACCATGCTTTCGTTTTCCACACCTTCATATGCCGGCGGCGGATGTTTATTGCAAATGATAAAGGTCTTGGTATTTTTCTTTTAAATATTTTATATAATATTCCGGGTTAAAGTCCTCACCTGTAGTATCTTTCAGAATCGTCCTGCTATCTTTCAGCTTCCCGTACTGATGGATATGTTCTTTTAAATACTCCCGAATGGCGCCTACTTTCCCGTCTTCCAAAAGTCCGTCAAAATCCATTTCCTTCTTCATATGATAGTAAAGCTGTGCGCCGAACGCACTTCCCAGCGCATAAGACGGAAAATATCCAAAGGATCCCTGGGACCAGTGGATATCCTGAAGAACGCCTTCTTTATCACTTTCAGGACGGATGCCTAAATATTCCTCATATTTATCTGCCCACATTTTAGGCAGATCTTCCACTGCCAGTTCCCCCTCGATTAATTCCTTTTCCAATTCATACCGGATCAGTACATGAAGGCTATAGGTCAATTCATCTGCCTCTGTCCGGATTAACCCTGGTTCCGCCTTATTTACTGCCCGTACAAACATATCCAGACCAATATCAAATAAGGACTCCGGGAATGCTTCCTGCAGTTTTTCGTAAATGGGAACCCAAAAGCTCTTGCTGCGCCCGATTATATTTTCAAAAAACCGGGATTGGGATTCGTGCATTCCCATAGATGCCCCCTGGCCTGCCAGGGTTTGGGTTAAATCGTCACAGATTCCCAGCTCATACACAGCATGGCCTGCTTCGTGAATAACAGAAAACAGGGAGCTGTCCAGATTATCATTATAATGGGTGGTAATACGCACATCTTTGTTGTGAAGATTGGTGGTAAACGGATGGGCGCTGGTTGCCATCACTCCCTTTGAAAAATCAAATCCCACATATTCTGCCAGGAACCGTCCGATTTTCTCCTGCTGGGCATCTGAAAAATCCCCGGTAAGGAAATCATCCCGTATCAAAACTTTGCTGGCTTTTACGGCTTTCAGCAAAGGAACCACCTCTTTTTTGATCAAACCGAAAAATTCATCTAAAAGCTCTATGGTAAATCCTGGTTCATATTCGTGGAGCAGAACATCGTACTTTTTCTGCTCCTCCTTTGCCTGGTATCCGGCAAATTTTTTCTGGAATTCAATTACTTTTTTTAATATTGGGGCAAACTTCCCAAAATCATCCGCTTCTTTGGCTGCCGCCCAGATACGGGCAGAGTCGGAAACCAGGCGCGCAAATTCCTGGTATTCTTCCTTTGGAATGCACTCCAGCTTTTCCAACTCATTGGAAAGCTCTCTAACTTGCGCTGTTTCTTCCAAAGTCAGGGTGCCATCTTCTTTGCAGGCCTTTACCAGTTCCTTTACCTGATCATTATTGACCGCCTGAAAATACTCGCCTGATAAAATGCCGATTACATTTCCTGTCAGCTCTCCCGCTTCTTTTGGCGCTAAGGTTTCATTGTCCCACTCAAACAAAGCCAGCGCTGTCTTAAGCGCCATCGCGCGATCCAAATGGGTCTTTAGCGCATCAAAATGTTTGCTCATATCCGCAATTCCTTTCTATGTTTGTTCTGCTTTTAGATCCTACCTCTTAATATGTTCCTATCTTGATTTTTTATGAATCTTTTCTCAATTCCATTCAGTCTTGCTGCCGTTCTTTCCTTTTGTTACCACCAGTTTTGTTTCGATCTGTTCTTTCAGCTCCGTTACATGGGAAATCAGGCCTACCAGACGTTTTCCGTCGGACAATTCACTTAAAATCCGAATGGCCTGCATCCTGGCCTCTTCACTTAAAGACCCAAAGCCCTCATCGATAAACATGGTATCCATCCGGATACTTCCTGCTGAATTTTGTATCATATCTGCCATTCCTAGCGCCATAGCTAACGCCGCGATAAAGGATTCTCCTCCGGAGAGTGTTTTCACATCTCTTATTTGGTTATTTACCAAGCTGTATACGTCCAAGTCAAGCCCCACCTCACCTTGGGATCCTAATTCTTTCATGTCCCGGCACCTTAACAGGAATTGGCCAGACGACATCTGATACAAGCGCTTATTGGCTTCCTTAATTATCATAGAAAAATAGCTTCTTTGGATATACGTCTGAAAATTCATATGGCGCTGGCTTACTTTGCCGTTAGCCGTATCATCCAGACGTTTTACCAATTCATAGGCAGAGCGCAGCTTCTTTCTGGCATTCCACAAATCCGTACCGCGGCTTAAAACCCCGCTATTTTTTGTGTAAATATGGTATGCCAGACGGCTTTCTTTTTCCAGCTCCTTTTGAATCCTTCGCTCATGCTCTAATTTTTCTTCCAGGCCTTCTGTTTGAATCCGCTCCTTTCCCTGGATCTGCATGCGGCAGTGCGTAAGCCGCTCCTGGCTTTTGATCTGGTCTTCCCGGTATTCCAGGCAGCGCTCACTGGCCTCTTTCTGCCAATCTTCCGCCCTAAGCGCCAGACCGTATTCTTCACGGGATGAAAATCCCTGCCCTTCCAGCTCACAAAAAAATTCTTCCTTCCCTTTTGCCACTTCCTGACACAGCCGTTCTCCATTAGAGGTTCGCACCGTAAGGCTGCCCTGGCAGGTTTTTATCTGCCCTTCCAATTCCTGGAACTGCCTGTCTGCCTCCTTGGCTCGTTCCTCTAGCTCCTTTTTTTCTTCCTGAGCCTGGCGGCAGGCTTTTATAGCCAGCTCTTTCTCTTTGTATTGAAGGGACTGTTCCATCAATTGAATCCGGGAAATAATAGAAGCTTTTTGAATTTCCAGCTCCTTTTGCTTCCGTTCCAGTTCCTCCTGTTTGGCCCTGTAACGTTCCTGAAGCTGTTCCAGATCTTCTTTTTCTTTTTTATGGAGCCCAAGCTGCTCCTCTGCTGCCTGAGCCTGCCTCCTGGCTTGTTCCTTTTCCTCTAACTCTTCCTGGCACCGGTTCCATGCCGCCTTCCCCAAATCATTTAATTCCTGTATGTTCTTTCCTTCTACCTGCATTCCCAAAAGGCGGCGTCCTTCATAATCCGCTACCTGCTTTTGGCCTTCGTATTGCTGGCGCTGTTTCTGAAGCCGTTCATAGACTTGCTGCATCTGTGTGGTTGCCTGCTGCATCTTCTGTTTTGCCAAGTCCAGATTCCTTCGCTCCACTGCCAGGCTACTCCCTTTCGCCGGGTTTGGATGATGGATGGAACCGCAGACCGGGCAGGCAGATCCTTCTTTCAAAGAAGCGGCTAAAAAGCCGGCCTGGCCTTCCAGAAAACGGCTGTAGAGCGTTTCGTAATGGACCGTATTCTCCTTCACCTGCCAGTTAACATTCTCATACTCTTGTTCCTCTTCCTTTACCTGGTCTTGATACCTGGCTGCCAGCTTTAAGGAAGCTCCAAACTTTTTCAGATTTTCCTTTTGTTCCTTTAACATCTCGGTTTCATGTTCCAAAACCGGAAGTGTTTCTCGAAGCCCCTGTTCCCGCTCCATTAACGGCGTAAGCGCCTTTAACCGCTCCTTGCCCTTTAAAAGCTCTCGTTCCAACTCCACTTTTTGAGTAGAAAGGGCTGCCCTGGTCTGCTCCAATAACCTGCTCTGCCTGTTCAATTCCCCTAAGCGGTCATATTCTGCCAGGCTATCCTGAATTTTTTCAATCTTTGCCGTCAGCCTGGGGATAGCATCCCTAAGCGCTTCTTCTGCCTGCTCCTTTTGTTTTTGTGTGGCGCCCTTTTTTGCCTCTAGCTCAAAAAGCTGCTGCCCCAACTTGGCAATCTCCCTTTGGCATACGCTTGCATCTTTTTCCTTTTCTTTCCAATTCTCTTCTTTCCGCTTAACTTTAGACGCTCGTTTGGCTTGCTCCACCTCCATCCCCAGCTTATCCATCTCTTCTTTCCGGTCATCCAGCTTCCCGCAAGCTTTCAAAGCCTGATCAAACTGGACAAAAAGCTGCTTCTGCTCCCTTGCATGGCCAATAAGCTGATTTAAACTTTCCTGTTCCTTTTGGCAGGCCTCTAATCCCTTTCTCAATACAGTTTCTTTCTCCCAGGCCTCAGCCATCACACATTCCACCAGATTTAAAATCGGCTCAAACCCGCTTTCTGAAAAATGCTCTATTTCTTCCCATTCCGCCCCAAAGGCGCTTCCTGGAATCAATTCCACATCCTCCATTTCCCTCCGGAGTTTCTTTTTATTTTCTTCCAATTCACCGGCTAAGACTTTCGCCCTGGCCCGCAATTCCTCTTCCATCGCGGAATAAATCCTGGTATTGAAAATCTTTGCGAAAATCTCTTTCCTCTCCTTTGAAGGCGCTTGAAGAAGTTTTAAAAAGTCGCCTTGGGCAATCATGGCAATCTGGGTAAACTGGTTTCCATCCAAACCCAGAATCGAAATCAGCTTTTGGTTCACCTCTCTGACCTTTCCCGGAAACACCGACTGATCTGGAAGAATCAGCTCCGCCTTTGGCGCTTCCTCCACAAGGGTACGAGTCCCGTCCTTATTCCGCCGCTTACTTGCCCGAAACTGCCTGGGATACCGGATCACCCGGTAATGCTCCCCCTTGTAACGGAATGTAAAGTCCACAAAGGTAGGCGTATCCTCTGAGGCATACTGGCTGCGCATCATTTCCCCTTCCCGCTTTCCTCCGCTGGTTTCCCCATACAAGGCAAAGGTAATCCCGTCAAAAATCGTCGTCTTTCCTGCCCCAGTATCCCCGGTAATCAGGAATACCCCATGATCCATTTTGCTAAAATCTATGGTTTCCACGCCGCCGTAAGAGCCAAAAGCTGACATGATTAATGAAACCGGTTTCATGCTTCCTCCTCCTTTGCCTTCTGAATCACTTCCAGAATCAGCTCCTCTTCTTCCTGATTCATGGGAACCCCCTGGATTTCCTGGTAAAAGTTCCGGAAGGCTTCCATCGGATCCAGCACATGCGCCACCTGCGATTCTTCTGAAAGCTCCACCCTGCTTCGGCTGTTATCCACTTTCACCTCTAGCAGAAATGGGTAGTATTCTTCCAACTGCTCCCTTGGCCGGAATCGTTCCGCTTCATCGGTTAACGTCACGGAGATAAAATCCTTCCGACGGTCTTTTTGCAGCTTTTTTGCCCGCTCTAATACTTCCTCCAAAGTTCCCCTTTCTTTCCTTACGTCCTGAACAGGAACAAGCGGGATGGTTTCAATCTTGGCTTCTTTTTCTTTTTCCTCTAATGTCACCATGGTAATGGACTTTTCCTGGCTGGCTTCACTGACAGAATATTTAAGAGGCGTTCCGCAGTAGCGGATACCCGGTTTTAACATCCACTGGGAGCCGTGAAGATGCCCTAACGCCACGTAATCAAACTCTTTTACGCAAGATACGTCTACACTGTCGATCCCTCCCACCGAAATATACGCCTGCTCCGATTCACATGTTTTGGGATACTGAGCTCCTGAAATATAAAACTGGTGGGACAGGAGTACATTCCGCTTTGTAAAATCAATTTCCTCCCGGCTAAGAATTTCTTCTATGGCCCTCTGGTAACTGACGCTGGTTCCTTCCGGGAACATGTGCCGCACATACCCCGGTTTTGTAAATGGAAGCAGGTACACAAACACCTCTCCGAACGAGTCCTGAAGCACTACCTTTTTTAAATGCTCCTCCTGGCCTTTAGGAGGGAACGTTGAAATATAAATCCGGTTCCGTTCCAAAAAAGAACTGGCATATTGGAGCCGCTCCGCTGAATCATGGTTTCCCGCAATCACGCAGACAGAAACCGGATGCTTACAATCTGCCAGGTCATTTAAAAATTCATCAAACACCGTATAGGCTTCCCCGGAAGGCACCGATTTATCAAACACATCCCCCGCAATCAGGAGCGCGTCCGGGCAATATTGATCGATCTGCCTTACTATCTGTTTTAAGATCAGCCTCTGGTTCTCTTTTAAATTATAAAAATGAAGCTGCTTTCCGATATGCAAATCGGAAATATGGAACAAACGCATAATCCCTCCCGCTACAGCCTAAATGGCCTGCCCCTGTTGTCTGAATCGAACACAAACACATACTGTGGTCTTCCCCTACTGGAATTGTATTTTAATCGAAGAAATTCTTCCTGTTATCAACGCGGTCTTTCCATCCAGGCTCCTGGGAACCTCGATTGTGGACTCCGTGTGAACCTTTACGTCAAAAATCATGCCGTTCTTTCCTCCTTTTGCCCGGAGCGGCTCCTTTTCGTCTGATAAATGCAACGTAAATTCCCCCATCCAAAGACCATAAATCTTCCTCCCCTTTTTGTTTAGATTATATTCTTTGGGAACCCTTAATTTAGTACCCACAACTTTTTCCTCTGCTGAACCAATCGCAAACATTTCTGTCCTTCCTTTCTTCTTTTTGTCACATCTATTGTTCTGTCCAGTTATATTTCACAAACCAAATCGGTCTATTTCTGATTGTCCGTCTTCTTTCTTGAACTACAAAACCTGTCACGCCTAAGGGACGCGTATTCGGTTTCATTCATGAATTTTACCATTAAGGCGGAAAAATATCCAGTATTTTTGTAAAACTTTATGTATTTTTCATTTTCTTCTTTTAAAATTTTGATAAATCTATTATGATAGTAGAAGAACAGATATTTTATTTTGGAAGGAGCTGTTGAAACCGTTGAAAAAGCCATTGAACCTTAACATTCAAGAGCCAAAGTCAGAAAACTATAAGGATCCTCAAGTTACCCGGAAGCAAAAATTTCTCTTTTTGGCATTAATTCCTACTTATTTTATTCTTGTGGGCTTGATTTTCCAAACCCCAAACCAAATCCTGTCCGGTATCAAAACGATAATCGCAGAACCAGACTTTCTGATAACCGACTACTTTCTGATCGGCGGAGTCGGCGCTGCCTTCGCAAACGCCGGTCTTCTCACCTTGATGAGTATTCTGATGATTTATATTCTGGATATGGACATGGACGGCCATACCATCACATCTTGCTGCCTTATGTTCGGCTTCTCTTTATTCGGGAAAAACCTGTTTAATATCTGGGCAATTCTTTCCGGAATCTTTTTGTACGCAAAATACCACAAAACTTCTGTCAGGCGGTATCTCTATATTGGTCTTTACGGAACCAGCCTTTCCCCGATCATTACCCAGGTCATGCAGATTCCCGGCCTTCCCATCGTGTTCCGTTTTATCTTGTGCATCGCTGTAGGAGTCTTAATCGGTTTTGTGCTGCCACCCCTGGCAACTCATGTCCATTTTGCCCATAAAGGCTACTCCCTCTATAATGTAGGCTTTGCCTCTGGCATTATCGCTACGGTAATCGTATCTCTTTTCAAATCCTTTGGCATCGAAACAGCGTCCCGCCTCATCTGGTCAACTGGGCAGAACGGGAGTTTTGCCGTGATTTTAGGCATTTTGTTTGGCGGCATGGTGTTATCCGGCCTGCTGTTTGGCCGGACGGAAGGCCTAAACAACTATTTTGCCCTATTAAAACACAGCGGTTTGGGCGTAGACTATTTGAAAGAATACGGCGGCCCTGCTACCATTATTAATATGGGCCTTAACGGCCTGTTCGCCACAGTCTTCGCAATCGCTGTAGGCGGCGATCTAAACGGCCCCACAATAGGCGGTATTTTTACAATTGTGGGATTTAGCGCCACCGGCAAACATATCCGCAATATATTTCCCATCATGTTCGGCGTGTTTGTGGCAAGCCTGACAAAAGAATGGAACATCTACGACCCTTCGCCCATGCTAGCCCTGCTCTTTTCCACTACCTTAGCTCCCATTGCCGGTGAATTTGGTGTTCTTGCCGGCCTAATAGCCGGATATCTCCACTCTTCGGTGGCACTAAATGTGGGAATCGTTTATGGCGGAATGAACCTTTATAACAATGGCTTCGCCGGCGGAATCGTGGCCATCTTTATGGTTCCGGTAATCCAGTCTATCTTGGATCGCCGGGCAAAGGCCAGAGGCGGCCTTTCCCTATAACCTTGTCTTTGCATAAAAACTTTGCCGTAAAAACTTGTATATCCCCGATAAACGGACACCTCCTGCCAGGCTGCTTATCCTAGTGTTCACATAAAAATCCTTGCACATCTCCGATTCCTTTGTGCCGCCAGGATCGCTTCATATAAAAGAATCCTGCTATGGACTGTTGTTAAATAGAAAATCCAAAGGATTTTCCAATATAAGATCAAGCAGGGCTGTTCCAATCGCCATTGCCGCAATTGAAACAGCCCTTTCTCTCAATCTATCCTTTTTCATACGTTCGGAATCCTCTTGCGTTTCAATTCTCAAACGTTACCTGTCCTGTTGCACCTGCTCATTTTCCTTTTGCAGGCTTCCTCTTTGAATCTTCCAAAACCCCGCCAGATCCGCTAACAGCCATCCGATGGGAATGGCCCACCAGATTCCAAGCACACCGATAGCCGGAAAGGGCGACAGGCAATATGCCAAAGCCACCCGGGTTCCCAAAGAAATTACTGTCAAAACCAACGACATTTCCGGCTGGCCAATTCCCCTGAAATATCCATACAGAAGGAACAAAATCCCAATCCCACAGTAAAAGGCTCCTTCGATCCGAAGGTAAGATACCCCAATCTGAATCAGTTCCCTCTCTTTTCCATCAATAAATATCCGCAGCAGCCATGGAGCCAGTCCATATACCAGGGCAGATACTCCAACGCAAAAAAGCATCGATGCCAAAACTGCGCTTTTTATTCCCTCTTTCACCCGATCCTTCCGAGCTGCCCCATGGTTTTGAGATGTAAAGATAGAAAAAGCATTTCCAAACTCCTGAGCTGGCATATAGGCAAAGGAATCAATTTTTACTCCCGCCGCAAAGGCCGCCATTACTGCCGGTCCAAAGCTGTTCACCAGACCTTGAATCATTAAAATTCCAAAGTTCATTACCGACTGCTGGACGGATGCCGCTGCCGAAAAGCGCAAAACTTCCCGGACAGCCCCTTTTTCCCAACACAGTTCCGTTCTTTTTGGCCTTAGCCCTGGTTCTTTTATCCAGGTATAAATTCCAATACCAATGCCGGAAAATGCCTGGGCAATCACTGTTGCCTCTGCCGCCCCTTGAATTCCCCGCTTAAAATTAATTACAAACAGCAAATCCAGAACAATATTCAAACAAGCCGCGCCGCCTAAAAACCACAGCGGCGTTACCGAATTTCCCACTGCCCGAAGCAAAAAGGCAAAATAATTATATAAAAATACAAATACAATGCCGGCAAAAATAACGGCCACGTACTCTTCCATCATAGCGAAAAGTTCAGCAGGCACACGGAGAAGATACAAGATCTGCCTCATTCCAGCATACGCGGACAAGTTCATCACTACCGCTGCCAGGCCAATCAGCACAAAAGCGATGGCCATGCTGTTTTTCATTCGCCTCTCATCTTTTCTTCCGAAATAAAAGGAATACACGGATCCGCTTCCCATGCAAAGACCAATTAAAATGGAAGTTAAAAATGTCATCAATGTATAAGCGGAGCCTACCGCCGCCAAGGCATCCGGCCCTAAAAAACGGCCTACAATCAGCGTATCCGCAATATTATAGCACTGCTGAAGCAGATTGCCCAGTATCATAGGACCAGCAAACTTCAGCATCACCGTCATTACATTTCCTTCTGTTAAATCTTTTTTCATATTAAATTCAGGAAACCCTTTTTGATTCCCCAGCCTGTCATCGCACCTCCCGGTTACTGTGGAATTTCTTTTTATTCTGTCTTTTGCATATGTACATCTCAGTATCCGCCTTTTCCAAGACCTCTTCTAAAGCCATATTTCCATCTTCTTTATGAAGCTCAATAATCCCAAAGCTGAAGCTGGCCGGATAGGGTTTCTGGTTCCCATCTACCATCTGCTGTAACGCTTCCTGGATTTTTTCCGTTACCACTTCCTTATGGCAGCCAGGAAAAACCAGGCAAAACTCATCTCCGCCTATCCTGGCAAATACATCTGTAGTACGGATCTTAGGCTTAATCGCGGCCACATAACTACGGATATACTCATCCCCCTCTAAATGGCCGAATCTGTCATTTACATACTTTAGCCCGTCCAGATCCATGTAGCACAACGTAACCTCCCGCTTCTCCTCCATAATCTCCGCCATATATTCCTCAAAATACCGTCGGTTCTCAATTCCGGTTCCCGGATCATGATAGGCCTTGCTGGCAAGCTGCCTGGCTTCCCTGGTTTCCTTCGTCACATCCATAATCACATGGGCATAAGCCTTACGGCCCTGCCATTCCGTAAGGAATGATGTGATTTGGTAAAAATATCCATTCTTATCTTCCGCTTCCCAGATTGAATACGGATCTTCACTACTCCAATTTAAAATATTCTGCTTAAATGACAGCTTGTGTCGGCAAATATCACAAATATCGCCTTCTACAAATTTCTCTACTTCCTCTAATTCTTTCTTATTACAGAACAGGATGTCTTTTTTCTCCACATCCACTACCAGAATCCACTCACTTCGCTTTCTTGTCAGCTCTGTCAGGAGATGATTATAAGCTTCTGTCACAGCTTCCTGATCCTGTTTATGGGTTGCTTCTTTTTTCAGAAGCTCCTCCCTCTCCCGAAGCTGATCCACCATGGTGTTAAAGGCATCTGAAAAGTTCCCAAAAAATGATGTATGCTGAGAAAGATCCCCTGACGCCACCTGCTCGGCCTGGCAGGTAAGCCGTTTTAAATCCGAATGAAGCTGTTTTAAACGTTCTCCAAATTTCTGGTATGGTTCATCCAATTGCAAGTGTTCCGGAAACTGGATCTGGGGATCCTGCAAAATGTTCTGTAAATACGCAAAAAGAATTTCATAATTTCGATCTGACATATATTCCCTCAACTATTCGTACAGAAGGCAGCCAGTACAATTCCTGGCCTCTTTCCTGTACTCTTTCCCTTTAAGAACTACAAGCGCAAATATAACCCTATAAATCATATCATATCTATCGGAATATATCAAATAAAAATAATCTATTTTTCCAAATTTTGTTGTTCCCATACTATTCTGTCTATTGTAATCGGTTTCAATCTTTTCCATATGTTGGATTAATCCTGATATGGGATATCCACCGTAAATTTTAGGGACATCGTTACAGCAAACGACGTTGCAAACCCAATCAAGCAGCTAACCACATATAAGCCAAATCCCTTTCCATAAAAAACCGGAAGAGCGGCAAGGCTGGGAAATGCAAAAGCCATGGCCTTTGCGCCGGAAATTCCGGCCAGGATGCCGCCGATTCCGCCGCCAACACAGACTGCGGCCATCGGCTTTTTCCTTGGAAGGTTCACCCCAAACATTGCTGGCTCTGTGATTCCAAATAGCGCAGATAAAGCCGCTGAGGCACAGATGGTCTGAAAGGCTTTATCTTTGCTTTTTATCATCACAGCTAGCGCTGCCCCGGACTGGGCAAAAACCGCTGGCCCCATAAGGGCAAGCACCGTATCCTGTCCGCTCACCATAATATTATTCATCCCAATCAAGATAAAGCTCCAGTGGAATCCAAACACAACCATAGGCTGTATCACGGCTCCCAAACAGAAACCGGCAATAGCCGGCGACAGACCATAGACAAACCCATAGCCAATAGCAAGCACATCCCCCACCATAGCGCCAAAGGGGCCAAATAAAAATAAGGTAGTAAACCCAACTACCAAAATAGACAAAAGCGGGGTTAGAAAGTCTTTTACAAGATCCGGAAGCACATGTTCCAGCAGCCTTTCTACAAAGTACAGCATCCCCGCGGCAAGAATCATCGGAATTACACTCGAATGATAGGTAACCCCCTTCAGCGGAAATCCCAGAAAACGCAGAGTTTCCCCCGCTTCCAGGGGCGTTGTAAGGGAAGGGTACAATAAAATGCCTGCAATCACAACAGCAGTAAACGGATTTGACCCAAATTTCCTGGCTGCCGTAAATGCCAGTATCATGGGCAAAAAATAAAACAGACTGTCACCCATAGCATTTAAGACCAAATACGTTTCGCTTTCTGCGGAAAGGACTGCTGCAGCGCTCAAGACCGCAAGAACCCCCTTTAAAATGCCCGCCGCGCTTAAAAGATTCACGATTGGAAGGAAAATCCCTGATATTCCATCAATTATCACATTCACCGCTGATTTTTTCTTCTCTGCCATAACTGTTTTCTCCCTTGGAAAGCAACACCACTGTTTCAATCCCCGAGGTTCCCGGGAACAGATCCACCGCGCACGCCTTTCTTAACTTGTATCCTCCCTCCTTCAGCAACACCAAATCATGCACCAGGCTGGTTGGCTTACAGGATACATATACCATCCGTCCCACCCCGAATCGGATTATTTTCGGCATGGCTTTGGGGTGAATCCCATCCCTTGGAGGATCCAGCACAATTAAATCCGGCTTATCCTCCAGCTCATCCATCACCTTCAGCACATCGCCAGCCAGAAAACTACAGTTATCCAATCGGTTGGTTACGCTGTTTTCCCTGGCCGCTTCCACTGCTTCCGGCACAATCTCCACCCCAACCACCTTAGCAGCGACAGGAGCCAATACCTGGGCAATGGTTCCCGTTCCGCTGTATAAGTCAAATACTACTTTATCCTTTGTGTCACCAATATAATCCCGGACGATCTGATACAGAACCTCTGCCCCAAGGGAATTGGTCTGAAAAAAGGAAAAGGGGGTAATCCGAAAACGGAGTCCCAGCAAATCCTCGTAGAAGAAATCCTGCCCCATAAGGATTTCTGTGCTGTCATTGTGCACCACGTCTGCCAGGCTGTCATTTTTTGTATGGAGGATTCCCCTTAAGGTTCCCTCTAGTGGAAGGTTCTTAAGACTGTCCCTCCATCCATTCAGCAGCTTCTCTTCCTCCTGCCTGCAAATCTCCTCTTGGCCTTCTACTCCCTCTCCCAAAATCCAGTCCAGCCTGGTAGTTGTTACTAAATCTACTAAAATTTCCCCGGTCTTCACTCCCCTGCGCACTAAAAGATGGCGCAGATAACCTACATGACGGAGTTTTTGATAAAACGGCACCTGCTGCGCGGCGAAATAATCTCTTGTAGCTGTAAGAATCTGGCAAAAATCCGGATGGACAATCTGGCAGCTTTCTGTGGTGACAATATCATAAAAACTGCCTCTCCTGTGCATCCCCAACGCAAGCGGGCCTCCTTTTACCTCATCTCCAAAAGAAAATTCCATCTTATTCCGGTAACCGGCTGATATGGGGCTTGGTTTTAACCCCTGCCACTCATAACTTCCATCTGGACATACGCTATCCAAAAGCCCCTTCACCTGCCTTTCCTTCAGCTTTAATTGCTGTTCATAGGGCAAGCTTTGGTAGATGCAGCCTCCGCAATGAGTAAAATGCGGGCAAACCCCTTCTGTTAATTCCCCTGGCGCCTTTTTCAGCAGTTCCAAAACCATTCCTTCACTTTTTCCTTTTCGCTTTTTCGTTACAATCCCACGCACCCTCTGTCCAGGAATGGCATTTTTAATTACAATCCGCTCCCCTTCTACCATTATGATCCCCTTGTTGGGAAATTCTACCGTTTCGATAATGCCTTCAAACTGATCGCCTTTTTTCATAATTTATATTAACTCCTGTTTTATCTGGATTTTATTTTCATCCTGCTGCTTGCCTCAATGGCTTTTCCGCATGATTAGCATCCGGCCATCCGGGCTTTTAATCGGCACATCTTCGAATGGACATATCTATGGAACATGTAACAACGTTTCGTTTTCTGACATTTCCCGCACCGATTTTTGCAGCCCCAACATACAAATATGCCTCTGTTTCCAGAGGCATACAAACTCATCTACCACTATTCTTCCGGCTTCTCTTCTTCTTTCTCTTCCTTTACTGCTTTTTCTTCCGGCTTTTCCTCATCTTCAAAAAAATCATCATCAAAGTCGTCTTCAAAATCGTCTTCAAAGTCCTCCAGATAATCCGGGGTGAAGAAACGATATACGCCATAGGCAATCGCTGCTACCGCCGCTACCACACCGATAATGGCCAAAATCCACAGAATGCAATTCTTCTGCTTCTCTTCTTCTTCTTTTCTGTGTAAGAAATCATTTAATCTGGTAGAGTTCATAATCTCCTCCACCCGATCCCTGGCCTCTCTGCCCATTGCGTCAAACCGGTTCATGCTCATAAATTACACGTCCTTTCTGCTTTCTTTCGCGCTATCATTCCGCTTAAAGTAAGTATACCATTTTTTCTTCTATTTTACTATCCTAAATTTCGGAAATATGCGATTTTTTTCTGCTACGTTTCATAAGATTGTTCCTCTGCCTTGTTATTGCCTGATGGCTTATCCCTCTTCACCGGACAAATCTTCCACCCGTTCCAGCTTTGCAAAAGAAGCAAGCATCCGTTTTACTCCTGCCTGATCAAAACATATGGTAACCTCATAATCCTTTTTTCCATCCTTAATTTCATGAACCACGCCTTCACCATATTTCATATGACGAACCCGATCGCCTTCTTTATAATTCAGGCTGCTGGCCTTTGTAACGGTAAATGATTTTCCAAAGGCGGTTTTCTTCTCATCCATCTTACCTGGCCCAAAGGAGCTGACGCTTCCCCTTTTTGTTGACAATCCTCCAAAAGGCCCATCCCCCTTAGCCCGGTAAAGGCCAGCCCCTCCATCAGAAAAAGCTGTTTGCCCCTGGAAAACGGCGGGGCGCTTTCCCTTGTCCAAATGTTCTTCTGAAATTTCCTCAATAAACCGACTGGTTTTTAAATATCTGGTTTCTCCATGAACCATCCGCAGCCTCGCTCCGGTAAAGATCAGTGTTTCTCTGGCTCTGGTAATTCCCACATAACAAAGCCTTCGCTCCTCTTCAACCGCTTCCAAATCTTCGTAAGATATGGCCATCATACTAGGGAATAAGCCTTCTTCCATACCAGAAAGAAATACAACCGGAAACTCCAGTCCCTTTGCGCTGTGGAGCGTCATAAGCGTAACCCGGCTTCTGGTTTCATCCATCCGGTCAATATCCGCTACTAACGCAACCTGCTCTAAAAATTCATCCAAACTGGGCTCTTGCGCATGTTCTGTATAGCTGACTGCTTTGTTGATTAATTCCTCAACATTTTCCATCCGGATCTGGGATTCTTCCTCTCCCTCCTCTTCCAGTTCCTGCTGATAGCCGGTATCTTGAAGAATCGCTTTTATTAAATCACTGATAGTTTTTTCCGGATCGTTTGCAATTTCCCTCAGTGCCTCTATCTGACTGGAAAAAGATTCCACTTTCCGGGCCGCCTTCCCGATTCCCGGAACCTGGCTTGCCGCTTTCACCACATCATACAGATGGAGCCCGTGTTCTGCCCCATAAACGGTCAGCTTTCCTATGGTAACCGTGCCAATCCCACGCTTAGGCACATTAATAATCCGGCTGACAGCCAAATCATCTACACCATTGGCAATGGTTTTCAAATAAGCCAGCACATCTTTGATTTCTTTCCTCTGGTAGAAATTAATCCCGCCTACCACCAGATACGGCACATCGTACTGGATACAGAATTCTTCTAACAGCCTAGACTGGGCATTGGTTCGGTAAAGAACTGCCATGTCCTTCCAATCTTGTCCTTTCTGATGAAACTCCCTTAAGGCCTTAGCAACATACTTGGCCTCTTCCTCTCCAGTCGGAAATTGCTGATACCTGGGAAGGACGCCTTCGCTGTTATCCGTCCATAAGGTTTTTTCCTTTCTTCCCTGGTTATTGCAGATCACTTCATTCGCCGCCGCTAAAATATTCTTGGTGGAACGGTAATTCTGTTCCAGCTTTACGGTGTAAGATCCTGGGAATGCAGCTTCAAAATTCAGGATATTTGCCACGTCAGCACCCCGGAACTTATAGATTGACTGATCATCATCCCCCACTACACACAAATTCCGGTGCTTAAATGCCAGAAGTTCTATCAGCTTAAACTGGGCATAATTGGTATCCTGATACTCATCCACCAAAATATACCGGAAGCGTTCCTGGTAATAGTCCAACACTTCCGGCCAGGTTTGAAACAGCTCTACTGTTTTTACAATCAAATCGTCAAAATCCATCGCGTTATTCCGGAGCAGCTCATCCTGGTAGGTCTGATAAATCAGGCTAATTTTTCTTTCACGGAAATCCGAAGCATTTTGTTCAAAATCTTTTGGTGAAACCAGCTTGTCCTTGGCTCTTGATATGTAATCCAGCATAACCTTCTCTTTATAAAGCTTGGTATCCACATCCAGCTTCTTTAATACTTGGCGCATTACAGCCTTCTGGTCATCTGGATCGTAGATGGAAAAGTTGGTGTCATAACCTAAAGACTGGCAATATCTGCGAAGAATCCTTACACACGCGGAGTGAAACGTACTGACCCAAACACTATTCGCCCCAACGCTTAACAGCTTTTGTACCCGTTCTTTCATCTCCCCTGCCGCTTTGTTGGTAAAGGTGATGGCCAGGATATTCCACGGATTTACCTGCTTTTCCTCGATCAGATAGGCAATCCGGTGAGTCAACACCCTGGTTTTTCCAGATCCTGCCCCTGCCAGCACCAGCACAGGGCCTTCTGTATGGCTTACCGCCTCCTGCTGCCTGTCATTTAATGCTTCATATTGATTCATAGGTTACCGCCTTTTCTTCTTTATTTATAAGCTCGCGCTTATGTCGCGTCTTCCCTAAACAGTTTACTATAAAAACACCTGTTCGTCAAAACGTTTTTCAGGGATATTGGCAGAACGCAAAGTTCAAAGTTTTTCAGTCATGAAAAGGAGTGCCCCATAATTCGCCACATGGAAAAAGAGCCACACGGAAAAGGAGCTGCGTATTAAGTACGCAGCTCCAACTCCTAAAAAAGAATCTTAAACGAGATAAAAGAAGTATTCATAATTTAATTGGAAGCAATCCATGCTCCGTCAGCACCTACATAGTAAGTGTCAATATATGTGCCGGAAGCCATGGCACCCTTGGTACCGTTAGAAATCGGGTTAAGGTAATACCATTTGCCATTAATCTGATTCCAACCAGTTACCATTGCCCCGCTTTCATTAAAGTAGAACCATGCCTGGTAGGAAGGATCCTGATGCCAGCCAGTTACCATAATCCCCTGGCCGCTTCCTTCTGCCGGGTTAAAGTAATACCACTGTCCGTTAATCAAGCTCCATCCGGTTACCATAATGCCCTGGGCATTAAAATAGTACCAAGAACCATTAATCACTCCCCATGCATTTACCGCAAATTCCCCGGAATCCTTTTTAAACTTCCAGTTTGCGCCGTCCGCAATCCATTTGCCATGCATATAGTAAGTATCCTGGCCTGCGCCGCGTCTTCCGCCAGAGCTTCCAGATCCGCCAGTTGGGCGACTGCCTGTATTGCCTCCTGGCCTGCTGGGATTCTCTGGATCATCCGGATTTACAGGTGCTTCCTTCCCATACTTTGCAACTACATGATAAGGGGTCTTATTGTCGCTCTTTTTCACAAAACTGTCAAATGCCGTATAATATCTGGAATTCTCGTTTTCGTTTATCATAGGTGAATCGTCTTTATAAGCCTGGCCTTTGTAATTCTGCCATTCTACAAAATCGTAATTGTACATCTTAGGCTGTTTTTCGCTGTCAAACAGTTCTTTGGCAACGATCCACTTATTCCCTGCCTTCTTTTCAAATCTTACGGTATCAACATAGTAGCTGCCGTTCCACAGTTGATACCGGCCATCCATAACCGTGCAAACATGATAGAATACAGTACTGATTCCAACTGGAACGGAAACTGTGTAGAAGTTATCTTCGTCAAAGGGAATCTGTTCCCCATGATACGTGATAACAAATGGAACCTGGTAAGAATCCACTTCCAGTGCTTCCACGCTGCTTAATACGCCATCTTTATAGGTAAATAAGCTACTATCGAAACTTTCCGTGCTTCTGCCAGCAAATTCAATTTCCTCATCTGTAGCAAAACGAAGCTGGTATTCGGAAGGAGCTGCCTTTTCATATTTTTGGGTTTCCTCGTTCCAAGCACTTAAACTTACATTGCCTTTGTATATTCCTGCGTTATCCATAACATCTGCAGTCAGCCTGAACCTGTCACGAGTCCATTCTGATGGCAGTACCTTTGCAAACACAGCTTTTACCGTAAAATCCTGATCGACCGTAATATCATACGAAGTATAGTCTTCTTCCATAATTTCTGTTTCACCAGTTTTGGTAACCAGCTTTAAGGAAGTTAAAGTACCAACCCAATCCTCTTCGTCAGGCTCATACCCTTCGGCATACAGATGGAGTTTGGTTCCTTCCGGCAGCTCTACCGCTTCATCAATCGGAAGGTATACACGTTCCTCCCCATTTCCGGTATAAGCAAGAATATAACCGTTGTTAACGTTTTCAATGGTTACTTTACAAGTAACATCACTTAAGGGGCCGTCATCATAAAGAGCCTTTGGCTGATATTTGGTTCCGTCTGCCTTCTTAAATAATGTATATGCCGAAACGCTTCCCTTAAACTGATAATTGTCAGTAAGCTCTTTCCCCTCACTGTCCTGCCAGCTTAACTCACTATAATGGTACATGCTTGGAATGCCTATGTAGGAATCTTCCAGTTCCTCTAACAGGATATTTTTTACATCCTTCCAAACAGCATTTCCGCTAATGGAAATACGGCTGGAAGCTAAATGGATACTGCCGCTGTTGTAAGATCCTTTTACCATGATAACTGCATGGTACAGAGTTCCATTTTCTCCTAAATTCATATACACCGTATAAGGAGTCGTGGAGTCTTTCCTTGGCATCAGGTATTCCTGATCCTCATATACAATAACAATTGGCAAGGTATAGTTTCCTAATTCCAGAGTGCCTTTGCTGGTTATCACATTATCTTTACAGGTAAACTTGTCAATATTTTCAACGTACCAATTGCTTATGTTTGCATCCTTAAGTTCTTTTTCTGTAGCAATCCGCACCTGGTATCCAGTAATCGCCTTATATTCTTTGGAATCCTCATTCCACATTTTAACGGATACCCGTCCCTTGTAATTTCCAGTTCCGGAACTATAGGGCTTTAACTGAACCTGGAATTTCGGCTGCTCCCTTTCCGGATCATCGGTATCCGCATCGTATTCTGGCTTAGGCACCCATCTTGTAAAGTCAGCCTCAATCGTGCAGCTTTCTTTTACCATATAAACCGTTTCCTGATAAGAACAGCTTGTATCATAAATGTTCTCAGTAAATTCAATTTTGTCCGGTTCCTTGTCCGGATCCGCAAAAACCGCGGAAACAGATTCCAGCCGTCCATGCCACCCGTCCGCATAGTAGAAGTTATATCCCTTAGGCTGTAAATGGATCTCCGTTCCGGCCTTTAAGGAAACCGCCTCGTCAAAGGGGAAATACGTCCTTTGGGTCTTGTGTGTTTCCTCATTGTAGGTTTCCGTCCATGCGGTCAGATAACCATTTTTCACATTCTTAATGGTTACCTTAGGATCTCCTGAATCCTCATCCATAGGAACAACAATAACCGGGCTGAATCCGTTCATGGTAAAGGTCATACGGTTATCTTCAACCTTTACCTGGCTTGGGGTGATCAGCTCTTTGATTGCGGAAAAATCATCCTCGAAATGGATCACGCCAAGATTTTGGATATCCGCATCTTCAAACATATCTGGTACATTCATAGTGATCTTTGCTTTTTTCGCACTACCCTGTACGCTGATATCCAAACCGAACATTTTCTTGGTTGGATTGATGGTCAAGCCTTTATCTTTCAGCGTTTCCTGAACCGCTTCATTGGCCGCAATATCTTCAATGGTAGTTTCTTCTTTTAATTGGTCAAGAATCAGATCGTTTCCAGATTCCAAATCTGCCTCAACCGCCAGTTCTTCCTTTTCCTCATCACTAAGGTTTCCCTTGGTATCATACCATCTTGCATCTAAAGCCACATCACTGTAAATGTTCATCTTTTCATCTACTTTGACGCCTTCATGATACCATCCATAGAATTTCTGACCTTCCTTGGGCGTAATAATATTTTCATAATCCTCGCCCATTTCCTCGCCGCCATAAAACAAACTGGTGTACTTAAACCCATCATCATCGGTTTCCAGTTTGGTAAACGTCCGAACCAGCTTGGTTTCTGTGCTGCTGTTGGACCTGGAGGCTTTAACCGATTTTACGTCAGAACCTGAACCTAGATTGTCTAAATCAAACGTTCCGCCGTCACCTGCGTTAAAGGTAACTTTAACCGATTTCGTTTTGCTTGATTGGGTTCCGATGCCAGCTAATGGTGTCATGACGCAAGCCGCTGACATTGCAACAGCCAATGCTGCCGCAACTTGCTGTTTAAATTTTTTCAACCTCATGCTTTCCTCCTTCTCTCAGAGTACGCCCACCTCCTTTATTCCCATTTTTGCTTTTGTTTTTGTCTGACATACCCGGACTTCACCTGCATACCATTCTTTCGTATATGCTTCATAAATTTGTGCACATCCAACAAAAACCCTTCGCATGATCTGGGCACAAAGTGGTTCCGAGAATACTCGTTTCATGATTTTGTAAGATTTCTTACAAAATCATGTTTATTATACCCCCCCAGGGTAACTTTTCAACACATTTTTACAATTCATTAAAAATAACCAAAATATCCCGCTTTTATTCATTTACTTTTCCGATATTGACAAAAGTTTATGAAAGATAAATCATTTCTCCTCTTGTCATCTAGTTTTTAATACTATATAATGTAATATGAGGTGACGATGATATGAAAACGAATGAAGAACGGCTTTCGGAATTGCTGTCCTATCTTGACAGCTTAACCTATATTAAACCGGAAGAAATCCCCAATATTCCGCTATATATGGATCAGGTAACCACTTTTATGGAGGAACACTTAAAGCATTCCAAACGCTATCCGGAAGATAAAGTCCTCACAAAAACCATGATTAATAACTATGCTAAAAACAATCTTTTACCTGCTCCCGTAAAGAAAAAGTATTCTAAGGAACATATGCTGATGCTGATTTTTATTTATTACTATAAAAATCTACTTTCCTTCCACGATATCCAGCAGATTTTTAAGCCTATTACCAGTAAACACTTTACTGTATCAGAAGCAGGGCGTCAGTCCGATGAACAGACAAGCGAAACCAGGTCAAGGCATTCTAAAAACTCGTTAGAAAGTATCTATCAGGAAGTATTTTCTCTGATGGAATCCCACATGGAAATGTTGAAACAAGATGTTTCCAAAAAATTTGAAATTTCTAAAAGCACTTTTTTAGACGCTGAGGGCAATGAACAGGAATCCTTGCAACTTTTCTCCTTTATCTGTCAGTTATCCTTTGATGTTTATTTAAAAAAGCAGATGATTGAAACCCTGGTGGATCAGCTTTCCATGGAAGAAGAACCCCTATCGGCAACCGAAAAACGGAAACGCTAAAAAGTACATCCAAACGTATGCTTAAGTGTGTTTGAATCCGGCAAAACACGTTGCTAGCTGGTTTTGCCGGATGTTTCTCAGCAAAAAAAGCCAAAGGGCTGCTGGTTTCAGACCTTTGGCTTTTCTTAGTTGTTACAGCATTTCTCATAAATCAATTGAAACGTGTTTTCTTATTCGTTTGCGCGCTCTCCTGTAGCTTCCCCGTCTAAAAGAAGCTCCTGTTCTTTCAGCCTTTTAAATACCATATCGTAGCCGTCATTTCCGTAATTTAAAGAACGGTTTACCCGGCTGATTGTTGCCGTAGAAGCACCGGTTTGATCCGCAATTTCCAGATATGTGCTTCCTTCCCTCAGCATTTTAGCTACTTCGTACCTTTGTGATAAGGAAAGCAGTTCGTTGATAGTGCAGACATCTTCAAAAAACAGATAACATTCTTCTGGGCTTTTTAGTGTTAAAACTGCCTGGAAAAGATGATCCACTGCCTCCGTTTTTATCTTTTTATTCATTCCGCCCTTTCCTCCCAAAACTCCGTCCAAGCATTCCGAAACGTTCTGTAAGCAGATTGGCCAACCTACTCTTTTGGATCGAAAACAGCCTTCGATATTGTTACAGACCGCTGTATCCACTATATTACCACATTAAAGTCTGAAAGTCTACTGATTTCGCTATCTGTTATCATTTGTTTCGTGCAGGATTCTTTTGGATCCGGTTCCGGTTAAAATTAATCAGGCAGCCTGCTTTTACAATCTCCCTCTCCTCTGGCGTCATATCTGCCAGATACAATGTAATTTCCTTTACATTTGTTCCTAACACATAAGCTTTTATATTCTTTAAATCCCCGTCCAACAGTTTGCGGATGCCAGGAACATAGATGTAATCGCCTACTTCAAATTCCGGAGCCGCTTCCATCTGGAACGGAAGCATACCCCAGTTAATTACATTGGAACGGTAACGCTTTGTAGCATATTCTTTCGTAATATTGGCCAAACCACCGATCACCCTCTGGCAGCTTGCAGCCTGCTCCCTTGCGGATCCATCTCCTGGTTTTACCGCGTAAACCATACTTCCAATCTCAATATCTGCCGGTTTTACCGCTTCCTGTCCTGAGAGCTTACGGATCTGGTCAAAGATTACCTTAAGCTCTGGTTCTAACTCTGCCGGATCCGTTCCCTGTACCCTGGCCTTTTCCAGCCTGTCCACTTCCTTGGTCCGGCCTACATACTCCGGATCTCTTCTTGATAAAGTAAATTCAGCTAAACCTAGTGGATTCGAACGGTAAGAAGAGGTTTCCCCGGAAGGAATCAGCTCATCCGTAGTCGTTACAGGATCCATAATTTTAGAGCAAACCTTTAATAAAATATGGTCAGACAGCGGACTCATCTGAGGCCAGTCTTTAATATTCGGCCCGTAAACCAGTTCTTTTTCGGAATCGCTTTTTCCAAATCCCTGATAGACCCGGTTATCATAAGAAGCGGAATCAAACTCATATGCCGGAATGGAATCCCAGCAGTCAAGTTCCAGAGCGGAAGTCAAGATCCCTCCATTTGCCGCTGTGGCGGCAATGGAACGGGCATCCATCAGTGCTACCGCCGCCATTTGCCCATTGCCTGGTTTAGAGCCTTCCCTGTTGGGGAAGTTTCTGGTAGTATGGCGAATACTGAGTCCATTATTACATGGTGTATCCCCTGCGCCGAAACATGGGCCACAGAATGCCGTGCGGATAATAGCGCCGGCTTCCATTAAATCGGAAACAGCCCCCTTCTTTACTAAATCCATAAATACAGGCTGGGAAGAAGGATAAACTGCCAGCGAGAATTCATCCCATCCACAGCTTCTGCCCTTTAACGCATGGGCTGCTTCAATTACATTCGTATAATTGCCACCTGCACATCCGGCAATTACGCCCTGTTGAACCATTAGCTTTCCATTCGTGATTTTATCCGTCAACGTAAACAAAGCCTTGCCTTTTCCGATTTTTTCCCCTTCTTTTTCCACTTCCCGTAAAATATCCCCTAAATTCTCATTCAGTTCATCAATGGAAAAAGTATTGCTGGGATGGAATGGAAGGGCAATCATAGGCTTTACCTTGCTTAAATCCACATACACACAGCCATCATAATAAGCCAGTTCTGCCGGATCAAGCTTCCTGTAATCATCTTCCCTTCCGTGAAGGGACAGGTATTGCTTTGTATCCTCATCGGTTCGCCAAATGGAAGACAAGCAGGTGGTTTCAGTCGTCATAACATCCACGCCATTCCGGTAATCGGTGCTCATAGATGCCACGCCAGGCCCTACAAATTCCATTACTTTATTTTTTACATACCCATTTTTAAATACAGACCTGATAATGGCAAGCGCAATATCCTGAGGGCCTACCCCCGGCATCGGGCGGCCTTCCAGATACACGGCGACAACTCCCGGATATGCCACATCATAGGTATCGCATAAAAGCTGCTTTACCAGCTCTCCGCCTCCCTCTCCCACTGCCATCGTACCCAGGGCGCCATAACGGGTATGGCTGTCAGAGCCTAAAATCATCTTTCCGCATCCGGCCATCATCTCCCTCATGTACTGATGGATAACGGCGATGTGGGGAGGAACGTAAATTCCCCCATACTTTTTCGCTGCCGAAAGACCAAACATATGATCATCTTCATTAATGGTCCCTCCAACCGCACAGAGCGTATTATGGCAGTTGGTCAGAACATAGGGGATTGGAAACCGCTCCATGCCAGAAGCCTTGGCAGTCTGTACAATCCCCACAAATGTAATATCATGGGAAGCCATGGCATCAAATTTCAGCTTCAGGTGATCCATGTTTCCGGAAGTATTGTGTTCCTTTAAAATCGAATATGCTATGGTGCCTTTCCTGGCCTCTTCCTTATCAGCATCCTTTCCCAACAAAGCTTTTACGTTCGCAGCCTCTGCCTCTGGAACAATTTGGGAACCATTTACCAAGTAAACGCCGCCTTCGTACAGTGAAATCATATATCCTCCTCCTAAACATACAAGTAGATTTTCATGTATAGCCCATTCATCCGGCAAAACGCGGGAATGGAGCGTTTTGCCGGATACTGCGTAATAAAAATTATAAAATTTTTTTTAGGAAAATGCAACTGATTTATGATATTCCCAGAACATTCCCCAAATTATCCTGTTTTGGCTTCCCTTAAGACCTTACAAATTACCGCTAATGATAACCTGCCCCGTCATCATATGCCCATTTCAAATCGCTTGTGGCAACAGGGCATAGTTTTGGCTCTTTCACAATACTGGCTCATGACGAATCAGAGGCGTAATTTGTCATGGTGTGAATCGGACGGATTCAGCCAAATGGCAAACCGGCAAAATCATTTGCCACGGAACAGTCTTTACTATATGGCAGTTTGATTGTTTGGTCGGTTCTATTATATTATGTGGGATTTGCCACAAACGGTCCGGCCTGCATAAAATCTATCAGTATAACAGGCGGGCGGCACCGCAAAATCTTGCAAAGCCGCCCGCCTTTCGCCAAGTCCTATATCAATGCCTAATCCAGTTTGCGGATTATGATTGAAGTATGACGAAACGTCCCATCTGCATTTTCAGATACCAAGGTAATCTCAGCGGGCGCGGCAGTCACCTCCAGAATCGTGGTTCCCGTTAGAATAACATTATTATTAGCCGCTGTAATGCTGGCAATTGAAGTGGTTCCTGGGATTACAGTACCGCCACTTGCCAGGTGTGCCCCCACAGAAATCGTTGGAATAGAAGCGGCAGAATTCGTCGCAACCGTATTATAATGAATCTGATAGAATCCGTTTTGCAGCAACGTGATATTGCCTAAGTTGGGTGAATGAAAAATAGCGTTCCCGGTAATCATCTGGTTATTAGCCAATTGCAGCGCGGTATTAGCAGACGGCGTTTGTTCTGCTTCATTGACAGCAACCAACGCATTCAAAATCGGGGTTGTTCCTGCCGGGCCAGTGGCTCCTGTAGGCCCGGTTGCTCCGGTGGCCCCTGTCGGACCGGTAACTCCCGCTGGACCTGGGGCTCCTGTTGGCCCAGCCGGGCCCGCGGCTCCTGTAGGCCCCTGAACTCCCTGCAATCCCTGAGGGCCTTGCGGGCCTACTGCCCCTGCTTCACCCTGGGGACCCTGGGGACCTTGGGCTCCTTGAAGACCCTGGGGGCCTTGGGGACCTTGAGGGCCCTGAGCCCCTTGGACTCCCGCAGGGCCTGTCGCCCCTGTCGGGCCCGCGACTGTCACTAAATCAAAATCCCTTGACAATCCTGGCGTCCCAACCGGGTAATTCGTATTAGCACGGTACAGGGCACCATTCCAATATACCAGATCACCTAATAAATATTGCCTACCTGGCTCAAATGGACTGGCTTCACTTAACCCCGGCCCCATGGGGCCTACCGGCCCTTGTGGACCTTGGGGTCCCATTGGCCCCATAGGACCCATTGGGCCTCTTGGGCCTTGGGAACCCTGGCAGCAGCAGGATGTTGTCTGAGGACGGCAGCAATTTCTGCTTCCGCATTCCTGGTTTCCACCACAGCACGAATTTCTTCGGCAGTTGGTATTTCCTCCACAATTCTGTTCAATCGAATCGTAATACATATCATCACTCCTTAAAATTAATTCCGCAAACATTCAAAGAGTCATATTCCAAGCTGGTCATTCCTCATCATCCTCACTGCTTTGACTGCTTTCGGTCTACTTTATCATATGTCCTGTATTCTGGATTGGTTCGTCCAGACCCAATGCGCAAAAATACTCCTGATTTTGCTTAACTGCCTCTTCATCTGGCTTTCTTGCCATTGCCCTTTTATGATATTCATAAGCTTTCTTTTGATCCCCCATCTTGTCATAACAGACACATAAGTTGATTTCCGGAAGAAATCCATAGTAATCCCATTGAATAAAGCCTCCGCCTTCTGTGGGAGGTGAAATCCGTAACGCGGTTTCATACCAAAATACAGCTTCTTTCCACTGCTCCCGTTCCTGAAAATACCTTCCTAATTCAAAACACGCTTCTCCCCTGGGCGCCGCGTACAGAAAGCTTTTAAACAGGGCATTTACTCTATCCTGATGCCTTCCCAGCTTCTGATAACACCGGGCCAGGTTCAGACAGGCCTCAATTTTATTTTCCACCCATCCATTTCCTTCCAAAAAGTGTTCCAAAACCTCTATCCCTTCCTGATGCCGCCCGTGAGTCATTAACTCCCGCCCATAATAAAATTGGCTTCGTTCATTTAACGCCTCTTTGTTTTTTATCATGCTTTCATAAATTCTTAGATTCCGGTACTCATCTTGAACCTTGGTTTTCCGGTGATAAATTGCGATATCCGAATAGACCACATTGCCATTAGGCGTTATCGCTTCATGAACACGCCCCTCCCAGAGAAAACCTCGTCCGTTTCGAATCAGGCGCTCTCTGTAGTAAACAAACAACGGATTGCCTTCCTGATCTTCGGAAACCACATATTTCATCATTACCATATCCGTATCTGGATCAAGGGTTTGTTTCAGCTCGATCAGCTTTTTCCTGTTTTCCTCTGTAATCACATCGTCTGCGTCCAGCCACATACAGTAATCCATTGATGCCCGCTTAAATGCCTGATTTCTGGCAGCCGAAAAATTTTCCTGCCAGACCTCATCATACACATGATCGGTATAAGCAGCGGCAATGTTTTTCGTCTGATCCTCAGAACCAGTATCCACAATAATAATTTCATCTGCAATTTCTTTTGCCGACTCCAAACACCGTGCCAATACACTTTCTTCATTTTTTACAATCATACATAAACTTATGGTAATCAAAAAATCCGCCCTTTGCATATCCTTTTTAATATGCTATGAGCGGATTCTTTTATCAGTCACTATCTTGGGCAGCAGACTTTTCTCCAGTCTGCCGGCAGCAGGCTTTCATCAGATTCTCATCCAAGGCGTCGCAGCCTTTTTGGCTGTATCTGGCTTTTTCATACAATGTATGTATGGCCTGTTCTCTAATTCCGGCAGCTTTCTCCAGCTGTTCCGGCGTCATATAAGGCATGCCCTGCCACAAGTGCTGGGCGTTCTGTTTTTTTATCCCTTTTTGAATGCAACTCCAGTACAGATACCGAATCCTTCCTTGGCTGTGTCGGTTAAAAAACGGCACACGCCACTTAAAAATATGGTGTTTCTCTTCTTTTTTTGCCCTTTCCCGAATTGAGTCTGGTTTCAGGAATGTAACTTCATCTTCATCAAATGATAGGCTGCCAAGATACGCTGCCAGCTTCTTTCCTGCCTGTACCACCCCCCAAACCATGCCTGCCGCTGCCAAAAGAATCAACAGCCCATATAAGGCATGATCCAAAAATTCCATAAAAGGCGACGTTTTTCCCGGCATAAGCTCTGGCAGGAAAAAACCACCGTCTGTTTGTGGCGCCTCCCCGAAACTCTCTCCTTCTCCAGCAGGAAGCAAGCTGAAAAGCCACCGTACTACAGAAATGAATACGGTTTTCATAAAGTTTCCTAAAGTCTTCCAAGGCAATTTTAATCCAGCCTCTGCCAAAATGAAAAAAGCAGCCAAATACAACAGAAGGAGCACTCCATTCATCTGCTTCATACGCTGAAGCGGCAGACGATCCTGGCTTCCATAATCTTTTAAATATTGGCGAAATCGGTACAAATTCTCATGAAGGAAATATACCACCCCCAAAACAGTTAATCCGGCTGATCCATACCGGCAAAATTCGGTTTCTCCTCTTATGATGCCTGTCAGGCAAATTAAAACGCCAATTAACGCCAGTATGATATGCAGATTATCAAGCTTTTGTGAAATCCACCAGTTTAGCATCCGAAACCGAGTCATTCTTCCACCCTCCAATTCAGCCTCTTGCCCCGGTAAATGGTTTCCCATTTTTCATTTCCCGATGATGTAAAACCTTCCTGTCCCTTTTGTTTTTGGGTAAACGGATAAATCCAAAGCACCTGGCTGCCCTTTTGACGCAAATATTCCAGGCTGCTTACATCTTCCATCCTGCTGCTGTGTGACACATAGAGGATCATTCCGGAAAAATCCCCTTTCCTCTGGCCGCCTTTCCAAAATCGGGATTCCGCATTGCTTTTTGCCAGGTTCCTTCTCCAGGCTCCGATCCCAACACCTTCCTCTAAATCAATCCGGCTTAAGGCCTTCAGGATGGTTTCCCCATGTTCCGGCCCGGCCCCAGACCCTACTTCCACTACCGCATCTCTTCCCTGTTCCCTCCCATTTGTCCGTACGCTTACCAAAATTCCCATAGCAATCCACTGCTTCGCAAAAGCGGCTCCAATCCGTATTACGCTTTCCGTCAAAATCTCTTCTGTCCATACAAAATCGCCTTCTAAATTTAGCAAAATCTCTGCCTTTGCCATAGCTGTATGCTCATACACATTTACTTTTAATTGTCCGGTTTTCCCATATGCCTTCCAATTTATTTGGCGGAAACTGTCATATGGTTCATAATCCCGGATTCCCTGAAAGGAAAAGGGATCCTCAAACAGCTTTTTCTTCCATAAATATTCCCCCATCATTTCTTCGCAAGCCGCTTTTACCAGCTCTATAGAAATAACTTTCGGATACACATAAAGAAACGCTTTTTGCGGCTGTTTTTTCACCAAAGGGCCCTGAAAAAACAGAGTCCGCCCTACCAGTTCCACCTCACTGCACCGATAATAGCCTCTTTTCATTCCCACAAATGAAAGGGTTCTGGTAATCTGCTGGTATGGCAGCAGAGAAAATATATCACGCCGGTAAATCTGATCGGATATAGCTGTGTTTTCCTGACTGTCAAACTTCAATCCCCGTGGGCTTTGTAAATTTACGTGAAGAACCGGAAGGGGCATTTTCTTCCGGTTTTTAATCACTTCTTTTAGCTGCCCTCCATCTCCTTCCCAGATCGCTGTCGGAAAAAATTCAATCTGTGCTTCCAACCCTTTTCCCCAATTTTTCTGATACAAAATTCCCTGAAGAAAAAAGACAAAGAACGCTGCCGCCCCGATCCATAAAAATTCCATATTCCCTTACTCCATCCTGCCAATGGCCTGCTTATCCTTTCCTGCTATCTGCCACTCTTCTGTCGGAACCACAATGGAATCCAGCACCTGTTTGATAACGGATTCCGGCAATGCTTCCGCTTTGTACAAGCTTGGCATCGCCAGGCGATGGGATAAAACCGGAACGGCTAATGACCTGATATCTTCCGGCACCACGTAATCCCTCCCTTTTACCATAGCATATGCCTTTACTGCTTTATAAAAAGCCAGGCTTCCCCTGGGGCTTACCCCTGCTAAGATGGAAAAGCGCTCACAATCTCTAGTAGCCTGGACAATATCAACCAGATAATCAAACAGGTGGGGATGAAGAAAAATTTCCTCCCCTGCCTGTTTTAATTCCAAAAGCTCCTGCCTGCCGCATACTGGTTTTAAGCTGTGAAACGGATTTGTACCTTTCTGTCCGAACCGTTTTAAAATCATCCGCTCCTCATCCTTTCCGGGAAGACCCAAGGAAAGTTTCATCAGGAAACGATCCAACTGAGCCTCTGGAAGCGGAAACGTTCCTGTGCTTTCAATTGGATTCTGGGTAGCAATTACAAAAAATGGATCCGGAAGCTGCAAGGTTTCCCCATCTATCGTTACCTGGCGCTCTTCCATAGCCTCTAAAAGGCTGGACTGGGTTCTTGGCGTAGCCCGGTTAATCTCATCCGCCAAAAGAATATTGGAAAATACCGGACCTTTGCGGAGGACAAATTCCCCTGCCTTCTGATTATAATAATGGATTCCCGTAACGTCGGAAGGCATCAGGTCGGGAGTAAACTGTACCCGCCCAAACTCCAGTGCCAGAATTTTGGCAAGTGTTTTTGCAAGCAATGTTTTCCCAGTGCCCGGCAATTCCTCAAGTAAAACATGCCCTCCCGCAATTACAGCGGCTAGCAGGCAGTCAATCACATCCTCTCTGCCTACGATTACTTGATTAACGGCTGCTTTTATATCTGCCAGTTTTTTCTGTGGATCCATCCTGTCTTCTCCCTCCTGCCTGTTAAAGCATGTTTGAAAAATGTTTTCATCGGAAGCGGAACACGTTTTACGGGAAATTTGGCTTGAATGAACAGGTACACAGGTTTACTCTGACCGAATAAAAGCAAACGATACCGCAAAATAGCGCGTGCATATGGCGGGCATAAATACAGGCGAAAGCCTTACCCTCGCCTGTCCTTCTTCCGCTATTTTCAAATATTTTGTGACCTAGCCATTTATCCTTATTGCCTGCCTTCCTTTTTCCGTTATCTTTGATTAGTTATAACCGCAAGTCATATTTGACTACATCCATCCTTGCTTTTCCGTCTGCGAAAAAAGAGATCCCATCCGCAAGCTGATCGGTATAGATAACAGCAGATAACACTTGCTCCCCATCGTTTACAAATACTTCCGCACTGAACCGATCCAAAATCAATCGTAATTTCAATTCTCCACCACTGCTTTTTACCAGGCTTCTTCTCTGATGAATAATAGCCCTGCGGGAGCCAGATTGTTTCCGGTCAATCTTTACAATGGATTCATAAGGCCGGAAACTAACAGAAGTTTGATAGCGTTCATCCTGCGCAAAATAAACTGCAAATTTCCGGAAAAGCCTTTCCCCTGCTTCCGGGCGGATCGTCATTTCCATATCGATCAAACGGCCTTTTATCCCATCCAGCCAAATGGTATCTGTAACCAGAACATTTTCAAACTGTACCTTTCCGGTACGCAGGTTTTCAAGTTCCCGTATTGGCTTTTGAATCAGACGGCCTTCCTTTATTTGAAGCTCTCTGGGCAGGCTCATCTGCCCATACCAGGGCAGACCCATCCCCCGGAAATTACAGGTATCCCAATTTTGCATCCACCCGATCATAATCCTTCTTCCATCCAGGGCTGCTACTGTCTGGGGAGCATAAAAATCAATGCCGTAATCAACTGACTGATTTCTCTCCTCACAGAACTGATACGTTTCTTTCTCCAATCGCCCGATCAGGCATAACGTGCCATTTCCATTGTGATACTCAAACCCCTTAGGAAGCATGTCCTGGGGGCTGGTAAGCAGCACCTGCTTTCCGTCCAATTCGAAAAAATCAGGGCATTCCCACATCTTTCCGAACCGATCTTGGTTTACCGCCAACGTCGTTTCATACTCCCAGCATAATCCGTCCTTGCTTCGGTACAACAAAATTCTCCCATCCTTATGGGCATCACAATTACCAACCACACAGCGGTAGGTGCCGTCTGGCTCTTCCCAAATTTTCGGATCCCGAAAATCAGAAGGGCTCCCCCCTTCCGGAAGATTTCGGGCAGACAATACTGGATTTCCACTGTATTTTTCGTAATTGACCCCATCCCCAATAGCCACGCACTGAGTCTGTATATCCTTTGTACTTCCGTTTGGCTGTGAAGTTTTCATTACTCCCGTATAAAGCAGCATATGCCGTCCATCCGGAAGTACAATAGCACTTCCGGAAAAGCACCCATCCCTGTCATAAGAGGTATCGGGAGCCAACGCTGCCGGAAGATGATGCCAATGAAGAAGGTCAGAACTGGCCGCATGCCCCCAATGCATCGGCCCCCAATTCAAATCATACGGATGATATTGATAAAATAAATGGTATTCCCCATTATAATAAGAAAATCCATTCGGATCGTTCATCCATCCTACCCGGGCAGCAAGATGAAATGCTGGTCTTTCCTTTTCCCCGATTCCTGATTCCATAACTTCCTCATACATTCTTGCTTCCCGTAATGTCTGGCTTATCATAAGCATCCCTCCTGGTTTATCGTAGACATCCTGGTTCTGATTCTATTTTTATTTCTCTTTCTTCCATCCGGATTTTAATACGAATCATTGATTCGGCTGCTATTAAGGCACATCCTATCAACCGTCTGAATAATTTCCATACCGCTAGTCAAAATATTTTAACAGATTTGCAAAACTTTTACAAGAGCAGTAAGCAATTAAAATTTGATTCTATATTCAATTAATTTTGTATTCAATTAATAATTAATTTTTTGCTGCTTATTATTCTGTAACTATCCTATGTTCTTAAAACTTGAATTTATGGCAAAAAGTAGTAACCTTTTCTTGCCTTCCTGATAAAATGTAGTATTAAGATTTCCATCAGGAGGACAATTATGAAACCATCTTGTACCTTTCGCCTTCTTTTGCCTGTTATAACTGCCGCTTCCATAATAGGCCTTTGTGGATGCAGGGAAAACACCTCTTCTAGCAGTTTAACTCCGGTTACTTTAAACGAAGTGGCTCATTCTATTTTCTATGCCCCTCAATATGCCGCCATTGAACTTGGCTACTTCCAAGAAGAAGGAATTGACTTAACCCTGGTAAACGGGGCTGGCGCTGACAAGGTAATGACTGCCCTGGTTTCCGGTGATGCAGATATCGGTTTTATGGGATCCGAAGCAAGCATTTATACTTACGCCAACGGTTCAAAAGACTACGCCGTTAATTTCGCCCAGTTAACCCAAAGGGCGGGAAATTTCCTGGTGAGCCGGAATCCGGAATCAGATTTTCAGTGGGAAAGCCTGAAAGGCAAAAAAGTAATTGGCGGGCGGAAAGGCGGTATGCCTCAGCTTGTATTTGAATATATTCTAAAAAAGCATGGCATTGATCCGGCCACTGACTTGTCGATTGACCAAAGTATTAATTTTGGCCTGACCGCTGCCGCCTTCCCATCCAGCGATGCCGATTATACTGTTGAATTCGAGCCTTTCGCTACCACCTTGGAACGTGAGGGAACCGGGCATGTTGTAGCATCTTTAGGGGAAGAATCCGGATATGTACCCTATACCGCCTACAGCGTCAAAAAAAGCTATCTGGAATCCCATCCAGATACCATCCAGCAGTTTACCAATGCGATCCAGAAAGGCTTAGACTATGTAAACTCCCATTCTTCAGAAGAAATCGCAAAGGTTATCCAGCCTCAATTTAAAGAAACGGATCTGCAGTCTTTGACTACCATCATCGAGCGCTACAAATCCCAGAATACCTGGAAAGAAAACACGGTTTTTGAAGAAGAAAGCTTTCTGCTTTTAGAAAATATTTTAGAAGAGGGCGGCGAACTGCCTTCCAGAGTTCCATATGAAGATTTAGTAATCACAGAATTTTCAGAAAAAGCGGCTCATTAAGTTTCATGGCAGGCCCGGCAGGATTTCCTTTAGCCGGGCCTTGCTGATGTGAGTTTATCTTGGATTTTGATATGTGCTACTGCTTATCTTGATACTGGGTACGCTCCCAAATCTCCTTTAAACGTTCCCACCCATCCATGGCCACCAAGGCTACTACAAACGCTCCTATTACGCTGGCAAATATCATATACCATTGTACCCTTTGCTTCTGCCAGGCCATTAGTGCCATAAAGGATACAGGGCAAAGTACCAGGGACAGCACAATTACCACTGATGAGGTAGGAAGCATATCCAGGCCAGGCCAGGATTTAATCACCTGGGTAATGACGGATACCACAAAAGCCATAATGCCAATAGCAATCAGCACATATGATACATACTGCATCATTTCAGTTACATTCATATTTGTCGTTTCCTCTCTTTCTGCTGAAATTCCAGTTTCAGCCACAATATGAATATGCCGCACTTCTTTTATTTATGATACCAGGAGCAAATGGTCGAAAATCTGATATTTCTTTAAACAAATTCTTATAAGATATTCTTGACAATAACATAATTACACCTTAAAATGAAAGTAAACACTTGCACAAAGGAATGGTATTGACACATGGATGACACCAGTCAGAAAATAATTGACGCTGCCATGGCTTTGATTCGGGATAACGGATATGTAGCAACTACCACAAAAGACATCGCGAAATTAGCCGGGGTAAACGAATGCACATTATTTCGAAAATTCAAAAGTAAAAAAGAAATTGTCCTTTGCGGGGTTGAGCAGGAAAAGTGGCGTGGCAATATAACATCGGAATTATTCCATAATGTGAAATGGGATCTTCGTTCTGATTTAGAACTATTTATGAAAGAATATATGGATCACATCACGCCTGATTTTGTCAGGCTTTCCATTGGTCTAAGAGCGCCTCAAATATACCAGGAAACCGCTCCTTTTATTATGAAAGTTCCAAATGCCTTTCTTTCCGCCATGATTGAATATTTAAAAGGGATGAAACAACGAGGGAAATTGCCAAATTTGGATTATGAGTGCCTGGCTATGACCATTTTTTCAAGCACATTTGGTTTCACCTTTTTAAGCGCTTCATTTGAAAACGGTCTAACCCATATTACAAAAGATGAATTCATCAAACAAACGGCGGCCACATTAATCGAGGGAATCCCTCACTTTAAGTAGAAGTCCTCTTCTATTAAGCAGCCGTTATATGGAAACAAAAACGAATACTACGGTACTGGATGAACAGTGCCGTTTTTTAAGCTTTATATGCAAGCAAGTACTTGCTAAAGAATAGGAGGATAAAAATTATGCAGATAACTGGTTCTGAATTATTTGTAAAAGCCTTACAGCAGGAGCAAGTAGAGGTACTTTTCGCTTATCCAGGCGGACAGGTCATCGATTTATTTCATGCCTTATATGGAGTAACCCATATTAAGGTGATACTTCCACGGCATGAGCAGGGATTGATTCATGCGGCTGATGGCTATGCGCGTTCTACTGGCAAAGTAGGGGTTTGTCTTGTAACCAGCGGGCCTGGAGCCACAAACTTAGTTACAGGAATCGCAACTGCCAATTACGACAGTGTGCCCCTGGTATGCTTTACCGGGCAAGTACCCACAGATTTAATTGGAAATGACGCATTTCAGGAGGTGGATATTGTAGGAATTACCAGAAGTATATGCAAATGGGCTGTGACAGTCCGCAGACGGGAGGATCTTGCGTTTGTTATAAAAAAAGCTTTTTATATTGCCAGATCTGGTAAACCGGGGGTTGTGGTAGTCGATCTGCCAAAAGATATCCAGCAAGCTTTTGGAAGTGATCTCTATCTTGAGCATATTCAAGTACCAAGTTACAGACCGAATACCGGCGTACATATAGGACAGATCAAGAAAGCTTTGGAAGCATTACATTCAGCCAAAAAACCACTCTTTCTTTTAGGTGGCGGCGTTAATATTTCCCGGGCAAACCAGGAAATGACCCATTTGGCCCAGAAAACAGGAATCCCTGTGGTTACCACTATTATGGGAAAAGGTGCTATTCCAACCAGCCATCCTCTTTATGTTGGTAATTTAGGCATACATGGAAGCTTTGCCGCAAATATGGCAGTTTCCAACTGTGATGTACTATGTTCCATTGGAGTTCGTTTCAATGACCGTATTACCGGAAAATCCAGTGAATTTGCCAAACAGGCAACCATCATCCACATTGATATTGATCCTGCGTCAATTTCCAGAAATATTGCGGTTGATATTCCAATCGTATCTGACGCTAAGAATGCCATTTCTGTTTTATTAGAAAAGGTAAAACCATTAGATACCAATAACTGGCGCAGGCAAATTGCTGACTGGAAACAGCTTCATCCCCTTAATACTGGAGGGGAACATTCAAACGTAACTCCGCAAGGAATAATCCAGTCCATTAATACAATGTTTAACAATGCCGTAATTACCACCGATGTTGGACAAAATCAATTATGGGCAACACAATTTCTTGAAATAACATCACATAAAAAGCTTTTTACTTCCGGAGGTCTTGGAACCATGGGATACGGTCTTCCATCTGCCATCGGCGCAAAACTTGGCTGCCCGGAAAAAGATGTCATCACAATTTGCGGAGATGGCGGCATACAGATGAATATCCAGGAATTAGCAACCGCTATTGTATATGAACTTCCCATTATTATCTGCATTCTAAATAACGGGTATTTAGGAAATGTCCGTCAATGGCAAGAAATGTTTTTTGAACGCAGATATTCCAGCACTTGTTTGCAACGGCGTAAAAGCTGTCCTTCTATTTGTAGCCTTCCCCACAAAGGCTGCCCGGAATATGTTCCAGACTTTATAAAACTGGCAGAAAGCTATGGAGCTGTTGGGATTCGGGTACAGCATATCAAAGAAATACAGCCAGCTTTTATCACTGCTAAAAGTACAAAAAAACGTCCTACTGTGATTGAATTTATCATCCGGCGAGAAGAAAATGTCCTGCCAATCGTAACACCAGGACAGCCGCTGACTTCCATGATAATAAAGGAGTGTGAAACGAAATGTTAAAAAAACGATGGATCGGGTTATTGGCAGAAAATGAAATTGGCACTCTTGCCAAAATCTCTGGCCTGTTTTCTGGCAAATCCTATAATTTAAACAGCTTGGCTGTTGGAACAACGGCTGATGAAACCGTATCCCGCATGACAATTAGCCTGACCAGTGATGATCAAACTTTTGAACAGGTAAAAAAACAATTGAACCGGAGTATTGAGGTAATCAAAGTAATCGACTTTACAGACATTGCCGTACATATGAAGGAGCTTATGTTTATAAAATTATTATCCTGCACAGCACAGGATATGGACAAGTTATTCCATATTCAGTCTGTTTTCGGTGTGACAATAATCGATTATGGGCCAGATGCTGCCTTGCTTGAATGCATCCAGACAGAAGAAAAAAATAATGCGCTGATTGCTCTTTGCGAAACCTTATTTATCAACCGTGTTGAAATCGTCCGGGGCGGAAGTGTCGCAATTGAAGCTATCCGTATGTCCTAACAGCAGCCCTATTTCTATCTGCTGGTTTTATCCGCTAGTTCCATTGATATCATGGCGCTAAGAGCATGCCAGACCACACTTAGCATAGCTGATTTTTGCCACATTAATTGAATTAGAGGCAGTCATCGTGAATGATGCTGCCTCCTGGTCTTTTAGGGGAAATGGTTGACTGCTTGCGCTTATAATCTATTCTGATATTGGTATCAAAAAGTCTTTTGCCACCAGCATCAGAATTGCAGCTTGGAAAAATCAATTTCCAGATGGTCATAAATGTTCGCTTTGATTGTATCCGTAAGTAAGTAAATAATCGGCGCTTCCGCCTGCTCCATGCCATAAACAAGAACCGTTTGCTTGATCGGGTCAATAATCCAATATTCCCGGACACCCGCTTCCTGGTACAGGGAAAGCTTTGTGTAATAGTCCATGGCTCTGCTGCTGGTAGATACGATTTCGATAATCCAGTCTGGCGCGCTTTTACAGCCTTATTCGTCCAGCTTGCCTTTATCACAAATCAAAGATAGATCTGGTTCCAGATATCTGGAATCATCTGTGGAAAGAAAACAGCAAACGGGGCAGGATAGACTTTGCATTCCCCATGATTCTTACTGATATAGTTACCGATTGCCAAGTAGAGGAATGATAAGATGTCTTGATGTTTCCGGTTGGGAGATGCCATGTAATAAAGCTGGCCATCAATAAGTTCAGCCCTACTGCCCTCCGGCAGATGATAGATATCATCAATGATATAACGCTTTTTCTGTACGAATACTGGTGCCCTAGCAACACTTCCTTTTCAAATTATTGTATGTGGTACCGTTTTATTTCCTCCACTGCCGCAACATGTCTTAATCCTTATGATGGTTTTTCCTTCTTTTTAAATACTTATAAAGCGTATCCGCTGCCAAGCTTTTTCCACGCTTATTATCTGAAACAATTTCTATCGACCGTTTGGGAAGCTGGCAATTGAGCGGTATTTGCACCAGCTTCTTTTTTTCCAGCAGCGGGAACGCAAGGTTTTTCGGAACAAAGCCAATACCAAAATTATGTTCAATGAGTGGCAGCATAAGATCCGATGTTGCCACTTCCATATCCAGTTCATAATCTACGCCTTGCCTTATAAAAAAATCTTTATAGATCTGATACGTGGCGCTTTCCCTGCCCAGTCCGATCAGCGGATATTGCTTTATGTGTTTCAATTCTAATATGGCTTCCTGTAATTCCCTATACTGGGTTCCTCCTACAAGGATTTCGTCATAATCCATTATTTTGCCGCATAAGGTTGTTTCCGGCAGTTGAAACGGGGTTGTAATAACGGCAAAATCCAATTTTCCGCTGATAAGGTATCGGATAGTTTCTGGTGTTGAATGGTTATGGATTTTTATTTTTATTTCAGGAAATTTTAATCGAAAATCATGCAGGGCATCCAGCAAAAAAAGATGTAAGGCGGATTCTGTGGCTCCCATTTCAACCGTACCGCCGTTTAATGAATTCTGTCCGCTTATTTCTTCCTGCGCATTTAGCAAATGCTTGTATGCAATCTCTACATGGGAATACAGCAGTTTTCCTTTTTCTGTCAAACTGATTCCCCTTGCCTCACGAATAAACAACCGGCATCCCAACTGTGATTCCAGCAGCTTCATTATGCGCGTTACATTTGGCTGATTACGGCCCAGTGCAGTTGCCGCCCTTGTGAGGTTTTCATACTTTGCCACATAATAAAAAATTTTATAGTATTCAAAATTTATATCCATATGTTTTTTATATCTCTCCAATATAACATATGTATTTTTCATATTCTTTAAAATGAATTATAATACATTCACAAGCGTATGTAAAGATACCATGTACCAAAAGATCGAAAAGCCTTTTGGCGCCAACATCATGCAAATGGAATTTAGCAGAAAGGATATGAATGTATGAACAAAGATTTGACTGTGGGAAAGCCGGAAACCGTATTATGGAAGTTTTGCCTTCCCCTTTTTGGCAGCATTATTTTTCAACAGCTTTATAACATAGCAGACAGTCTTGTTGCGGGGAAATTTATCAGCGAAAACGCGTTAGCTGCCGTAGGAAACAGCTATGAAATTACATTAATCTTCATTGCGTTTGCATTTGGCTGCAACATGGGCTGTTCTGTTGTGGTTTCACAGCTATTTGGCTCAAAAGAATACAGCCGACTGAAAACCGCGGTAGCAACAGCCTGTATTTTCAGCGGAGCGGTCTGCGTTTTGCTGATGCTTATGGGTATTTTCACCTGTAATCCTCTGCTTCACCTAATTCGGACTCCAACCCAGGTATTTTCCGACTCAAAACTGTATCTGGATATTTACATATTGGGTCTTCCCTTTGTATTCTTCTATAATATCGCAACCGGAATTTTCTCTGCTTTAGGTGATTCCAAAACGCCCTTTTATTTTCTTGCGGCATCCTCCACATCAAATATAGCTGTGGATATTTTATTCGTCAAAGGGTTTCATATGGGGGTGGCAGGCGTGGCATGGGCAACCTTTTTATGTCAGGGAATCAGTTGCGGCATGGCTGTATTTACCGTGTGGTTCAGACTTCGAACAATTCCGTGTCCGGAAAAACCGGCACTATTTGACATGGAACTTTTAAGAAAAATTTTAATCATTGCCATACCAAGTATTTTACAGCAAAGTTTTATCTCCATAGGAAATATTTTAATCCAAAGCGTTATCAACGGATTCGGCGCCCCTGTTATGGCAGGGTATTCTGCCGCGGTAAAATTAAATAACTTGGTAATCACGTCATTTACTACCATCGGCAACGGCATTTCAAATTTTTCCGCTCAGAATCTTGGCGCAAAAAAATATGAGCGGATCCGAAGCGGTTTTCTTGCGGGAATCAAAATGGTATGGTGTTTGTGTATTCCCTTCTGCATCCTCTATCTTTTCTTCGGATCCCACCTGATCCGTTTCTTCATGGAAAAAAGCTCGGGTATGGCTTTGATGACAGGCAGGCAATTTTTATGGATCCTATCCCCGTTTTATTTCGTTGTGTCTGCCAAATTAGTTGCAGACGGTGTTCTTCGGGGTGTCAGCGCAATGTGCCAGTTTATGGCAGCTACCTTCACGGATTTAATTTTGCGTGTACTGTTAGCCTTTTTATTATCAGACCTGACAAAGAGCGCAATCGGGATTTGGTGCGCATGGCCGGTTGGCTGGACGCTTTCTACGGTATTATCTGTTTTATTTTATTTCAGCCAGTACAAAAAAATATCAAAACATAACATCGTTTCGGTTTGATTCCTACCATTAGGCGGTTTCTTTAGAAGCCGCCTGTTATACCATTGATTGATTTCCTATTTTGCAAGCAGGTTATGGCTTCCATCACATCTTTACCCCATAAAATTCCAGATACTCTTTTAACCGATTAAGATTTTCCAGATAGGAATCCAGTTTTGCCAATGTTTTAAACTCCCTGTCATACAAAACAATCCAGCCTATGCTTCTGGAAACAGCGGACACCTCTCTTACGGAAAATGTGGCAGACCGTCCGAATCTGGAAGCTACACGTATCTGCTCTCCGTCAATTTCCACCCGGCAAACTTTTCCAATATGTAGATAGACAATCCCCATTACCATTAAGGCAAGCTCAAGGATAACAAAAACCCATCGTTCTATTATGGTCAAAGCCGAAAAATCGAATAGCGGAAAAAGAGCCAAACCAAGCAATAAGAGCAGCCATCCAATCCCTGTAAATCCTATCCGGGCAGAACGTTTCAGCCGGAGGGTGAATTGCCGCTGGGAAACAAAGGATTCCGCTGGTATTGGATCAGAGCTGTCCTCAACCGGTGGCTGCCATCCATCAGGAGCTTGGTCTATGGGAATATTCCAGTAGAGCAGCCAGGAAAGAAGCAGATCGGCATGTTCCATGCTGCCCGCAAACTTAGCCAGTATCTGATAGTTTTTATCATAGATTACATTGCAGCCGTTGGATGGCCCCAACACCACACCGGCAATGTCATGAACTGTACATACATGGTCTTTGCGGATCCAATGTTTCCACCGGAAGCTATTGCCCTCCACAATTATACCCGTTCCCAGACTAAAACGGCTATGCACAGCAAAACACGCCTGCGGAATTTTATTAGGAAGTTTTTCCGGAAGCAGATTATAGGAAGCCCCATTGCCACCTGTGTATGCTGTATGCCACGGGCCTCTTTTCCAGTCCGCATAAATCAACAGATTTCTTCTGGTAAATAAAAAGACCATATACCCCACACCCACACATAAAAGCAACAGCTTCCATATCATGTTCCACAAACGGTGCCAATCATCTGCTGTTAATTGAGTTCCGGAAACAACAAATGGTAACAGCGCTAGCAAGACTCCCCAGAGGGCACAAGCTAATATGGTACAGATTCCCACGGTAACATAGGCAGCCGTTTTCGAACGCCGTCCGTGAAACAAGCGATAAAACCACCCGATCACCAATGGCACAAACAGCAGAAGCGTATTGCAAAAACTTTCTGTGTGGCACAGCCAGCATAGCAGCATCGCTAAGATACAGACCAGCATTCCTGTCACACTTCCCAAAATGCCCCGCAGGACACTTCCCAAAAATCCAGGACTATCTTCCTTATATAGTGTATTGAAATCGTATGACATATCACAGCCTCCTTAAGACCAGGATTACACATGCCAGAAAAAAACGAATCCTATCTCTTTTCTCTTTCAGCAGATTCTCTCCTTAAAATCAGCTTATCTTGCTGTATTGCGGTTTGCCATAATCCGCAACATATTTTCAGCTATCCCTACGATTACAGACCACATTGCAGCTCACATAAGGATGACCGATATTATGAAGCATCCGCCAAAAGGAATCATATTCAAGAACATTCGCCCCATAAATCAGGATGCTTTCTGAATATGGACCATTTCTTAAATGGGGTTATTTCTTAAATGGAGTTTTTGCCAGCAACCGATTCAGCCAGAAGCATACCGTAATAACAATCCATACTTCCATCACTTTCCATACGACGGCAGCGATACCTCCTGATATTGGTACATAACTCAATAAGGCAATTATAAATTGGTTCAGGCAAACGTAAAGCAGCGACTGCCTGCCAATCTCCTGGAAAATGGATAATGTAGCTTTATGTTCCATCCATCTTGCAATATTCCAGAATACCACCGTCCCCACTACAGCATTGACCCAGAATAATACTATGTTTGCATACTGATTCAGCCTAACATTAACGTATCCATTGATAAATTTCAGGATAGTATTCAATATGAATCCAATAACACTATAGCCTATTTTCAATTTCAGGACTTTTGCCCCATATTTTCTTAACAAATGCCCAATAAGAAAAAAGCCAATCCCAACCATTGCACTATCTGCTGAGAATGGCAGCGAAACCACATGAAGCGATCCCGCAAACGAAATAATCGTAATAATAATAACTGCTATGACCCATGGAGTATACTTGAGCAGCAGAAAGGAAACGACATTAACCACAAACATAGCTGGCAGAAACCATAATGCCCCGTTCAGCGGAACTTGTACCGTATTAGGCCAAATAATCCCACTCCACTGTGAATTTCCCATAAATGTCCATAACAATTCGTACATCAAAGCAAAAAAGATATAAGGAGCTAGTAGCTCCTTCATTTTCTTTAATATGTAATACTTCGTATTTTTCTTTGCGTCAAAAAAATATCCTGAAAGAATGAACCACATGGGCATGTGAAAAGCATGGATGTAATAATCAAAAACCGAACCAAACCATATATGCCCCATTATCATTATAATAATGCCAAAACACCTAAAAAAGTCAGCATCACCTGCTCTGCTCTAAATTATGACACATCTTATCTGCTCCTGTCAATTCTATTTTTACTTTATTTCGTACCTTCTCGCTTCATTTTTGATTGTATTTGTAACAGCATGGGATCCTTTGTGTAAACCCAATATGCCAGTGTTGTAACGCAGCACACGAATATACCAGAAACAATTTGGAGGCATACTCCCCATAAACTAAGGGCAAATTGATTTCCGATTTTATGTACTACAAATAGCATAATACATCCAAATAGGAAATACGCTGCGGTATTCCTTATATACTGCCCTATCGGAAGCTCTTTTCTTACACAGAATATCTGCACCAAACAAACTAAAATTTCTGCTGTAACTGTTCCAATAGTTGCGCCTATGGATCCCATGGAGGGGATCAGGAAACGATTGATTATAAGGTTAACTACAGCACCGCAAATAACCGAAATCAGATATTCCCTATCCCGTTCAAACGGAATCAGATATTCTGTACGAATGATATTCGCAAATGATATAAACGGAATTGTAATGCTCAGGCCAATGATGATAATCCCGGATTTCGCAAATGCTTCTCCCCAGAAAAGCGGCGCAAAATTTCTGGCTATTCCAGCCAATCCAAATGCCATTGCAAATGCCATACACATTACATAATTCATTGATAGTTTCATATATTTGGAAACTTCTTTTCTATTATGGTTGGC
>CAJUTC010000006.1 GCA_910589195.1 uncultured Lachnospiraceae bacterium
CTTCCTGATTTGTTTCATCAAAACTGCAGGTATAGAATGTTACATAGTTTGATAAGAAATCAGTTCTATTTCCGGCATATGAAAAATAAGCAGAGCATAAAGAAATACTGCACATATAGTAGGGTTAGCCAGTATATGATTAGTATGGAACCGTATGGAACAGAAATCATATGGAACCGTTTGATCAGCTATAACATGTGGACAGGAGATGGAAGATGAAAGATGGCAAGGCCAAATCGCAATAATCGTGAATACCTCCCAAAATCCGAGATACCTTTGAAGCAAAAAGAATACCGTACCTACCATACCGCAATTTATGCCCGGCTTTCTATTGCGGACAACAGAGGACACAAAGATTCCATTCAAAACCAGATTCTGTATCTGGAAACGTATATTAGTAAAATGCCAGATTTGAAACTAACCGCCTGCTATCAGGATAATGGAGTTACCGGAACCCATTTTCAGCGTCCCGGTCTTCAAGCCATGATGGAATCGGTAAAGAGAGGAGAGGTTGACTGCATTGTTGTAAAAGACCTATCCCGGCTTGGAAGAAACTATATGGAAACCGGGTCTTATTTAGAAACCATTTTTCCCTGCCTTGGAATCCGGTTTATATCCGTTAATGACGACTATGACAGCATGCTGGCTACAGGAAACGAACTTTTGGCGCTTTCCCTGAAAAATTTAGCTCATCACTTCTATGCAGCGGATATTTCTGAAAAAATCCGGACTCTTTTGGCGATCAAGAAAAAAAGCGGTGTTTATTTGGGGCGGTATGGGCCTTACGGCTATAAAAAATCAGCAAAAAACCCACATCAGCTAGAGATCGATGAAGAAACAGCTTCCGTAGTCCGGGAAATATTTTCCTTGCGGGCAAAAGGGGAAGGGGCGGCAAAGATCGCGCGGCTTTTCAATGACAGAGGTGTGTTATCGCCTGCATCCAGACTATGCCAGATGGGTCTTTTAAAGGGATCTAATGGGGAAAAGAATGCTCTTTGGAGCGGATCCACAATTTTAGGAATTTTACAGAACCCAGTCTACTGTGGATACATAGTGGAACAAAAAACAAAACAAACAGCGTTTCCAGCGAATGGTAAGCCAACCCGGCAAAAACTTTTAAAAGACCAATGGAACTGGATCGAAGGAAAACATCTTGCGATTATTGACCGGGAAACATTTCTACGGGTACAGGACGAGTATGAAATAAAACGGAAACGGAAAGGGGGGAAAAGTGAAAAACAGAGGGAAAATAAATTAAAAGGATTGATTTTCTGCGGCATCTGCGGTTCTGCCATGAACCGGGATCAGGGATATTACAGCAAAAAGGAAGGGAAAGTTTTGCATCGGTATATCTGTGGCAGAAAATACAAGAGGGTGAAAGGCTGTACTGCGCCCAATGTATCAGAAGCTATGTTAGTAACCATCATAACAGAACTTATGGATCGATTGATCATGGTATTGGGGTGCCAGGAAATCTGGGAACGGTTATGCTTCCAAAACGAAAAATTAACGAACTCCGGGAATTTGCCATGGGATTTATACAGAAGCTTAGTGGAACGGATTTTGATTTTCCCAAAGCGGGTGGAAATTAGCCTTACCTTCTGCCTGCCAATTTCGGAACAACGTGGTCTTGAGAATGTTCAGCCAGAAAAAGGAGGCACAGGTCTGTGGAAACCCAATTAACAGTGGCGCTTTATTTAAGGATTTCGGATGAGGATAACAAACTGCGGGAGGGCGGTGAAAGTAATAGTATTACCGGGCAAAGAATGCTGCTTCATAGCTTTATCCGCCGGCATCCGGATTTGTCCGAAAGCCGGGTTCTTGAGATTGTTGACGACGGATACAGCGGGACAAATTTTCAGCGTCCGGGAGTTCAATCGCTGCTTGAAATGGCGGAAAAAAAAGAGATTGATTGCATTGTGGTGAAGGATTTTTCCCGGTTTGGGCGGAATTACCTGGAAACTGGGAATTATCTGGAACAGGTTTTTCCCAGGCTTGGAATTCGGTTTCTATCTGTAAATGATTGCTTTGACAGCTTTGACCAGATAGGGGCAGCAGGTTCAATCGAAGTAGGATTTAAAAATATAATCCATGATTTTTACAGCCGGGATCTTTCTGTTAAAATTCGGACCGGACGAAAAACAAAAGCGGAGCAAGGAAAATTTACAACGGCTTTTGCGCCTTACGGATATCAGAAAGACCGCCAGGATCCTGGAAGATTAATCGTGGATCCAGAATGCGCTGCTTGTGTGCGCCGTATTTTTACGTTATATTTAGATGGAAAAGGGCCAGGGGCTATTGCCAAAATTCTGAACCAGGACGGGATTTTAAGCCCATTGATGGTACGTAAGAAAAGAGGTTTATCCCGGTCTGAAAAGAAGTGTGGCAGTGGTGGCGATTCTGACCGGAACCGCATCAAAAGTAGCTCTTTGTGGACAGCCGGCACCATATCCCGTATTTTGGCGGATCAGCGATATACGGGATGTGCTGTTTTTGGAAAAACGAAACCAGTGGCGGTAGGAAGTAAAAGAGGACAGGCGGTTTCTAGGGATCAGTGGATTCTGGTTCCCAATGCTCACGCCGCGATTGTCGCGCAAGAAGAATTTGACCAAGCGGCAGCAAAAATGAAACAATACAGGCGATCCTTTAACGGATCCCTATCATAACAGCCGAATATGTAAGCCGAATTGAGAAAAAGGCATTAGAAAAGTTAAGAAGGGAAATGGAAAGTCCAGTATAAGATAAAAGGGCGTGCTGCAAAATGCCGGGTTCCTTCAATATGTAGTAAAGATATTGTGCGAATTTTACTATATATTGTGGAAATTCCGGAGTTTGCAGCGCTTTTTTATATTGTCAGGAAAGTAGATAAAGGGGGGATGTTGCAGAGGCAAGCCGGATAATGGTCTGGTTTTAAACGTCTATTTTTGGATATGAAATGAACCTGCTTTCTGGCAGTGAAAAACAACCATTGGATTCTGTCATCAATCCCTGGCGCCAAATCCGATTTTCTATTTGTTGAAAAGATTTCAAGTGATAGCGTATAATAAAAATCATCAAGAGAAAAGGATTGGCCAATCCTTTTCCAAATCAGAGAAAGAAATCGGAACGTAAAATCGGAATGAACGGAAGGAAGGAAAGTGAATATGAAACAAAAAGTACAGTTATTTGGCCGCACGCTAAGTGCCATGGTAATGCCGAATATCGGCGCCTTTATCACATGGGGCTTTATCGCCGCCCTGTTTATTGCCACAGGCTGGCTTCCCAATGAAAAATTTGCTGCGTTGGTAGGGCCCATGTCTTCCCAGCTTCTTCCGCTGTTAATTGCATTTACCGGCGGATATAATGTAAGCGGGCACAGAGGAGGCGTTTTGGCAGCCATAACAACTATGGGTCTAATTGTAGGTTCCGATATCCCTATGTTTTTGGGCGCGATGATTATGGGGCCTTTATGTGGCTTCCTGATGAAAAAATTTGACGCGGCGATAGAAGGAAAAGTAAAAGCCGGATTTGAGATGCTGGTGAATAATTTTTCCATCGGTATTATCGGCCTGATCCTGGTTCTTTTGGCGGTTCAAGTAATCTCCCCGGTGGTTCAGGTATTAAATAACGCATTAGCAGCAGGTGTTAATTTCTTTGTAACCAACCACCTTCTGCCGTTTACCAGCGTTTTGATTGAGCCGGCAAAGATTTTGTTCTTAAACAATGCGATTAACCACGGGATCTTAACTCCCATGGGTTCCCAGCAGGTAAATGATATCGGAAAATCGCTCTTGTTTTTGCTGGAAGCAAATCCAGGCCCTGGACTTGGGGTGTTGCTGGCATATTGCCTGGCTGGAAAGGGTTCTGCCAAGGGAAGCGCGCCTGGCGCGGTGATTATTCACTTTTTTGGAGGGATCCATGAGATTTATTTCCCCTATATTTTAATGAATCCGCTGCTTGTGGTATCGGTAATTTGCGGCGGGGCAGTGGGAATTTTAGTGGAAACTATTTTTGGGGCAGGTTTAACTGGCGCAGCGGCCCCTGGCAGTATTTTGGCTATTTTAGCTATGACGGCACATGATTCCTATATTGGCGTATGCTTAGGTGTGGCAGCAGCGGCAGCCGTATCATTTGCGCTTTCCATGGTAATTTTAAAAGTTGCGGGAAAAGAGGAGAATTTAGAAGCGGCGGCAGCCCAAACAAAAGCGATGAAGGCAGCGTCCAAAGGGGCTGAGGCAGAAGGTGCATCTTTGGCTTCTGGCAAGAAATCAGTAGGCGAAGGAAGAAGCGAGGGAAAAGTGGAATTTATTGTATTTGCCTGTGACGCAGGTATGGGTTCTAGTGCTATGGGAGCTACTGTTTTAAAGAAAAAATTGAAAGAAGCTGGATTAGAGAGCATACGGGTACAGCACGCTCCCGTATCCTCAATCCCGAAGGAAGCCCAAGTTGTGGTTACTCATGAAGAGCTTGGCCCCCGTGCGGCTGCAAGCAATCCGAAAGCAGAATTAATATTAATTCATAATTTTCTTGCCGCTCCTGAGTATGATGTGCTGGTAGAGGATTTAAAGAAGAGGAACCTCTGATTATGAAAAGGAAAAATTGATACGATACAATATGCCGCCGTCCCGGTGATTGTTCAATGGGACGGGTTTTGGCATTTTTTGATAAAACAAAGGATGCTGTGCCGGAACGCGCACATGGGACGGAGGAAAAGATGAGGGAAATTAAAGTGGATTTTTCTTCCAGAATGCAGCAGATTCTAAAAATTCTTTTAAAGCAAAACGGGGCGGTTCCAGTTAAGATTTTGGCAGAGCAGATGGGAATCAGTAAGCGGACAGTTCAAAGAGAATTGGAAACAATCGCTCGTCCGCTTAAAAAATATGGTTTGGAATTTTGCTCAAAAGCTGGAAGCGGAGTATGGCTGGAAGGGGAAGCTGCTGATAAGGAAAGGATGCTATCTCTGTTAGAAGCAGAAGACGGGTTGGATATAACGGATAAAGCAGAGCGGAGAAAACGGCTGGTTTTAGAAATTTTAAAGGACAAGACTGTAAAGAAACTTTACTATTACAGCCAGCTTTTTGGCGTTAGTGAGGCTACCATAAGCACCGATCTCGAATCTGTAGAAGGATGGCTGTCCGATTTTGGCCTAAAGGTAGTCCGCAAACCGGGGCTTGGGATTTGTATCGATGGAAATGAAGGAAATTTCCGGCAGGCACTTCGGGCTTTTATTGATGAGAATATGAATTCTGCCATTGTCCGGAATATGTATACCAGCACAGGGGAAGACCCGGCAGACTCCCAGGGACAACATCGGTTAGAAACGGGACAGGGCTGCCAGATTTTAAAGCTGGTAGAAGATCAAAGTGATAAGAATATCTACCGGGTGCTGGATGAAGGGATTATGAAGCGGGTGATTTCCAGCCTTCACCGGGTAACGGATAAGCGGCTTAGGAACTTGACAGAACAGTCGTATACCGGTTTGGTGATTCATGTAACAATAGCCGTAAACCGGATTCTAAAACAGGAATTGATGGAGGAAAACCCAAAACTGTTAGAGAATATGGAGCAGGATGAGGATTTCCGCCTGGCAAACCAGATTATACGCCAGTTGGAACAAGAATTCCAGGTATCCATCCCACGGGAGGAAACCGCTTATATCTGCCTGCATATTAAGGGCGCTAAGGTGCAGCAGTATGAGGGTGACGGCGTTTCCAGGGAAATGATCCAAGAATACCGGGAACTTTGGGATTTGGTAAATGAGATGATTGACCGATACGATCCGGAGGTGGCGTATGCCCTGAAACAGGATGAAGAATTTGTTGTCTGGGGGTTAGTGGCTCATCTGCAGCCTACATTGATCCGCCTTTCAAATCATATGGCTATTCAAAATCCTCTATTGGAACATATTAAAACAGAATATGGGGAAACTTATGAGCGATGTGTTAATGTGGCAAACGTAATTAAGGAACGGTATGGCTATGAGGTTCCAGAGGCGGAAATCGGTTTTTTAGCAATTCATTTCGGAGCGGCCATGGTGCGATTGGAAAACCGCCATGAAAATAAAAGGAAGGTGCTGATCGGGGTGGTCTGTGCCAGCGGAGTCGGTATTTCCAGGCTGATGGTATCAAAGCTGGATCGCTATTTTTCCGATGGGGCAGAGATTCGGGCATTTGGAACCTTTGATTTAAGTCCCTATGTGCTGGAGCGGTTGGATTTTCTGATTTCCACCCTGCCGCTTCAGGAAGAGATTGAAAGCGTTTTGGTTAGTCCCCTTTTGACAGATGACGATATCGACCGGATCCGAAGGAGGATAAGCTATTATGCCAGGATGCCTCAAAAACAGTCTGGAGAAGATGGATTCACCAGGCAGCTAGAGCAGGTGAATTTTATAGCGACACAGATAAAACGTATGATTCAGGAAATGGGATATCTTTTGGTCAGCCCGGAGATTTCATTTCCGGAATTATTACTGGCAATCAGCGAGATGCTGTCACTTTACCATGACAGGCGGCATCAGATTCAGGAGGATTTGACAAAAAGGGAACGGCTTGGCAGCCAGGTGTTTGCCGAGTTTGGCTTTGCTCTTCTCCATGCGAAAACCAAAGGAGTAGGAAAGCCAAGCTTTTCCGTATGCCAGACAAAAGGATTCCTGCCATTTCAAGACGCTTATTTTAAGGGAATTTCTGTAGTGATTGTTATGCTATTGCCAGAAGATGAACATATTGAAGAAAATAGGGAAATACTTGGTTTCTTAAGTGAAACATTAGTAGAAGAATATGAATTCTTGGATACGGTATCAGGTGGCAGCAAAGAGGAGATCCAGGGGATCTTGTCAAAATACTTGAAAAAGTTTTTTAACCAATATTTAGACCGGGTATCATGACACTAGCGTGCTGACCAGATATCTGCGGACAGCACACCAGGTTCATGGAATTTGTCACTATCGGTTGGCGTCAAATGCTCGTTTCTTTTCATTGAAACGCAACAATTCTGATTTTATAATAAAAACATAAAGTCAACCGCAAGAATAAGGAGGTTAAGTATGTTCGGCTTTGGGAAAAAGAAAAAAGAGGAAGCAGGATTAGAAAAACAGGGCGTGGGTACAGGCGTGATTCCTCCAAAAGCAGAGAAACCACAGCTTTTGGAAATGAAGAATATTTTGCTAGATTGCAGGGCAAAGTCTAAAGAGGAAGTAATCCGGGAAATGGGGAAAATCCTTTGCGACAGCGGATATGTAAATGAGTCTTATGCTGAGGCTATGTTGAAACGTGAGCTATCGTTTCCAACTAATATTGGAAATGGCATCGCCCTTCCCCATGGAGTGGAGGAAGCTAAAAAGGATATTAAGCACTCCGGAATCGCGGTTATGGTATTTCCGGAAGGAACCAATTGGGGCAGTGAGGATGTAAAGCTGGTAATTGGAATTGCGGGAGTAGGAGAAGATCATCTGGAAATTTTAAGTATTATTGCAGAGAGGATGTCAGATCCGGATGCGGTGGAAAAGGTGATATCCGGCAGCAAGGAAGAAATTTACCGCACCTTTACAGAGAAAGGGGAAGAGTAAATGATTATAACAGTGACAATGAACCCGGCAATTGATAAAACCATAGATATTGAGCGGCTGGAGCGAGGCGGTCTAAACCGGATTAAAAATGTGGAGATGGATGCAGGGGGAAAAGGAATTAACGTTTCGAAAACTATCCATGCCTTGGGAGGAAACAGCCTGGCAACCGGATTTTTAGGAGGAAAAGCCGGGGAGATGATTGAAGGCGTCTTAAAAAAGTACGGAATCCAAACAGACTTTATCTATGTGGACGGCGAAACCAGAACCAATACGAAAGTGGTTGAAGCGCTGGGCGAAGTAACCGAATTAAATGAACCAGGGCCCGTGGTAACGAAAGAGCAAGTTGAGGGGCTGCTTGAAAAATTGGAAGGCTACGCAGGGGCGGATACTCTGGTGGTATTAGCAGGAAGTATTCCCAAAGGCGTGGATCAGACAATATATCAAGAAATTACGGAGCGTGTTCACAAAAAAGGCGGAAAGGTTTTAATGGATGCAGATGGGGAGCTGTTTATTCAAGGACTGAAAGCCAGACCAGATATGATTAAGCCCAACCGGGCAGAGCTGGAAGCGTACTACCACCTGGATTACCGGGCATCAGAAAATGAGCTGGTATCCATGGGGAAGCGGCTGTTGGCAAATGGAAGCAGCCTGGCAGCGATTTCATTAGGTCAGATGGGAGCGTTATTTTTAAGCGAAGGCAAGGCGGTTCGCTGCCCGGGTCTGTCTGTGAAAGCACACTCTACCGTAGGGGCGGGAGATGCCATGGTGGCAGCCCTGGCTTATAGCTGGGATCAGAAGCTGTCGTTTGAAGAAACCATACGGCTTGGCATGGCAGCTTCAGCAGGAGCGGTTACTACTATAGGAACAAAACCTCCGGCAAGAGAACTGGTAGACCAATTAGCAAAACAGGTAACAACGGAAACCGTTTTATGATTGTGAAAGCATTGTGAGAGCAGAATGGGGAAACTAATGCGGTTCTGTTCACAATTGATATATGAGGGAGTATTGAATATAAACAGATTGGCAGCCAGTTCCAATGGGCATTTGAACGTGTAGAAGAAAATAGAAAAGGAGAATGGTTTGATGAAAACAAAAGCTGTTAGGATGTATGGAGAAATGGATTTACGCCTGGAAGAGTTTGAACTTCCGGAAATAAAAGATGATGAAATTCTGGTAAAAGTAATCAGTGACAGTATCTGTATGTCTACCTATAAGCTGGTAAAGCAGGGGAAAAAGCATAAACGGGCGCCTCAAAATATTGACACGAACCCAATCATTATCGGACATGAATTTGCAGGTGACATTGTAAAAGTAGGAAAGAAATGGCAGGATCAATTTAAGCCAGGACAAAAATTCGCTCAGCAGCCGGCTTTAAATTATAAAGGAAGTTTGGCATCTCCAGGATATTCTTATGAATTTTTCGGTGGTGCCTGCACATATTGCATTATCCCTCAGGAAGTAATGGAGTTAGGCTGCCTTCTTCCCTATGAAGGGGAGAGCTATTTTGAGGCATCCTTAGGGGAACCGATGAGCTGCATTATCGGCGGCTACCATGCGAATTACCATACAAATAAGCAGAATTATAACCATGCGATGGGAACAAAAGAAGGCGGTAATATTTTAATTATGGGCGGATGCGGGCCCATGGGATTAGGTGCGGTCAGCTATGGAATCCAGTTTGAGAACCGTCCAAAGAGAATTGTAGTGACGGATGTGGACGATGCCAAATTAGAGAGGGCAAGAGAAGTGATTTCTGAAAAAGCCGTAAAAGCAAAAGGCGTGGAGCTGTTGTATGTAAATACGGCAAAGATGGAAGATCCGGTAAAAGAGCTGATGGAAATCAGCGAAGGTCATGGTTATGATGACGTGTTTGTATATGTTCCAATTAAACCAGTTGCGGAATTAGGGGATAAGCTTCTGGCGTTTGACGGATGCATGAATTTTTTCGCAGGCCCTACCGACAACCAGTTTAAAGCAGAGATTAATCTTTACAATGTGCATTATACAAGTTCTCATATACTGGGTACAACCGGGGGGAATACCGATGATTTAATTGAAGCAAATACTTTGGCGGCAAAGGGTGAAATCGAGCCGGCTGTTATGGTAACACATGTGGGAGGAATTGACAGTATCATCGACGCGACCAAGAACCTTCCCTCCATTCCCGGCGGAAAGAAACTGACATATACCCAGTTTGAAATGCCCTTAACCGCAATAGAGGATTTCGAAAAACTAGGGGAAACGGATCCTCTGTTTAAGAAACTAAGCGATTCCTGCAAAGCTCACAGAGGTTTATGGAACGCAGAAGCAGAAGCGATTTTGTTTGAGCATTTTGGAGTATAAGTAATAGAAGGTCAGCGCGGCAAACGCGCTGGCCTTTTGGAACCAATATGCCCATCTCCGCAGGTGATTTTAAATGGGCATATGCGGTTACGTTCACAGGAAACCTGTGGACAATAACATAGAAACATATCAGCAGGATCTTTTAACAAAATTATATTGCATTTTCTTATGTCTTTTTGTATGATTAATAAAAGAAGCAAGTGAGTTCGCAGCAGTAATCTGGTGTTCTAATCTGGTGTTCCATTCCGTTCAAAGTCGCATTGCCAGTGCAAAAGATTTTGCTTGACCCCATGAAACGCTAGTGTGCTGACCGGGCAGTCGTTACTTGCAATCATTGTAACCGGGTACTCTTAGAATTATGTATGCTTCTGCTTCAAATGTTAATTTTTGGCAGGTGATCCAAAACCAAATCCTATTCATATCCATATGGATACCGGATATGCCGGATCCGCCTGCCATATCTGAAACATGATGTTACAAATCCGGAGGCAGGGGGCTTTTGAGAGCACTCAAATCGTATAAAGGAGGAAATGCAGATGTCTATTTTAGTTGCCGGAGGCGCCGGCTATATCGGTAGCCATACCTGTGTGGAATTATTGCATGCAGGTTATGAAGTGGTGGTTGTGGATAATTTATATAATTCCAGCGAAGAGGCTATCAAGCGGGTAGAACAGATTTCCGGAAAGTCAGTAAAGTTTTATCAAGTGGATTTGCTGGACAGGGACGGATTAAATCAGGTGTTTGAACAGGAAAAAATAGAGTCCGTTATTAATTTTGCCGGATTAAAGGCAGTGGGAGAGTCCGTTCACAAACCGTTGGAATACTACCATAATAACATTACCGGAACATTAATCCTCTGCGATGTGATGCGCAACCATGGAATAAAAAATATTATCTTTAGTTCCTCCGCTACTGTTTATGGTGCTCCTGCGTTTGTACCGATTACAGAAGCGTGTCCGAAAGGGCAGATTACCAATCCCTATGGCCAAACAAAGGGGATGTTAGAACAAATATTAATGGATTTAAATGTGGCGGATCCAGAATGGAATGTGGTTCTGCTCCGCTATTTTAACCCCATTGGAGCCCATGAAAGTGGTTTGATTGGAGAGGATCCCAAGGGAATCCCAAATAACCTGGTTCCGTATATCGCGCAGGTAGCGGTAGGTAAGCTGGAAAAGCTGGGAGTATTCGGAGATGATTACCCAACCCATGACGGAACTGGTGTCCGTGACTATATCCATGTAGTTGATTTAGCCAAAGGACATGTAAAGGCGCTGAAGAAACTGGCTCCTGGTTCCGGCGTAAGCATTTACAACCTGGGTACCGGCAATGGATACAGTGTTTTAGATGTGCTTCATGCTTATGAGAAAGCATGCAAGAAAACCTTGCCTTATGAAATTAAGCCAAGAAGAGCCGGCGATATTGCTACCTGCTACTGTGACGCTTCCAAGGCAAGGGAGGAGCTTGGCTGGGTTGCTGAAAAGGGAATTGAGGATATGTGCGCAGATTCCTGGAAATGGCAGTCTATGAACCCAGACGGATACGCAAAAGCATAATGGAACGCAATGAAGATTAAAAAGATACGTTTTATTGAACCGGGGGCGCGTCCTTATAAAAGAACCATTTTAAATCATTTCGTATATGACCGCTATATCCGGACTCCCTCTGTAGGTCTGAATCTTTTGGCCACCATCGTAAAAAAAGAGTATGACGATACGTTTATGTACAGCGAAGCCATATCCAAAATCCTCCGAACGGATGTAATGGATGCGGATGTAATTTTTATCGGCATTTTTACATTTCAGGCAAACCGGGGATATCAGATGGCCAGGTATTTTAAGAAGCATACAAATGCGGTGGTGGTAATGGGAGGCCTTCATGCTTCTATGAATTATAAAGAGGCGGTAAAATACTGTGACTATGTTTTGCTGGGTGAAGGAGATGAGTCGATTTTAGAGCTGCTGCACAGCTTAGAAAAAGATGAGCCGATTTCATTTCCGGGAGTAGCTTACCAAAAAAATGGAACGTTAACCGTCACCGGAAAACGGAAACCGCCGGAACAGATCGATGGAATCCCGGACCGGAATTTAGTATATCAATACCAAAACAGGGTGCATTATAATACCATCTGGCCTCAGGTACATGCTTCCAGAGGATGTCCGCACAATTGTGATTACTGTGCCCTGGTTCGGCATTTTGGAAGGAAAGTCAGAACCCGATCAGTGGAAGATGTATTGGAAGATATCCGAAGCTCCATTGCGTTTTTTAATTCCGGCCCCTTTCCACGCCTTCTGAAAGGGGTTTGGATTACCGACGATAATTTTTTCGCTGATCGGGAATGGGCGATGGAAGTTCTACATGGAATCATTGACAGTGGAATCTGCTCCCCATTTACTGTCCAGGCCAGATATGAAGTAGGATTTGATCATGAGATGCTGGCTCTTTTGAAGCAGGCCGGATTTTTCGAGCTTGCGCTGGGAATAGAGTTTATTGATGATGGTGATTTCGAAACCTATCATAAGAAAAGCACCGTTGAGGAAATTAAGAGGGCGATTAAAAATATTCAGAGTTACGGTTTAAGCGTCCGTGGGCTGTTTATTTTAGGGGCCGATAATAATAGGCCTGGAATCGGAGATCAACTGGCTGATTTTGTGATTGAAAATCATATTCAGGGCGTCTTGATCCAATCCATGTATTTTGTACCGGGAACACCTGTATATCAGCAGAACCGGGATCGGCTTTTGCATCACAATTGGTCTAAGTATAATGGGCATGTGGTACATTATCCCAAGCAAATCAGCCCGTATCTGCTTCAGTTAGAGCATATCCGGGCAAGCAAACGGATTTATTCGGTTAAGCGTCTGATTAAATCCCTTATTTTTGACGATCCCATTCATAAAATGCTGTTTATAGGGGAAATGTTTTGGCATAGAAGCATTTGTATGGATTTAAAAAAAGAGCTCCCGTACCTGAAGGAGCGTTCAAAGGAATACCAATGCGACGGAAAGGATGAAACCGTTTCCGGGTAGGTTGAGCATGAAAATTGATTGGAACCATGTTTTCGGTACATTCTGGCTGTTTTGACGCATATATTGGTAACAAGACGGAAGCAGCAAGGAAGTTTTTATGGACATTTATGTTGTGAAACAAGGTGACAATGTAGATCGGATTGCGGCGAATTATAATATTTCAGTGGAAGACCTGATTGAGGACAATCAAATTGAATATCCTTACCGCCTGGCCGTAGGCCAGGCTCTTTTTATACGTGGATCCTGGAATGGAAACGAAAAAGAAACATTATATTCCTTTGGATATGCCTACCCGTTTATCAATTCCAGAACCTTAAATAATACGCTTCCCTTTATAACGGATCTGTACGTTTTTTCTTATGGTTTTACAGAAGAAGGAAATTTGGTCCCTCCGGCCAGTAAAGATGACTGGATGATTGCGGCGGCAAGAAATGTTGGAGTTCGTCCGATCCTGACATTAACTCCGCTGGGGGTGGACGGCAAATTTAACAATAACCTGGTTTCTGCATTAGTAAGGGATCCAAGTGTCCAACAGCATCTGATTTGGGAATTGGGCCAAACTATGTTAGAGCGGGGATTTTCCGGTCTGGATATTGATTTTGAATATGTATTGGCAGAAGATCGGGCAGGATTTGCGCAGTTTGTAGAGAAGGTACGCTCTGTAATGAATATATTCGGCTATCCAGTAACGGTTGCGTTAGCGCCAAAAACTTCCGCAAATCAAAAAGGGCTTTTATATGAGGGAATGGACTATAGGCTGCTTGGGGAAGCGGCAGACCGGGTGATGCTGATGACGTATGAATGGGGATATTCACAAGGGCCGCCTATGGCGGTTGCGCCGTTAAATATGGTGCGGCGGGTAGTAGAGTATGCGGTGACAGAAATTCCAAGAGAAAAAATCAGTCTTGGAATTCCAAATTATGGTTACGACTGGCCCCTTCCTTATGAGAAGGGCGTTACCAGAGCACAGACGATTCATAATCTGGAAGCGGTGCAGATTGCCATTGACCATGGTGTGGAGATCCAGTTTGACTTAAAAGCCATGTCGCCTTACTTTTATTACTGGCAGTATGGGATCCGCCATGAGGTGTGGTTTGAAGATGTAAGAAGTATTTTCGCAAAATTCGAATTAATAAAGGAATACGGATTAACTGGCGCGGGGTATTGGCAGCTAATGAACTTTTTTAAACCCAATTGGCTGATGATGGAATCCTTATTTCAGATTGAAAAAACGACTAGAAACTAAAGCTGTAAATTGAAAAAGCAACTTGGAAAAGTGTAAAAATTCGATGACTGACCAGGAAATTTATGATACAATCAAATAGGTAAGGCCAAAAAGGCATACAACATGAACAGAATTTTGGAGGGAACGGGACATGGGACATGTAACCACAAGAGATGCTTATAAGAATTTGGAAGAGCGGATTAATTGGTTTACCCAAGGAGCGCCGCCGTCGGAAACCTTATATAAGATTCTTCAGGTATTATACACGGAAAAGGAAGCGAAATGGGTTGCGCTTCTGCCAGTCCGCCCGTTTACACGAAAGCAGGCAGCAAAGGTTTGGGGAACGACAGAAGCAAAAGCAGAAAAACTTTTGGATCACCTTTGTGAGAAGGCGCTGCTGGTGGACTCGAATTATCGTGGACAAAGGCGGTTTGTAATGCCGCCGCCAATGGCGGGATTTATTGAGTTTGCTCTGATGCGGACCAGGGGCGATATTGACCAGAAATATTTAAGCCAGCTATATTTCCAGTATATGAATGTGGAGGAAGACTTTGTTAAGGATTTATTTTTTGCCACGGAAACGAAACTGGGACGGGTTTTTGTACAGGAACCGGTTCTGGCCAATGATAAGATGAATCATATCCTGGATTATGAGCGGGCTGCCCACATTGTGGAGGAGGCTAAATATATTGGTCTTGGTATGTGCTACTGCCGTCATAAGGCGTATCATGCAGGGCATCCCTGTGAGATGGACGCGCCATGGGATGTGTGCCTGACCTTTGACAATGTGGCGCGTTCCTTGGCAGAACATGGAGGGTATACCAAATTAATCTCCAAAGAGGAGGCTATGGATGCTCTGACGCGGTCATATGAAAGCAATTTGGTTCAGATAGGGGAAAATGTGAGAGAACACCCTGCGTTTATTTGCAACTGCTGTGGATGTTGCTGTGAGGCGCTGCAGGCGGCAAGAAGGTTCAGCCCCATGCAGCCGGTGGCAACCACAAATTATCTTCCGGAAGTATCAGAGGAGAAATGCGTCGGTTGCGGGAAATGTGAAAAAATCTGCCCGATCCTGGCGATTACCATAGACAAGGAAAATAGGAAAAATCTGCCAGAGGGTACGAAAGAAAAAAGAACAGCCAAAATTGATACCGAGATCTGCTTAGGATGCGGAGTTTGCGCAAGAAACTGCCCAACTAAGGCAATTTCATTAAAGCGGCGCCCAATTCAGGTGATAACGCCAGTTAACAGTACCCACCGTTTTGTTCTCCAGGCAATTGAGAAAGGAACCCTGCAAAACCTGATTTTTGATAATCAGGCATTTGCCAGTCATCGGGCCATGGCCGCCGTATTCGGAACCATATTAAAACTGCCGCCATTGAAACAGGCCTTGGCAAGTAAGCAGTTCAAATCGGTATATTTGGACAAGCTGCTGTCCATGCAGAAGAAAAAAGTGGAATCATGAGTGCCTGCCTGCAGTGAAACTTTTTGATTGCGGCGTTAGCCGTGAAGGTTCAAACGATGTAACCCGTTAGATTGATTTTGGAGGTCTTTTATGGAAAAATTAAAAACGTATTCTTATGATTATGAGCAGCATGAAGATGAAAATAAAGGGGCAGATACTATGATTGCCGATATTTTGGCTGATCCGGAATTTCCTGAGCTGACCGAGTTGATTATCGGAAGTTGGGGCTGGGCCTGTGAAGATAGCTGCCAGCCTATCCTGGATGGAATTATAGAGCATGCTGAACAGTTTTCCCACATTCAAAAACTTTTCATCGGCGACATGGATTATGAGGAGTGCGAGGTATCCTGGATTATCCAGGGAAATTACAGCAGGCTTTGGGAAGCAATGCCTGGGTTAAAGGAGCTGACCATAAAGGGAAGCTGCGATTTAATATTAGGGCAGGTTTGCCATGAAGGCCTGGAATCCTTAACGATCATCTGTGGCGGCCTTCCGTCTTCTGTGATCAAGGAAATTCAGGAAGCAAAGCTTCCGAATTTAAAAAAGCTGCTCATCTATATGGGAGTTGAAAATTACGGCTTTGACGGTGACGCGGATACGGTGCGTACGCTGCTGGAAAAGGCGGATTTCCCTCAATTAGAATATTTGGGGATTGTTGACAGTGAGATTCAGGACGAGCTGGCTAAAGTAGTTTTGGAAAGCAAGTTTATGGGGCAGATCCATACACTGGATTTATCCTGCGGCACCTTAACGGATGAGGGCGGAAATGCGCTGCTTGAGGCGATTCCTTCCTATCCTAATATAAAGGTATTGGATCTTCATTACCATTATCTCAGTGATTCCATGATTGGAAAACTGAAAAAGCTGCCTGTGGAGTTAAATGTGGACGAGCAGAATGAAGCAGATATCTATGATGGAGAAATCTGGATGAATGCGATGCTGACCGAATGATGGGGGAGAGGCATAAAAACAGGCAGGTGATTTTGCTGGGGAATCCGGGAACGAAACGGACGATTTATTTTGAACATGCGGCCCGCAAGGCAGGGCTGCATGTTTTTATGGCAGACTGGAAGTGCTGGGAGCAGCTTTTCAGGGAACCCTCCAGACAGGAACGGTTTATCAAAATTGATCCCCCATTATGGGATAGCTGTAATCTGGAAGAACTGGATTTGCTAACTGCGGATTACAAACAGAAGTTAAAGCACTTGGCTGAATGCAAAAGGCCGGTTCAATTCTTAAATTCACCGGAAGGGATTATCAGCCTGCTGGATAAAAGAATCTGCAAAAACAGATTGATGGATGCCAAAATTCCAGTAACAGAAGCCATCTGCCAGCCAGTTACAAAATTGCCCATTCCCAATGCTCAGTGTCTTTTGGAACTTATGGACAGTCAAAAGATTTTCCAGGTTTTTATTAAGCCGGTAACAGGTTCCGGCGCTGCCGGAATTGCGGCCTTCCGGTTTCAGCCAAAAACCGGAAGGATGGTTTTATATACTTGTTTGTTGGAACATCCAGACAGCGGATTTCTGGTAAATACTAAAAAATTAAGATGTTTTTCAGAAGACGGCTCCTGGAAAATGAGAGGCCAAAAAAGCAGCCAGATCAGTTCTTTGTTAGACCGGCTGTTATCATTGGATTGTATTGTGGAACGCTGGTACGCTAAGGAAGAGTATAAGGGCTGGTCTTATGATCTGCGGGCTGTGGTACAGGATGGCCGCATGGATTTTATTTTGGCAAGGCTTTCCAAAGGCCCCATTACCAATCTCCATTTGAATAATCAGCCTCTATTAGCATCCCAGCTTAATCTGCCAAAGACAGTTATGGAACAGATAGCGGTCTTATGCCAAAAAGCCTGCATTTGTTACCCTGAGAATCGAAGTGTGGGAATTGACATTCTTTTGGAAAAAAGAAGTTTTAAGCCAAGGATTATTGAAATGAACGGACAGGGGGATTTGATTTACCAAGATATTTATCAGGATAATCAAATTTATTTCCATCAGGCTCAGATGATGAAAACCTGGCAAGAAGAACAAGATGAATTTCATGAAAATGGAAAATAAAACGATAAGAGAAACGGAGTGTATTACAATGAGTATTCCGACAGAATATCCAGAAGGGCATGGGAAAAGTGATGTGCCTATTCAGCTATTTGCTGCTTCACGAAAAGCAGTAAAGCCGTCCATTGATATGAATCAGGTTGTGGGAAAACAGGACATTTTATTGATTTGCCTGGACACCCTGCGCTACGATGTGGCAGTGGAACAGGAAGCGGCGGGAAATACGCCTGTCTTAAATCAATATGGACCATGGGAGAAATGCCAGGCGCCGGGGAACTTTACCTATCCATCCCATCATGCCATGTTTGCCGGATTTTTGCCATGCAGGTTTGAGGCGAAAAATGTGGCAGACCGGGAACTTTTATTTTTCCCTTCCCAGATTGGCCTGGGGAAAAAAGGGCCTGAGGGCGCCTATTGCTTTTCTGGAAGTACGATTATGGAAGGACTGGAAAAAGATGGATATGATACTTGGTGTGTAGGCGGCGTTGCTTTTTTTGATAAGCGTTCGGCTCTTGGGAAAGTATTTCCCAGCTATTTTAAAAAAAGTTTTTGGAATCCTTCCTTTTCCTGTCCGGTAAAAGACAGCACAAAAAACCAGGTAGATTTTCTGCTGAAGCGGATTGCAGACGCAGATCAAAACCAGCGGATTTTTCTTTACCTGAATGTAGACGCAATCCATTACCCCAATTATTTTTACATAGAAGGAGCTTCCCATGATACCATTGAAAGCCACGGCGCTGCCCTGCGCTATGCCGATGGAGAATTAGGCAGGCTGTTTGCGGGCTGGAGAGAAATGCGGGGCGGGGCGTTTGTTATCTGCTGTTCGGATCACGGAACCTGCTACGGGGAAGACGGATGCCAATTTCACGGGATTAACCATCCGATTGTGAATACAGTTCCCTACAAACATTTTTTCTTGTCATAAGTTAGCCGATAATGAGCATTGAATCAAAACGAGCCACTCAATCGCATGGGGCATTCTATTAAATTTCAGGAGACGTTATGAATCCATATCTTCAATATATGTACAGCTATCCCCATAAAACAGCATACCGTTCCCTGTCTGGGGTTTTTCTTAAGGATTATGCCGAACGGCTTGCGGGAGGCGGCCATACCATTTATTTCCATATCCCTTTTTGCCAGTCCAAATGCGGATACTGCAATTTATTTTCCGTTACCGGTCAAACATCAGAAGCCATGGAGCGGTATCTGGACGGGATGGAGCGTCAGATGAGGCAGTATCAGAGTATTCTGGTTCCATATCAAACCAGATTTTCCGATCTGGTCATTGGCGGCGGGACTCCGTTAATTATGTCTGAAACCCTTCTGGATCGGATGTTTGCCATGGCAGCGAAATACGGTTTCCTGGGAGAACAGGAGCGGATCATTGAAACCGCGCCAAACCAGACTACCTGGGAGAAGCTGCGCCTGCTTCAGGATGCGAAAGTTACCAGAATCAGCATAGGAGTTCAAAGCTTTTCGGATCAGGAACTTACCGTGTTAGGGCGGCGTCACAGCGCCAAGAAGGCCAGGGAAGCGCTGGGACTTTTAAAAACCTTTGATTTTTCCTGCCTCAATATGGATCTGATCTACGGGATTCCAGGCCAGGGGATCCCTTCCCTTCTGGCTTCCTTAAAGGAAGCGTTAACATTTTTTCCGGACGAAATTTTTTTATACCCGCTGTATGTAAAACATGGCGTAAAGATGGAACAGGATCTGAAAAAAGGAATGGTGCTAAATCCCGACTTGGCATTTTCTCAATATCAGGAAGCATCCGCTTTTTTGCGGGCCTCTGGATTCCGTCAAGATTCCATGAGGCGGTTTGTACGGCAAATATCAGGGGATCCTAAAAGCATAGGACGGCAGTTTAATGACTGCGGTTTCGGCACATCCCTTTCCATAGGGTGCGGCGGAAGAAGCTATTTGGGAAACCTTCATTTCTGCACCCCCTATGCCATTACCCAAGAACGCTGTCGGCGCCAGATTCAGGAATATGAGGAAACAAAGGACGATACAGAGATTAAGCACGGGATATTTTTAACACCAGAAGAAATCAAACGGCGCTACATAATCCGCCATCTTTTGATTCTTCCGGGACTTCCCATAGAACAATATAAAAAGAAGTTCCAAACCCAGGCAATAGAGGATTTTCCTCTGCTGGCTCGCTGGACACAGGAGGGTCTTTTGGATTACCATCAAGAAAATGGTGAAACATTTTTGGCTCTAACAGAGGAAGGGATGGGGCTTTCCGATTATCTTGGGCCTCAGCTAATATCAGAAGAAGTACGCCGAAAGATGGAAGAGTGGGATGCATTTTATGGAAGTTAATGGGGCGGGAAATACCGTATTGTATCGAGGGGCGCTGAAAAGCTGTAATTATCACTGCTCATATTGCCCATTTTCGAAACATAGGGTATCAGAGAATGAGCTGAAACGAGATAGGGAGCAATGGTTCCGTTTTTGCCATAGCCTGATAAACCAGGCAGATTCTAAAAGAGTCCGTGCTGTGATGATAGTCCCTTATGGGGAAGCGCTGATTCATCCCTGGTATTGGAAAGGATTGGCAGAATTGAGCCAATCACCCCATTTGGACGCGGTAGGCGCACAGACCAACTTAAGCTTTTTACTGGAAAAAGCATTAGAAGAATATCGTCAGGCAGGCGGAATATTGCCTCATCTCCGGCTGTGGGCCACCTTCCACCCGGAAATGATTTCGGCAGAAGCATTTGCGGAAGCATGCCACAAGGTAAGGGAGGCCGGGATCTTGCTTTGTGCAGGCGCCGTAGGCGTTCCACACCATATAAAACAGCTGCAAACCCTTAAAAAGCGCCTGCCAAAAGATGTTTATTTTTGGATTAACAAACTGGATGGGCGAAGGCGTCCTTATACAAAAGAAGAGGAGCAGGAGTTTTTGGAAATCGATCCATTTTTTTACCGGGAGCTGCGTCTGGTTTCCGCCAATCCCCATCTCTGTCAAAACCGTTTTTTCGTAGAAGGGGATGGAAGGTATCGGGCCTGCAATATAAGTTCTCCTATGGGAAAGGGATGGTATCAGCAGGAAAATCAGCTTTCCAATCCGAATATCCAATGTAGGCAAAAGTTTTGCTCCTGCTATTTAGCTTATGGCGGACGTCAAGACTTTATGAATTCCGTTTTATTTGGCCCTTACCCCGTATTCCGCATACCCCGAAGGCCAAAAGCCGTTTTCCTGGATATTGACGGAACGTTAATTCCTGAAAAGGGAGGCCGGGTTTCAAATTTGGTAGCTGAGGATTTAGCGGCATTGGCCAAAAGCGGAGAAACCTATCTGCTATTTGCCACCACTTTGCCTTACCAGGAAGCCATCCATCGGTGCCGCAAACTATGCCATTTATTCCATGGGGGTATTTTTTCCGCAGGCGCTCATATGCGGTTGGAGGGGTCTGTAGTCTTGGATACCGGGGAAAAAGCCGGAAAAAAAGAAGCGTTTTGTTTCTTTGACGGAGCAAAACTGCTGCCTTTTTTTGAACAGCAAAAGCGAAACTACCACTTTCGGATTCTGGTATATCAAAAGGGCTCCGACATTTATAAGATCAGTTTGATCCGTTCCGCCAGAATGCCTTGGCCGCCAGACCAGGCGCAGGCTGTATTTCAGTATGCCTTAGAAAACAGCTCCGTTAAGGGTCTGCGTTTTTTTACAGAAGGACATTGTATGCAGATTCTTGCCAAACAGGCTAATAAAGCAAATGGCGCCGGCATTTTGTGTAAATGGCTGGGAATTTCGCGTGACGATGTGGCAGCGGCAGGAAATTCAGAGGAGGATCAGGAACTGCTTGCCAGATGGAATGGATTTTATGTCGGAGTTGGGAAGGCAAAGAGTACTCGCGTTGGTATAGAGAATGGGAATGTCTGCTAAAAGAAGGCAGACAATAGCGAGAAGAACAGTATAGTAATTTTACCTTGTAAAGAGAAAATACTTGACACCTGATGGGTTTTCGTGTATGATAGCACAGGTGATGGAAATGGAAAAGATTGTCCGACAGGGTCTGCTGTATGATTTTTACGGCGAACTGTTAACAAAACATCAGCGTCACATTTATGAGGACGTGGTATTAAATGACTTGTCCTTAAGTGAAATTGCCCAGGAAAACGGGATTACCCGTCAGGGTGTTCACGATTTAATCAAACGCTGCGACCGGATATTGGAAGGCTATGAGGATAAGCTTCGCCTGGTGGAAAAGTTTCAGGATACGAAGCAATTAGCCAGCCAGATTCAGGAACTTCTTAATTCCTATCAGGTAAGCCGGGATGAAGCGTTATTAGACCAGGCGAGAGAAGCCGCAAGCCGCATTACACAGATTTCATAGGGAATTCTTGTAGTATAAACATAAAAGTTTCCGGGAGTACCCGAACTGGAAAAGGAGGTCTGCTTCATGGCGTTTGAAAGCTTGGCAGATAAGCTGCAGAACGTATTTAAAAACTTAAGAGGCAAAGGCCGTTTGACAGAGGCTGATGTAAAGGCCGCGTTAAAAGAAGTAAAGATGGCTCTTTTAGAGGCTGACGTAAGCTTTAAGGTAGTAAAGCAGTTTATCAGTTCTGTACAGGAGCGGGCGGTTGGTGAAGATGTATTAGGAAGCCTGACCCCCGGCCAGATGGTGATTAAAATTGTTAATGAAGAGCTAGTTAAGCTGATGGGGTCTGAAACCACGGAAATCCAGCTAAAGACCGGAAGCGAGATTACCATTATTATGATGGCTGGCCTTCAGGGCGCGGGAAAAACCACCACTACAGCCAAAATTGCCGGAAAGCTGAAAGCAAAGGGGAAAAAGCCCCTGCTCGCCGCATGCGATATCTACCGCCCGGCTGCCATAAAGCAGCTTGAGATTAACGGTGAAAAGCAAGGTGTGCCGGTATTTTCCATGGGAGATAAAAATAAACCGGTAAACATAGCTAAGGCAGCCGTTGAACATGCCACAAAAAATGGCATGAATGTGGTGATTTTAGATACTGCCGGACGTCTTCACGTAGATGAAGATATGATGAACGAGCTGATTGAAATTAAGGAAGCTCTCACGGTGGATCAGACTATTTTAGTGGTAGATGCCATGACCGGGCAGGATGCGGTCAATGTAGCCGGCACCTTTCAGGAAAAGATCGGGATTGACGGCGTTATTCTGACCAAGTTAGACGGAGATACCAGAGGCGGCGCGGCTCTTTCCATCCGTTCCGTCACAGGAAAGCCAATTTTGTATATTGGCATGGGAGAAAAACTTTCGGATCTGGAACAATTTTATCCTGACCGTATGGCCTCCAGGATTTTAGGGATGGGAGATATCCTTTCCCTGATTGAAAAAGCGGAAGCAGAGGTCGATCAGGAGAAAGCCAAGGAATTGAGCCAAAAGCTTCGGAAAGCAGAATTTGATTATAATGATTTTTTGGATCAGATGCACCAGATTAAAAAAATGGGCGGCATGGCCAGTATTATGAGTATGATGCCTGGTATGGGACAGCTTGGCAATATTGATATGGATGAAAATGAAAAAAGCATGGCAAGGGTGGAAGCGATTATCCTTTCCATGACACCAGCTGAACGTGCCAATCCCTCATTAATGAACATTTCCAGAAAACAGCGGATCGCAAAAGGATCTGGAGTGGAGATTGGGGAGGTCAACCGTTTAGTAAAGCAGTTTGATCAGATGAAAAAAATGATGAAGCAGCTTCCCGGCATGATGGGCGGAAAACGAAGAGGCGGTTTGGGCGCTCTGGGAGGCATGATGAGCGGAAAGTTTAAGCTGCCGTTTTGATAGGCTGTTTGTTCAGGATACAGAAATCTGAAATCAGATTTTTTGTATAGATGACGCGCGGTGTTTGCCGCGGTCAGATTAGTTTTACAACATGATAGTTAATTTAAAATTCAGGAGGTGAATGTAACATGGTAAAGATGAGGTTAAGAAGAATGGGTCAGAAGAAGGCTCCTTTTTATAGAATCGTAGTATCCGATTCCCGTTCTCCAAGAGATGGGAAGTTTATTGAGGAAATCGGTACGTATGACCCCAACACCAATCCAAGCTCCATCAAGTTTGATGAGGAAGCTGCTAAAAAGTGGTTAGCGAACGGCGCTCAGCCAACTGAAACGGTCGCAAAGCTGTTAAAGGTTGCCGGCATTCAGTAATCGCGGATCCTTGAGGTGATTATATGAAAGAATTAGTGGAAGTTATCGCAAAAGCACTTGTCGATAATCCGGATGAAGTTGTCGTTACCGAAAGCACGAAGGGGGATGACACCCTGATTGAACTTAAGGTTGCTGCTTCTGATATGGGCAAGGTGATTGGCAAGCAAGGAAGGATTGCAAAGGCCATCCGTTCTGTGGTAAAAGCCGCCGCGTCAAAGGAAGATAAAAAGGTAATCGTAGAAATTCAGTAACGAACTTTTGGGCTGTTGCGTTTGCGGCAGCCCTATTTTCTCTTTATTAGGGCATTTATAATCTTGCTTTCAGCAAAGGAAGTTCCCAATCCGGTGAGAGAGCGTTCTCAAATACAGGAGGTGTATTTTGTGGAAGATATGTTGCGGGTAGGCGTAATCAGTTCTACCCATGGAGTGCGCGGAGAAGTAAAGGTTTTTCCTACCACGGATGATCCGGCACGGTTTCAGGATCTTTCGGAAGTAACCGTGGATACAGGCAAAGAATCCTTGGTACTTGCGATACAGGGTGTAAAGTTTTTTAAAAATATGGTGATCCTGAAATTTAAAGGATATGATAATATAAATGAAATTGAACCATATAAAGGATGCGATTTATGGATCCGCCGGGATCAGGCTGTGGCCTTGGAGGAAGGCGAATATTTTATTGCGGATTTAATTGGCCTGATTGTGGTTACGGAAGAAGGGCAGAGTCTTGGAATCCTGGATGATGTACTGAAAACGGGAGCCAATGATGTGTATGTGGTGAAAATGGATTCCGGGAAAGAGGTTTTAATCCCAGTGATTCCAGAATGTGTTAAAAAAGTGGATTTGGAAGAGAAAAAAGTAATTGTGCATCTGTTGGACGGGCTTTTGGATCTTTAACAATTCTGTGCTGAGGTGGCAGGAGAAAGGGTTTATGAATTTTCATATTTTAACTTTATTTCCGGAGATGGTCATGGGAGGCCTTCAGACCAGTATAACGGGTCGGGCTATGGAAAAGGGCATTATTTCCATTGAAGCGGTTAACATCCGTGATTTTTCTACAGATAAGCATCATCATGTAGACGATGCCCCATACGGAGGCGGCGCCGGCATGGTAATGCAGCCAGGGCCTATTGTAGATGCGTATGAGGACTTGTGCGGCAGGATTTCAAAACGTCCTCGGGTGATCTATATGACGCCTCAGGGCAAGGTATTCAATCAGACAATAGCTGAAGAATTGGCAAAAGAAGACGACTTAGTATTTCTATGCGGCCATTACGAAGGGATCGATGAGAGAGCGTTAGAGCTGATTTGCACTGACTATTTGTCTGCGGGCGATTATGTCCTGACAGGAGGGGAACTGCCTGCTATGGTCATGATTGACTGTATATCCCGTTTAGTCCCAGGCGTGCTGAACAATGAGGTTTCCGCCCAAGTCGAATCATTTCACGATAATCTTCTGGAATATCCCCAATATACCAGGCCGGAGGTATATCGTGATATGGCAGTACCCCAAGTATTGCTTTCCGGCCACCATAAAAATATTGAAGAATGGCGCCGCTTCCAGTCCATTCAAAGAACCTTTGAGAGAAGGCCGGATTTGCTAAAAGACGCAAAGCTTTCAAAAAAAGAGAAATTATTTTTAGAAGAATTACTGCTGTGCTCGGCAGAAACCGGTAGAATGCCAAAACGTTCCGATTTAGGAAGTGATGTTTAATACGTGCTGCTGGCAAGGCGAAGTTAATATGCGCAAGTTGGCAAGTGCAAAGTTGATATGCGAAAAAGCACTTGACAGAATATGGCATCTGTTGTATGCTATGCTAAGTCAGATGCCTGATAGAAGAAAACTTAAATTACGATATTACATTTGGAAAGGAGGCGGGAATCATGATGACATGGAAACCGTTTTATTTATCTGGAAACAAAATGAATACAGGGATATGTTCTGCGTTCTGTCATAAAACCTATGGTTCCGCCTGCCTCTTTATCTGTTGAGAATCATGTGGACGCTGTCAGGCATTTGCGCCTGTACGGTCATGTGTATATGGTTCATCCGTATAAAGTGAAAAAACCGCAGCCCGGAATGGCTGCGGTTTTTTGCGCTTAAAATGCCTGGTACGCAGAACATCCGCCGATAGCGGGTTTTCTGTATAGGACGGACTGTTTTATTACAGAACGGATATCAGAAAAGCCGGAAACCAACATTGGTTGACGGCTTTTTTCGATGGCGCCTGCTGTCAGAAAGGCGTTTTAGGTATTGATTTTATCAGACGAAAAGGAGGAGATTATGAGAACCGTATGGAAGTATGGAAAGCGCTATGTACCGATTTATATCATTGCGGTAGCAGCAATGATCCTCAGCATTCTTTTAGACGCTATGTCACCTCAGATTACGAAGCGGGTGATTGACCAGGTAATCATTGGGGGACAGATAGAGCTTTTAACAAAATGCTTGCTGGGATTCTTAGCAATTGGCTTGGGAAGGGCTGTATTTCAGTATACAAAAGAGTTTATTTTTGATTTTGCCGCTTCTGGCATAGGAAACAGTTTAAGAAAAGATTTGTTTGACCATATTCAAGGACTTTCTGTGGGATATTTTGACAGCCATAATACAGGAGAATTAATGGCGCGGGTGAAGGATGACGTGGATCGGGTGTGGAACGCTTGTGGATTTGTGGGAATGTTGATTTTAGAATGCGTCATCCATACCAGCATTATTGTGTTTTGTATGTTTCGGATCAGCCCTGTTTTAACCATTGTGCCTCTTATGGTAATGCCGGCAATCTTGTTTTATGCAGTCAAAATGGAGCACGGACTTGGCAATGTATACGATAAGATTAGTGAAGAAACGGCCCGGATGAATACAGTGGCCCAGGAAAATCTGGCAGGTGTGAGAACGGTAAAGGCTTTTGCCAGAGAGCCTTATGAGATCCAAAAGTTTAAAAACCACAACCAGAAATTTTACAGCTTAAATATGGAACAGGCAAAACTGATTGCCAGATATCAGCCGAATATTTCCTTTCTTTCAAAGGTGCTGTTAATGGCGGTAATCGTAGCAGGAGGGATTCTGGTTATCCGGAATCAGATTACCATCGGAGAACTGGGAGCTTTTTCTGAATATGCCAGCAACATTGTGTGGCCCATGGAAATGGTAGGATGGCTCAGCAATGACTTTGCAGCGGCTCTGGCTTCCAATCGGAAAATTCAGGCGATTTTTCAGGAAAATCCTGAAATCAGCAGCGAGTCCAAAGGAAGGGAAGGGGCTGAAGTGGATGTGGCGGCAGTTGCACCATTAACTGGTGATATTTGCTTTGACGCAGTGGATTTTCAGCTTCATGGAAATCAAGTGTTAAAGGGAATTAGCTTCCATTTGCCAGCCGGAAAAACCCTGGGGATTATGGGGATGACCGGATCTGGAAAAAGCTCCATTGTAAATTTAATTCAGCGCTTTTATGATGTATCCTCTGGCCAGATAACCATAGACGGAACGGATATCCGAAAGATTCCGCTCAGGCAGCTAAGAAGTCAGGTATCTGTGGTCATGCAGGATGTATTTCTATTTTCTGATACTATAGCTGAAAATATTAAAACAGGAAAAAAAGATACTATTCAATCCAATATGATAGAACGGGCGGCAGTCAGCGCCGGTGCCCATTCATTTATCACAAAACTGGCTTGGCAGTATGATACTGTTATTGGAGAACGGGGGGTGGGTTTGTCTGGCGGTCAAAAGCAACGGATCAGCATTGCCAGAGCCATCGCAAAGGAAAATCCGATTTTAATTTTGGATGATTCTACTTCAGCTTTAGATACAGAAACAGAAAAGGAGATTGAACGGCAGTTAGAGAAACTGAAAAATAGTACGAAAATTATTATCGGCCATCGGATTTCCGCTGTCCGTCATGCGGATGAAATTTTAGTTTTGGAAGAAGGGAAAATTGCAGAACATGGAACCCACAAGGAATTGATGGAGAAAAAGGGACGTTATTATCAAACGTATCAGGTACAGTACGGAGAGGGGGAAGAGATATGGCAGTAAATGCGAGCAGAATGGATGAAGAACAAATTGGCATATCGAAAAAGGAAACGTTAATCCGCTTGTTTCACTATCTTCTCGATTATAAAAAAGAAGTGGTTTTGGTGTTATTTATTATGGCCGGAACCATTACGGTTAGTTTGATTACTCCACTTTTAATGGAAGTGGCTGTGAACCGGTATGTGGCGGAAAAGGATACCGCAGGCCTTTTCACCCTTGGGGGCTGGGCGATTATATTATTTTTGCTATTTTTAGCAGGCACAAAGGCTAGGATGCATATAATGGCATCGGTATCCAACCGCGTTTTAGTAACGATTCGCCAGCAGCTTTATGAACATATCCAGACTTTAAGCTTTGATTTCTTTGACAGCCGCCCAACCGGGAAGATTTTGGCCAGGATTATAGGAGATGTAAATTCGTTAAAAGATGTGCTGTCTGACAGTGTGACTCAGCTAATTCCGGATCTGACAACCATAGTTTGCGTGGCAGTCATTATGCTGATAAAAAATTACCGCCTGGCTATGGCAGCGTTGCTAACTGTACCGCTTCTTGCTATTGGTATGTTCCTGATTGAAACAAACGCACATAAAAAATGGCAGATTTACCGGAAGAAAACATCAAATTTGAATGCCTATGTCCATGAGGATTTATCCGGAATCCGGGTTATCCAAAGCTTTGGAGCGGAAAATGAAACCAGAAAGGCTTTTTATGAGTTGGCGAATCAGCACAGAAAGGCATTTATAGACGCCGTAATCATTGCAGACGGTTTTGGCCCGGTGGTGGAAATTACCTGGGGCCTGGGCGGATTTCTTCTTTACTTTATTGGAATTCGTATCATCGGGGCGGGGGAAATCGGCATCGGAACTTTTATGGCATTTTCTACTTATATTGCTATGTTTTGGAGTCCCATTCGGAACCTGGCTAATTTCTATAATAAGCTGACCACGAATATATCAGCAGCCGAACGGATTTTTGATATTTTGGATACCAAGGCTAGTATCCAAGATCTGGAAGGCGCGGCGCCCCTTTCTGGTTTAAAGGGAAAGGTGGAATTTTCTCATGTATCATTTGCGTATTCGGATGAACCAGATCAGTTGATTTTAAAAGATGTAAGCTTTACGGTTAATCCAGGAGAAACCATTGCTTTGGTAGGCCCTACCGGAGCCGGGAAGACCACCATTGTAAATTTAATCAGCCGATTTTACCAGGCGGGAAAGGGACAGGTTCTATTAGACGGGCAGGATGTGACCAAGGTAACATTAGAGAGCCTGCGGAGCCAGCTTGGGATTATGACGCAGGATAATTTCCTGTTTTCCGGAACCATCCGGGACAATATCCGTTATGGCCGTCTGGACGCTACCGAAGAGGAAATTATTGAGGCGGCGAAAGCAGTGAATGCCCATGAGTTTATTATGAAGCTGGATCATGGGTATGATACGGAAATCAGCGAAAGGGGAGCCAGGCTTTCCATTGGACAGAGGCAGCTTTTGGCGTTTGCCAGAACTATGGTAGCAAAACCTGGAATCCTGATTTTGGATGAAGCTACTTCCAGTATCGATACCCATACAGAAATATTAGTGCAGAAGGGGATTGAAGCGCTGCTAAAAGACCGGACTTCCTTTATTATTGCCCATAGGCTTTCTACAATCCGAAAGGCGGATCGGATTTTTGTGATTGATCAAGGGCAGATATTAGAAGAGGGAAATCATCAGACGCTTATGGAGAAAAAAGGGGCCTATTACCATTTGTATCAAAATCAGTTTTTATAAAATTTTGCCGTGCCAAGAATCACATGGGGAGATTTGGCACGGCAAAACTGAATGTATATTGCCAAGGCTGGAAGGGGCATATGGACACTGCGTATTTTTATGCAAATAAAAAGGGTAATTGTACAAATAAAATTCAGGGACGCCTATTGCGTTTCAAATGGCCAGTCAGGTATACTGGAAGGAGAAACAATTAAAGTGCCTGAAAGGAGTAGAAAACGCTGCATACGCTTTTATACGGGCAAAAAATGTTACAAAAGGATCGTTACAGAACGGATTGCGGGAGGGTGAAATATGAACAACAGTTGTGAAAAGAAACTGGAAGCGGCAGGCGCCTTTGTGCTGAAAGGACAGATTACGTATTGCGAACGATATGGAAGCGGCCATATCAATGATACCTTTCTCTTAGTATGCAAAGAGGAGGGGAATGAATACCGATACATTCTGCAGAGAATGAATCATGAGGTATTTAAGGATATTCCGGGCCTGGTGAAAAATATAAAAGGGGTAACAACATTTCTCCGTTCCCGGATTATAGAAAACCATGGGGATCCAGACAGGGAAACCTTGAATCTGGTTCCTACAAAAGACGGCCAGGACTATTATCAGGATAGTCTGGGAAACTTTTGGCGGGTTTATCTCTTTATTGAAAATTCTGCCTGTTATAACCTGGTAGAAAAGCCGGAGGATTTTTATCAGAGCGGAAAAGCCTTTGGACATTTCCAATGTCTGCTGGCAGATTTCCCGGCAAGCGAGCTGACAGAAACGATTCCGGATTTCCATAATACACCAGCCCGTTTTGCGGTTTTTCAAGAAACCATAGAAAAAGATAGATTGGGTCTGGCAGCCGGAGTGAAAAAGGAGATTCAGTTTATTCGGGAGAGGGAAGCGGAGATGGGCCTGGCTATCAAACTGCAAAAGGAGGGAAAGCTTCCCTTAAGAGTTAGCCATAATGATACCAAATTAAATAACATTATGATTGACAATCAATCAGGAGAAGCCTTGTGTATCATTGATTTAGACACGATTATGCCAGGTTTTTCCATCTTTGATTATGGGGATTCCATACGGTTCGGGGCAAATACAGCAGCGGAAGATGAGGAAGATTTATCTAAGGTTTCATTATCTCTTTCCCTCTTTGACGTTTATACAAAGGGATTTTTGGAGGGGTGCAAGGGGCGTTTGACAGAAACGGAGATTTCTATGCTTCCGTATGGGGCAAAGATGATGACATTAGAATGCGGAATGCGTTTTTTAACCGATTATCTTCAGGGAGATGTGTATTTCCATATCAGCCGGAAGGGGCATAATTTGGATCGCTGCCGTACCCAGCTTGCCCTGGTAGCGGACATAGAGAGAAAATGGGCTGATATGGAAAAAATTGTAAGGCAATATCAAGGCTGAAAGTGTTCTTTTTCTGAGAGAATGCGGATAGAAGAAGCATATTCAGACGGTGTCATATGAGTGATTTTTTTAAACTGCCTGGAAAAATAGTGGATGGATGTATAGCCCAGGCGATCCGAAATCTGAGTGAAATTTAACTGGTTATTTCGGATCATCTGCTTGGCAGTATCAATCTTCATCAGCGTGAAAAATTCGATTACGCCACAGCCGTGGGCTTCCTGAAACAGCTTTTGCAGAAGGGAGCGGCTGATTAAGGTGTCACGGCAGATGGCTTCAATGGATAACTGTTGATTGATATGTTCTTCCATGTACCGGATAACCCGGTTGTAGGTTTCATTGGGATGTCCCAAACGGGGGCGTCCCGGGATATGGGTGGGAACTGGAAGAGGATTGGAAAAATAACGGCGGTAAAGGTGAATCAGCAGTTCCTCCAAATAATTTCTGATTAGCTGTTCCGCTCCAAAAATGGGAGAATTGGGGCTGCGGATTAATTCTTCCTGGTAAGGATTATCCAGCCGCCCGTCAAAAGCATGACGTGCTTCAATAATAATCTGGGCCAGTAATGCGTTCTCCGTATCTTGTACGGTTAGGATCTTGCTCCGGAATTGCTCCATACAAGGGGAATGGCATTCAAAAGCAATTACCACAAGGCTGGGTGAGCTTTTTCCGTTAGCGAAAACATTGTGGAATTCATTGGGCTGGTGAAAAATAATGCTGCCACGTTTTAATGTGTGGAGGCAATCGCCGGCCATTACATTTACTTCTCCTTTGTCTACACAAAGCAGCTCCCAGAAATCGTGAAGTTCTCCGGGGAAGGAAAAATTGCTCATATAGTCAAAGTAATGGATAGAAATTACATTCCGGATAGAAATGCTGGTTTTCAGCAAGGTACTTTTGTACGCCATGATGGTCTCCTTACAAAATCAATGTGAACACCCATGAAACTCATATTACCATGGGGTACATACAGGCTTTGCCGGGCACTATATAATCCTAAAAGGCATGCTCTATGCCTACAGCCGCATTATATCATAAATTGCAATGGAAAGAAAGAATAGAAAGGGAAGATTTTACAGATGGCAAAGACCAAGGGGAGAGTAACCCTTCCGAGCGAAGGGGGATTTTTAAATGAAACGAAAGCGATGATGGAGCGTTGGGGGGCGGATGCCCTCCGGGACAGTGATGGAACTAAGCTTCCGGAAGAAATTAAGGCATTGGATGCGTCAATTTACACAACCTATTTTGTCGCAAGGGGGCACAATGAATTTGCCCAACAGCATATGGAAGAGTGCCAGCAGCTTTATCTTATGAGCAAACGGGTGACGGCTCAAACGGAACAGGTGGAAATTTCGTTTATGGACGGGTATTTCCACCAGCAGGTAAAACCAGACTACTACCATGATTGCAAGAAGTGGTGGGAAGTAATAGACAGAACCTTAGGGCAGGTGGTTTTGCCGAAAGATTGGCAGGTGGATCAAGAACGTGATGTGGTAATGATCCAAAATGGAAAACCCTTTCATGAGTATACCGTGTCATTTCTAGTGTATGCCATATGGGATCCTACCCAGATGTACAACCACATTACAAACCAATGGGGCGACAAACCTCACGAGATTCCTTTTGATGTGCGGCAGCCTTGCTCCTGGCAGTTTGCCAAGGATTATTTGGTTCAGTGGCTAAAGGAAAATCCCCGTACTGACGTAGTAAGGTTTACCACCTTTTTTTACCATTTTACTCTTGTATTTAACGATCAGGCTAAGGAGAAATTTGTTGACTGGTTTGGCTATGGGGCTACCGTTTCAGTAAAAGCGTTGGAGGAATTTGAACAGGAATATGGTTATCGTCTGCGCCCGGAGGATATTGTGGATAATGGCTACTACAATTCAACCTTCCGGGTGCCATCAAAACAGTATCTGGATTACATGGATTTTATCCAGCGGTTTGTGGCGAAAAAGGCTGGGGAGTTAATCAAGCTGGTTCATGAAGCGGGCCGGGAAGCCATGATGTTTTTAGGTGATAATTGGATTGGCACAGAGCCTTACGGCCCTTATTTTCCGGAAATCGGACTGGACGCAGTGGTGGGAAGCGTAGGCGGAGGCGCAACCCTTCGCCTGATTTCAGATATTCCAGGTGTAACCTATACAGAAGGCCGTTTTCTCCCTTATTTTTTTCCAGATACTTTTTATCCAGGCAATAATCCTTGTCTGGAGGCAGAGGAAAACTGGCTTTGCGCCAGAAGGGCTATGATGCGGAAGCCCTTAGATCGGATTGGATATGGAGGATATTTAAGCCTTGCCTGTCAGTTTCCGGAATTTGTGGATTACATCGAACAGGTTACAGACGAATTTCGCAAGCTTTATGAAAATATTGGAGGAAGCAGACCCTATTGCGGATTAACAGTAGGGATTTTAAACTGTTGGGGAAAGCTTCGATCCTGGCAGGCGTTTATGGTGGCCCATGCGTTATGGTATCAGCAAACATACTCATATTTCGGGGTATTGGAGTCCTTAAGCGGTGCTGCCGTAAATGTGGTGTTTTTAAGTTTTGAAGAGATCCGGAAGGAGGGAATCCCAGAAGATATTGATGTGCTGATTAACGCAGGTGCCGCAGGAACCGCTTTTTCCGGGGGAGAAGAGTGGCTGGACGAAAGGGTTCTTACGAAGATACGCCGCTTTGTTTATCATGGAGGCGGTTTTATTGGCATTGGGGAGCCTTCGGCGATCCATTTCGGAGGACGCTTCTTTCAATTGGCGGATGTGCTGGGGGTAGATAAAGAGCTGGGATTCAGCCTTTCTACCGATCGGTACTGGAAACAGGAAGCGCCACAGCATTTCCTGAAGGAAGAGGAAAACCAGGAGTTTTCCTTTGGGGAAGGGATGAAAGATGTGTATGCTCTTTCAGAGAAAACCGAGATTGTCAACTATTCCCAAGGTTCTGTCCAGCTTAGTGCCAATTCGTACGGAAAGGGCAGAGGAATTTATATTGCAGGTCTTCCGTATAGCCATGAAAATACCAGGCTGCTGCTTCGCTGCTTGTATTACAGTGCTAAGCGGGAAACAGAAATGAAGCGCTGGTTTGCTGAAAATTTCTGGTGTGAAGTCCATGCATATCCGGAAAGAAACCTGTATGCCGTGGTAAATAATTCAAAAATGCCTCAAAGCACCATGATCTATGATGGGGCAGGACATCCAGAAACCGTTTTTTTGGAAGGAAAAGAGATCCTCTGGAAAGCGATAAATTCCAAGATCACAAATTGAAACAGAAGTGTCGAAAGAAAAAGTTGTAAAAATGACTGAAAAAGATAAAATATATCATAAAAAAATGTCATAAGCAACAACATAAAACTTAAAATGCAAATATAATGGTAAATTGTGCAAATATTTTTCTGTGCAGTTTTACTATACTTAGTTTACCGGGTTATTTTGGAACGAGATCGAAAAAGAGGAGGAATTTACTATGAAGAAAAAAGTTATGGCGCTTGCTTTGGCATCAGTTATGACAGCTTCGTTAGCTGCCTGTGGAGGAGGCGGGCAAACAACAACCACTGCTGCCCAGTCGGATGCTCCTAATGAAACAACCGCCGCACCGGCTGAGAAAAGTGAGGACTCCAATGAAGCGGCACCCTCAGGAGAAGGGGGAAGCCTGGTGTATTGGTCTATGTGGGAAGCCACAGAACCCCAGGGACAGGCGATTCAGGAAGCTGTTGATAAGTTTACAGAGGATACTGGCATTGCTGTTGATTTACAGTTTAAAGGGCGTACTGGAATCCGTGAGGGCTTACAGCCTGCATTAGACGCAGGAACTAATATTGATTTATTTGACGAAGATATTGATCGTGTCAACACTACTTGGGGACAATATCTGATGGATTTGGAAGATTTGGCAAAAGCTGCTGATTATGAGGCAACTGCAAACGCAGGACTAATCGCGGCATGTCGGGAAGTTGGAGGAGGTACGTTAAAGTCCATCCCGTATCAGCCGAACGTATTTGCGTTCTTCTACAACCAGGCAATTTTTGATGAAGTAGGAATTACCCAAGTTCCGCAAACCTGGGAGGAGCTGGATGCCGCTTGTGCTAAAATTAAGGATGCGGGCTATACGCCGATTACCTGTGACGATGCGTACATTGTTTGCATGTTTGGCTATCATATGTGCAGACTGGTAGGAGAGCCAAAGACAGAAGAGATTGTTAAGGGCGGATTGTGGGATGAAGCAGCAGTTATGGCCACTGCAGAAGCATATGCGGACTTTGCGGCAAAGGGCTATTTTTCCGATACCATCGCTTCTAACGTATGGCCTGCCGGACAGAATCAGGAACTGGCTATGGGAACGGCTGCGATGTACTTAAACGGATCCTGGCTGCCCAATGAAGTAAAAGATATGGCAGGAGATGACTTTGTATGGGGATGCTTTAGCTATCCGGAAGTAGAAGGAGGCACAGACGGAACGGATGCCGCTAACTACGGCGCGCAGGTATTGGCGATTAATAAAGATTCCCAAAACGCTGAGAACGCGTTCCAGTTAATTTGCTATATTACGAAAGGTGAATTTGACAAACGGCTGTCTGAGCTGTCTATCGGTATTCCGGCAGATTCTAGCAATACGGAGTGGCCAGAGCTGATTGCTTGTGTAAAGCCTGTTATGGATAGCATGAAAACCCGTTATCCATGGGCAGCAGGTGCTGAGGCAAATGCGGATATGACCCCAATTATTAAAGAAAACTTCTTAAATCTTTGCGGCGGCAGCATTGATGCTCAGGGATTTGTAGATGCGTTAAAGAAAGCGGGAAATTAAAGCACAAAAACCTGAATCTGACAAAACGTGTTACCAGAACGTTTGGATGATACGTTGTAATGAAAAACTAAAAATGGCGGCAGGGATAAGCTGCCGCCGTTTTTCGTATCATAGGAAAAGTTTTATGCTCGAGGAAAGGAGGGAACCGGAATGAAGCGAAATAAAGGTATGATTATTGCGTTTTTAGCGCCGGCAGTATCCATATTCGCGGTGATTTTCTTATATCCGATTGTGCGTACAATTATTATGAGTTTCTTTAAGATTGACGGCATTACCGATCCGGTATCCAAATGGCAGTTTACCGGAGTTGCTAACTTTATCAAGTTGGCTAATACCAGCTTATTCCGCACTTCCATGTGGAACCTGTTTCGGATCTGGCTGATAGGCGGCATAATCGTAATGTCGTTAGCCCTTCTCTTTGCGGTTATTATTACCAGCGGAATTCGTTTTAAAAGTTTTTTCAGAGCGGTAATCTATCTCCCCAATATTGTAAGTGCGGTTGCCTTGGCTACCATGTGGCTGCAGTATGTATACAGCCCCAAATTTGGATTATTAAAATCGGTATTTTCCAATCTGGGTTTGACTTCTTTAGCCAAGATTCAGTGGCTTGATAACGACCATAAGTTTATGGCGCTTTTGCTGGCCTATTGTTTTGGAATGGTAGGCTACCATATGCTGATTTTTGCCAGCGGTATTGAACGGATCAGTTCTGACTATTTTGAAGCGGCTACCTTAGACGGAGCTAATAAGCTAAACCAATTCCGATATATTACCATGCCTTTGTTAAAAGGCGTATTCCGAACGAATATTACCATGTGGAGCGTTACCAGTGTAGGCTTCTTTGTGTGGTCCCAGTTATTTTCCACGGTTACAGCGGATACCCAAACGATCACACCTATGGTTTATATGTATATGCAGATATTTGGCGCCGGAAACAGTGTAACAGAGCGTAACTCTGGCCTGGGCGCGGCAATCGGCGTGCTGCTGAGTATTTGCGTGGTTGCTATTTTCTGGCTGTGCAATCATCTCTTAAAAGATGATGATTTAGAATTTTAAAGGGAGGGGAAAGCTATGGCAAAAGAAAAAAAGTACCGTGAAGCGGTAAACTGGAAAAAAGAGCTGAGGCTGGCCCCAGGGTATCTGATTTTATTAATTTGGATTTCCTTCACCTTTGTTTTATTGGGGTGGGTGCTGCTGGCCAGCTTTTCTACAACAAAGGAAATTTTTTCAAACAAGCTTTTGGCAACCGGTTTGCATTTTGAAAACTATGTGAAAGCATGGGTTAATTCCGATGTAGCCGGGATTTTTCGGAATTCCCTGGTATATTCCATCATTGCCTGTTCCCTTTTGATTGTAATTTGCGCTCCAGCGGCATATGTGCTGTCCCGGTTTATTTTTCCGGGTAATAAATTAATCCAGACTGGATTTGTTTCAGCAATGGGAGTTCCTGTGGTTATGATTGTGCTTCCTCTGTTTGGGATTGTAGCTAATCTGGGAATTTTAAACCATGTGCTCAGCAATGGGATCCTTTTGATTTTCTTGTATATCGGAATTAATATTCCGTATACCACCATTTTTTTAATGACATTTTTCAGCAATCTGTCCCGGGCCTTTGAGGAAGCGGCAGCGATCGATGGTTGCCCTCCTACTAAGACTTTTTGGCTGATTATGCTGCCCATGGCTCAGCCTGGAATTATTACTGTTACCATCTTTAATTTTATTAATATCTGGAATGAATATTTTATTTCTCTGATTTTCGCAAACTCCGATCAGTTAAGACCCATTGCGGTAGGGCTGTATTCTATGATTAATTCGATGAAGTATACAGGCGACTGGGCCGGTATGTTTGCGGCAGTCGTAATCGTGTTCCTTCCTACCTTTATTCTATATATCTTCTTGTCAGAGAAGATTATTGCCGGTGTAACCGGAGGAGGCGTAAAAGGATAAGCCCTAGCTCTACCATGTAAAAAACGTAAAACAGCAGCCATTTGCAAGCAGAATATGCAATGGCTGCTGTTTGCCGATTTACCCAAAGCCAAAATATCGACAAGGGAAACAGGCTGTGTTATAATGTTCTTTAATTGGTAAATAAAATATGGGGAGGATAGAGATAGGATGGATATTTCATTTAAGGTAGATGGCGTGAAATTTAATTACAGAGTCTGCGCAATTATAATTGCAGACGGCAAATTATTAGCCATGCGCGATGAGCGTTCGCCATATTAGTACCTGCCAGGCGGCAGAGTTAAGGTGGGGGAAACGGCAGAGGAAGCTATAATCAGAGAGGTTCAGGAAGAACTTAAAATTACGCCTAATATTATCCGCCCGCTTTGGCTAAATCAAGGTTTTTTTACGGAAGATGTGGATCATTTGGATTATCATGAATTGTGTATTTATTTTTTGCTAGACTGTTCCGATACGGATCTTGCTTCAAGGGGCGAAACGTTTACTTTGTATGAAGGAAAACATACTCTTACCTTTAAATGGCTGGACTTTTATAGGTTAGAAAGCGAATATTTTTATCCTATATTTTTGAAGAAACATATCTTCCGGCTGCCGGAAACATTCACACTTTTCATTGAACGGGAGTAAGTCCAAATGATGGAAGACAGGTTACAGGCGCTTTATAGTGGTTTTGCCATATAGGGGCTTCAGAAAGGGAAACGATATGTACATAGCAGATCTGCATATTCATTCCAGATATTCCAGAGCTACAAGCAAAGACTGTACGCCGGAATACCTGGATTTATGGGCAAGGAAAAAGGGGATTGACTTATTGGGAACCGGGGATTTTACCCATCCGGCATGGAGAAAGGAACTGGAGGAAAAGCTGGTCTTAGCCGAGGAAGGATTCTACCAGCTAAAAGATGAATTCCGGTTAACAAGCAAAGGGGCTTCTGGCAAAATTCCCAGGTTTGTGGTTTCCGGGGAAATCAGTTCAATCTATAAGAAAAACGGAAAAGTAAGGAAGGTACATAACCTGATTCTCCTTCCTGGCCTTAAGGAAGCAGAGATGTTGTCACGGAAGCTGGAAGCCATTGGGAATATTCATTCCGATGGCCGCCCCATACTTGGCTTAGACAGCAAAGACTTGCTGGAAATCACATTAGAGGTTTGTGCCAGGTCGATCTTTGTGCCAGCCCATATCTGGACGCCCCATTTTTCTATGTTCGGCGCATTTTCCGGATTTGATACGATAGAGGAATGTTTTGAGGAGTTAACTCCATATATCCATGCCATTGAAACGGGTCTTTCTTCCGATCCTCCTATGAACTGGAGGCTTTCCGCTCTTGACCGCTTTCAAATGATATCCAATTCGGATGCCCATTCCCCAGGAAAATTAGGGCGGGAAGCAAATTTGCTTCAGATTTCAATGTCCTACGATAGTCTGTATAATGCCATACAAAAGGGAATCGGATTGGCTGGAACCATTGAATTTTTTCCGGAGGAAGGGAAATATCACTATGATGGGCATCGCAAGTGCCATTTGTGCCTTTCTCCTTTTCAAACAGAACAATATAATGGAAAATGTCCGGTATGCGGAAAAAAGATTACCCTTGGCGTATCCCATCGGGTAGAGCAGTTGGCGGATCGCAAGGAAGGGTATTGCCGGCCAAATGCAGCAGGATTTGAAAGTCTGGTTCCGCTGCCCGAGGTAATTGCGGCTTCCATAGGAAAAACATCTGCCAGTGTAGCAGTCCAGAACCAGTATGAGAAGATGCTTGAAAAATTGGGAACCGAGTTTTCCATCTTAAGAGAATTGCCCATCAAGGAAATTCAAAAAGAAGCTGGTTTTCTGACTGCAGAAGGGATCCGCAGGCTGCGGCAAGGAAACGTAACGCGTTTTCCGGGATTTGACGGAGAATATGGAACGATTCAACTGTTTGAAAGCTGGGAACGGGAAGCGATGGATGGGCAAATCAGCTTGTTTGGATGGCCTTGCATGGAAACAGGCAAAGAAGAAGCTCCGAATCATTTTAAAGACCAAGAAAAAGCGAAAGCAGAAACAGCCGTTGCGGCAGAAAACATTCCGGAACCTGGTCTTAGAAAGATAACAGAGCCTTTTGGGGAAGAAAAAAACGGGAATCGGAAGAAATGTCAGGAAGCCCCGGAAAATATAAGAAACGAGATCCCAGGCAAAACGGAAGAATTAAATGATGAACAGCAGGAAGCCGTCTGGTCGGTTTCTTCAAGAATTGCGGTTATGGCAGGCCCTGGGACTGGAAAAACCAAGACGCTGGTTTCCCGAATCCTTCATCTTCTTCAAAACCGTAGAATCAGGCCGTCTGAAATTACGGCAGTTACCTTTACCAATCAGGCTGCCCAGGAAATCCGGATGCGTTTGGAAAAACAGCTTGGAGGAAAACGCGCGGTCGGGAAACTTTCGATAGGAACCTTCCATTCTCTCTGCTATGAGAATTTAAAAAATTCGGACACGGGATTTGCACTGGCAGATGAGGAAATGGTTTTGGAGCTGATAAAAGAAATTAAGGAAGAAATGGGGTTAAAGGAATCCCCCAACACGCTCCGGCAGGCGATTTCCAAGGAAAAAACCAGGGTATCAGAGGAAATATGGCAAACAAAGAATGAGCAGGCCAGATTGTCCCATGAGAGCGAAAGCTTGGCCAATATCGACCAGATAACAGCACGTTACCAAGAACGACTGGCTGAATGGGAGCTGATGGACTTTGACGATCTTTTGCTTCAAGCTCTATATCAGGCAGAAGAAACAAAACCCAGGTTCCCTTATCTTCTGGTTGATGAGTTTCAGGATATCAGCCCATTGCAGTACCGATTAATCCAGGCCTGGATCAAAGGCAGCAGAGAGGTATTTATCATCGGGGATCCGGATCAGGCGATCTATGGATTCCGTGGGGCGGCTTCAGAATGCTTTCAGCAGTTTTGTTTGGAAGAACAAGCACAGGTGATTCGCCTGCGGAAAAATTACCGCTCAACACCAGAGATTTTAATCGCATCCCGGACAGTTCTAAAAAAAGAGGAGCCGCCGTTGGAACCGGTTATGAAATCAGGTCTTCCGGTTCGCCTGATTTGTGCGGCGAATGAAATGGGAGAGGCAATCGCTACCGCAAAAGAGATCAATCGGCTGGTAGGAGGAATTGATATGCTGGATGCCCAGGAAGGGGCGGCATGTCAGAGCAGCTTCACCCCCAGAAGCTTTGGTGATATGGCAGTACTTTACCGTACCCACCGACAGGCCGGGATATTGGAAACCTGCCTGAAAAAAGAAGGGATTCCATACATTGTAGCAGGGCGGGAGGAATTTCTGCAGGAAGATTGTATTCGGGGAAGCCTTGGATTTTTCAGAAGCCTGATACATCCGGAACATGATATATGGAAAACAATGTGTATCCGAATCTTCCCAGGACTTGGGGTGGACAATTCCTGGTATGAGTTAAGAGAACGTTACATAAAATTTTTATGTAAACATGTAAGGACTCAGAATCTGTTAACGTCCTGGATCCAAGATATGGGATTACAGGACAATCCATCTATGGAAAAATTATTGGCTATGTCGGTATTTTATAAAACCATGGAAGAAATGCTTACCACTCTATCTTTTGGAAGGGAAAGTGATCTAAAACGAAGCGGACAAAAAACGTACCATTCCGATGCGGTGACGCTTATGACCATACATGGTTCGAAAGGTTTGGAATTTCCGATGGTATTCCTCCATGGAGCAAGAGCAGGGATCCTTCCATTAGAATATAAGGGAAGGGAAACGGATCTGGAAGAAGAAAGGCGGCTTCTCTATGTAGCAATGACCAGGGCAAAAGAGGAATTGATTCTAACCAGTTCTGGGGAACCTTCCTGTTTTTTAAAAGACCTGACAAAACCTATCATTGTACAGGAAACGCTTCGCCCAAAGCGGGAAGAAAATGGAGGACGCCAAATGAGCTTATTTGATTTTATGGATCATGAAAAGGATGATTAAAATCTGCAACATGTTCTTACTGGTGATAGTAGTTGATTTTTTACGAATATCGTTTATAGCTATTAATGAGATCTTAAAATTTTGTTTTTACTTTCAAAATGATAATTGCCAGATCATTCTGGAACCGTTTTGAAACATGTGCAGAAAATTCAAGATCCGGAATAATCAATTAAATTTAGGAAGAACTGTTGATGGACAGAAGATTAACAGGAAGGCTGGCGGTAATTTCCTTATCGGCAGCAATGGCGCTTGCTGGGAGCGGATTTTCCTTTGGGGCGTTTCAGTCTTTGCCGAATGGCAGCATTGTTGATGTGGGGGGTAAAGTACCTTACAGGCCCAGAAGGGTTCCAGTATTCTGGCTGGTTTATGGATGCGGATGAAAACTGGTATTACTTCAATGAATCAGATAAGACAATGAAAACTGGTTGGCACCATGACCTAGAGGATGGGTACTGGTATTACTTGAACCCATCGGACGGCAAGATGGCCTATGGCTGGCAGACCATTGATGGAAAGGAATATTACTTCCAGCCAGTGCGGAATGTGGGAAATTACTATTTCAGCAATGAACGTGAGAGATGGCTGTATTCTTTGAACAGCAATGTGCCTTACGGCGCAATGTACATAAACACAACCACGCCGGACGGCCAGGCAGTTGACGGGACAGGAGCGAAAGTATCTGGCCAGGGAACCCAGGCCGTGAACAATGGGTGGGTTCAGCAGGACGGGAAAACCTATTACTTTGATAACGGGACTATGGTTTCCGGCACATGGAAAACGATTGGCGGGAAGAATTATTATTTCGGCAGCGACGGTGTTATGCTGGTAAATGCCACAGCCCCGGACGGAAGGCGCACAGGCAGCGACGGCGCAGAGATAGTCAGTACTATTAGCCAGGTTACCGCGGCGCAGGAAAGCGCGATTAGCTCCATATTAGGGAGAGAGTTATATAGCATCTACAAAGAGAACAAAAAGTCTGTTTCAAGCAGCGTGTTTACCAAGGAATATGTGCGAAAAGCGGCACATGACTATCTTTTTGCTGGGTATCAATCCCAAGGCCTTATGATACCAGAGAACAAAAATGAACCGACTTGGAACTATTTAGACTTGGCATCCATCTATTATGATAAAGATAAAGTAAATGAATTGATGGGAAATATTTACGGTGTAAATCCGGCGTTCCAATCGGGAGAGAAGTTTAGCTGGTATGGAGAAAGCGATCCATATTTAGTGGTTTCCGATAACCGGATTACGACAGAATATTTTTTTGACTTTACCATAGATCCTTTTGGAAGAGTAAGCGGCTTGCGGTTTGATTTTAAAGATGGATATATGAATGTGAAAGGAACGTTTACTATGGTGTCTAATGGAGGCGACGAAAGTACAACGTTTTCAGCCAGATTTAAAGTCAATGAAGTTAACCGCTTCCCCTTCCAGTTAATATCTGCCAATTTGTATTAATCTTAGTTTAGCAAACAGGTATCCTAATAACATACAAAGGATATCTATATGTGTAGGCAGGCTTTTGATACGATTCAGAAGCCTGCTTGTATTATGGGATGAAACTATGAATGCAAAAATAAGAAGCAACAAAAAACAAACAAAACAACAAGAAAATACTTGCAATCCTGGATTCTTTATGATAGAATCTAAACGTTGTGACGATAAAAAGAGATGGTCCTCTGATACAGTAGGTATGTAAGAACATCAAATAGTACAAGGAGGTTCACAAATGAACGACATTATTAAAAGCATTGAAGCGACTCAGTTAAAGGAGTCTGTTCCGGAGTTCCATGTTGGCGATACGGTAAGAGTATACAACAAGATTAAAGAGGGAAACAGGGAAAGGATCCAGGTATTTGAAGGCACCGTATTAAAGAGGCAGAACGGCGGTTCCAGAGAAACTTTTACAGTAAGAAAGAATTCTAATGGCATTGGCGTTGAGAAAACCTGGCCGGTTCATTCTCCGTTTGTAGATAAGATTGAAGTGGTAAGAAGAGGTAAAGTAAGACGTGCAAAACTGTACTACTTAAGAGATCGGGTAGGTAAGGCTGCTAAGGTAAAAGAATTAGTAAAGTAATGAGATGTAACTGGAGGGACTATTTCATATAGTCCCTTCTTTTATCATATAGGAAAGACCTTTGGATCAGATACTACAAAAGGCTTTCTTATATGGATAGTAACAGACAGGATGTGGAAATATGGACTTTTTTGTGGAAAAAGAAACGAACCTGCTCCGTCATGTGGTGAATTGGGTGACCGATATTATTGTGGCCATAGCGCTTGCCTGCTTTACGGTATACGCATTTGGAAGCCAGGTAACGGTATCCGGAAATTCCATGTCGCCTCTTTTAAATTCCAATGATGTCGTATTGATCAATCAGCTTGTGTATGACTTGGGAACGCCTTCCCGGTTTGATGTGGTAGTTTTTGAAAGGGAAGACCGCAAGATGAATATTAAGCGGATTATTGGCTTACCAGGCGAAACTGTTCAAATTATAGATGGCCAGGTATTCATTAATGGCCAGCTTTTAGAAATGGAAGGCATCCAGGAACCAAAAAAAATTGCCTTGGCAGGTTTGGCGGAAAATCCGGTGGAACTGGGAGAGGATGAGTATTTTCTCTTGGGGGATAACAGGGATTCCAGTGAAGACAGCCGCTTTTCCAATGTTGGAAATGTAAAGGGAACACAAATAATCGGAAAGGTTTGGCTTCAAATTTATCCTACCATGGAATTTGGACGGATACAGTAGCCTTCATGCGCCAATCAACTGGGCATCCATAAGCGGGCCGCTGCCTGGCGTATTTGGAACACCTGAATAAAAACGCCTTTTTGGCGTGAACGTTTGCAGTAAAGGATGATAGAAAATGATAACAATACAATGGTATCCGGGACATATGACAAAGGCGAAGCGGGCCATGAAAGAAGATATTCGGCTGGTAGATTTAATTATTGAGCTTGTAGACGCAAGAGCGCCTCTTTCAAGCCGGAATCCAGATATGGATGATCTGGGAAAGGGAAAAGCGCGGCTGATTCTTTTAAATAAATCGGATTTAGCAGATGAGCGGGAAAATGAAAGTTGGATTACGTACTTTTCCGGGTTGGGCTATCAGGTGGTTAAGATGAACTGCCGTACCGGGGCAGGCTTAAAACAGATTAATGGTGCTGTATTAGAAGCTTGTAAGGAAAAGCTGGAGCGGGATAAACGGAAAGGGATTTTAAACCGCCCAATCCGTGCCATGGTAGTGGGGATCCCAAATGTAGGAAAATCCACCTTTATCAATGCGTTTGCAGGAAAGGCTTGCGCGAAAACAGGAAACAAACCGGGAGTAACCAAGGGCAATCAGTGGATTAAACTGAATAAAAATTTAGAACTTTTAGATACGCCGGGAATCTTATGGCCCCGGTTTGAAGATCAGGAAGTAGGCCTTAAGTTAGCCTATATCGGATCCATTAATGATGAAATATTAAACAAAGAAGAATTAGCCCTTAGCCTGATTCAATTCTTAATGGAGGAATATCCGGATGTGCTGAAAGAACGATATCAGACAGAGGAAGAACAGCCGGTTCTGATTTTCCAGCAGATTGCTAAAATAAGGGGCTGCTTAAAAAAGGGCGGCGAGTATGATTTGAACCGTGCGGCCAATTTGTTTTTTGACGATTTTCGCAGCGGGAAGCTGGGGCGGATTACGCTGGAACGGCCCGCATCGGCATAGTCCCATGCCGCAATTTGGGCGCCGCCATAAAGGCAGGAAGGATCTGAGAAATAAAATTACAAAAGAAGCAAAATGGCAAAAAAGGTAAATTACAAAAAGAGAAGGAGCGATTATGGCAAAGGAATTAACCGGGGAACGGTTAGAACAGGAGCTGGCCCGTTTAGATAGAATGTTGGAATTTGAACGTCAGTATAGATGGGCATCTGGAATCTGCGGGATCGATGAAGCGGGAAGAGGGCCGTTGGCCGGGCCGGTTGTAGCTGGCGCGGTGATTCTCCCAAAAGATTGTAAGATTTTGTATTTAAACGATTCCAAAAAGCTATCAGAAAAACGCCGGGAAGAATTATTTCTGGAAATACAAGACAAAGCGGTTTCATATGGGGTGGGAATTGTAAGCCCTGGACAGATTGATGCGATTAATATCCTTCAGGCCACGTATGAAGCGATGAGGCAAGCAGTGGGGAAACTTGACCGGGTGCCGGAAGTTTTACTAAATGACGCAGTTGAAATTCCAGGTCTTTCCATGAAGCAGGTTAAGATCATACATGGGGATGGAAAAAGTTTATCCATTGCAGCTGCAAGCGTCTTAGCAAAGGTTACCAGGGACCATATGATGGCAGACTATGATGTGATTTATCCAGAATATGGGTTTGCAAAACATAAAGGCTATGGGACGAAAGACCATATCCAGGCTATAAAAGATCACGGCCCATGCCCCATTCACCGGAAAACCTTTATCAAAAAGTTTGTAACAGAAGAAAAGGAATATAAAGAATGAATCGACGGCAGATTGGCCGAATGGGAGAAGAAAAGGCAGCCGATTACCTGGCAAAGAGAGGATATCAGATATTGGAGCGGAATTACCGATGCCGTCTGGGCGAAATTGATTTGATTGCAAAAGACGGCAGGTATCTGGTGTTTATCGAAGTAAAATATCGGACAAATGGTGGCTGCGGCGATCCGGCAGAAGCAGTCGATTTCAAAAAGCAAAATAAAATATACCAGACAGCCAGGTATTATTTATACCGGCACGGATACAGCGAAAATCAGCCTTGCCGGTTTGATGTAGCCGCCGTTTATGGGAACGGAAGTATCCGTTATGTAACACATGCGTTTGGATGGTAAGTAAAAGGATAAAAAGAACCATATGGGAGGAAGCTGATGGAACAAATTAATTGGAATTATTCGGATCAGCGAAAGGTTTTTCGCACCGTTCAGGATGGGATCACACCATATCTATCGTTTCGGGTATTGGAAAAGATGCCTTTTGTGGTGAATGGTTTCTCTACCCGCATGGGAGGAGCCAGCAAGGGGAAGCTTGCTACTATGAATTTTTCCTACAGCAGGCAGGACGATCCGGCCAATGTACTGGAAAACTATACCCGCATGGCAGATTCCCTTGGAGTTTTTCGGGATCGGATGGTGGTTTCCTGGCAGACCCATACCACCAATATACGCTTAGTAACGGAAGCGGACGCAGGGAAAGGTGTAATCTGGGAGCGGGATTATCGGGATGTGGATGGATTAATCTGCGATATTCCCGGGATTACCCTGGTAACATTTTATGCTGACTGTGTCCCTCTTTACTTTGTGGATACCAAACACCAGGCCGTAGGATTAAGCCATTCTGGGTGGAGAGGAACCGTAAACCGTATGGGACAGGCCACATTAGACGCAATGAGAGAAGCCTTTGGAACCTGCCCGGAAGATGTAACGGCATGTATCGGTCCAAGTATCTGCAAAAGCTGTTATGAAGTGGGAGAAGAGGTGATTGAATCCTTTCAGAAGTCATTTTCCCCAAACCATTGGGATGTGCTTTGGAGTAAAAGTCAGAAGCCGGGGAAATATCAGCTTGATTTATGGAAGGCAAATGAGATTATCATTCAGGAAGCCGGAGTTTTGGCCGAGCGGATTACCGTTACCAATATCTGTACTTTATGCAATCACCAGTATTTATTTTCCCATCGGAAATGCGGGGAAAACAGGGGAAATTTAGCTGCTTTTCTAGGTGTGCGCAGGAATGAGGGATCTCGAAAATGAATGAGGCAGGGCATTAGGGCACACCTGGCAGGAAGGAAGAAACAAAAATATGTTTGCGACTGGCCAATGAAGAGGGGTTTCTGCCAGCGGCACAAGGTATGGTTTTTAGTGCCGTTTTCCGCTGGCAAAACCCCTGCTTTGCACGCCCTGCTGTTAGCGGATTTTTTGTACGCTTGGCTGTTGCCAGATTCTTTGTATTCTCTGCTTATTACCGGATTACTTCATAGTAGTCGTATCCGTCCGAATGGTATTTCCGAATTAATTTCTGGATTTTTTCTGTTGGTGATAAGGCATGTCCGATAGGCACATCATGATTGAAGGAATTAATTATGGCCGCAACATATTTGCTCATATCCGCTTCAATGTACCAGGAACGTTTTAACAGAGCCTTTGGACGGTAACTTAAATTGGTGGTAATCACATAGTCAATGTATCCTTTTTCATAAAATTCATCAAACTTATCCAGGCCGCTGGTAAACAGTCCGAAGGTGCAGCATACAATCACCTTTGCGGCCTTGCGGTTCTTTAATTCCTTGGCGGTATCCAGCATACTTTCGCCGGAGGAAATCATATCATCAATAATCAGCACCGTTTTTCCCTCTACAGAAGTCCCAAGGAATTCATGGGCCACAATGGGATTCCGGCCATTGATAACTTTAGAATAATCACGGCGTTTGTAAAACATACCCATATCAACTCCAAGATTATTAGCCAGATAAACAGCACGGTTCATTGCGCCCTCATCAGGGCTGATAATCATCAAGTGATCTTTATCAATCCGCAAATCTTTATCATGGCTAAACAGCGCCTTGACAAATTGGTATGTAGGCATAAAATTGTCGAATCCGTTTAATGGAATGGCATTTTGCACACGTGGGTCATGGGCGTCAAAGGTAATAATATTACTGACTCCCATATAAACCAGCTCCTGGAGTGCCATAGCGCAGTCTAAAGATTCACGGTTGGCACGCTTGTGCTGACGGCTCTCATAGAGGAAAGGCATAATAACATTTACCCGGTGTGCGGTAGCTTGACAAGCGCCGATAATCCGTTTTAAATCCTGATAATGGTCGTCTGGCGACATATAATTGGTATAGCCGCCGATTTTATAAGTCAGGCTGTGATTGGTAACATCTACCATAGCAAAGACATCGGCTCCCCGAACCGATTCGTTTACAATGGCTTTTGCTTCGCCGCTGCCAAAGCGGGGGCACCTGCATTTTAACAAATAGGAATCCACATCGTATCCCCTGTAGTGAAGATCTGCCTGTCGGCGGATCAGCTCTTCCGTATCATTACGGCGGAATTTTACCACATGGTCATTTACTTTCTGTGCAAAAGAGGTAATGCTTTCAAGTGCTGCGATTTTCAAAGGTGCTACTGGGAGCGAATCATTAAATACATAACTGTTTGCCACGCAAATTGTCCTCCGTTCCGTTTGGCTAAATTATTGTCCCTACTTAAAATTTATATCATTTTTCGGCAATTCCCGTCAATAGATTTTTTAGCTTCCCATATTTCAAATCTATTTTTTCCATCTTCCGGCAATTTTGGCTGGCTGTAAATTCAACTCAGCCTTTACAAAGAAAGGCAATATTGATATGATAAGAAAAGACAAAAGGAAAGGCAGAATTGGTATGAATCAAAAGGAACGGGGACATAAGATAAAGGCGGTAGAACCAGGATCTATTGCGGCAGAGCTGGAATTAGAGCCCGGAGATCGGGTGGTGACCATCAATGGCCATGAAATTGAAGATATTTTTGATTATGAATATTATGTGGACAGCCCCTCCATGCTGATGGCAGTGGAAAAAGGAAATGGCGAAGAGTGGGAGCTGGATATTGAACATGAGTATGAGGACTTAGGAATTACATTTGAAAACGGCCTGATGAGCGAATATCGTTCTTGCTCCAACCAGTGCGTGTTCTGTTTTATTGATCAGATGCCTCCAGGGATGCGGGAAACGCTTTATTTTAAGGATGATGATTCCAGGCTTTCGTTCCTTCAGGGAAATTATATAACCCTGACCAATATGAAGAAAAAGGATATTGACCGGATTATCCGGTTTCATCTGTCGCCAATTAATATTTCTGTGCATACGACCAACCCTGACCTGCGGTGCAAAATGCTTCATAACCGGTTTGCAGGGCAGGTTCTTTCCATGATTGACCGGTTGTGGGAGGCGAAAACCCCCATGAATGGCCAGATCGTTCTGTGTAAAGGGATCAATGACGGAGAGGAACTGGAACGGACGATAAAGGATTTGACAAAATATATTCCATATATGGAAAGTGTTTCTGTGGTTCCGGTTGGCCTGACGAAATTCCGTGAGGGGTTGTACCCATTAGAACCATTTAACAGGGAAGACGCAAAACAAGTGATTGCGCAAATTGAACGATGGCAGGAAACGCTTTATCCGAAATTCGGAACTCATTTTATCCATGCCAGCGATGAATTTTACCTTTTGGCCGGATGGCCCATGCCGAAAGAGGAACGGTATGACGGATATCTGCAATTGGAAAATGGAGTTGGCATGCTCCGGCTTTTCCAGGAGGAGATTTTAGACGCATTGGCCAAAATAGAATGCAAGCAAACAAAGGGGCAGGATATGGGAGAAGAGGTGGAAATTTCCATCGCTACTGGAATCTCAGCGTACGAGTCGTTACAAACCTACATTGGCTGGGTGACAGAACGGTTTCCCAACCGAAAAATCCATCTGTATCCCATTATAAATGAATTTTTTGGACATCAGATTACCGTGGCTGGGCTGCTTACTGGGCAGGACTTAATCAAGCAGCTAAAGGGAAAGGAATTGGGAACCCGGCTGCTTCTTTCTGTCAACATGTTCCGCAGCGGAGAGGAAGTTTTGCTGGATGATATCACCAAAACCGATCTGGAAAATGCTTTACAAGTTCCAGTGAATATTGTAAAATCAAGCGGATATGATTTTGTCAATGCCTTATTATCTCCGGTTCCGGAAGGGCATCCGGAGTATAAGGAATATGAGCTTCATTAATGCTTCAGAATCGGGAAACTGTCAGGGAGGAATTCTTGTGAATCCGGACACCAATCGTTTGAAAGAGTACTTGTATGATAATATGGAGGGAATTGAATGAGTAAACCAGTAGTCGCTATTGTGGGAAGGCCGAATGTGGGAAAGTCTACCTTATTTAATGTTTTGGCGGGGAGTGCCATCTCCATCGTGAAAGATACGCCAGGCGTTACCCGAGACCGGATTTATGCGGACTGCAACTGGCTAAACCGAAATTTTACCTTAATTGATACAGGAGGGATCGAACCGGACAGCCGGGATATTATCCTTTCCCAGATGCGGGAACAGGCGGAAATCGCAATCCAGACAGCAGATGTGATTGTTTTTATTGTAGATGTCCGGCAGGGGATGGTGGATGCGGACGCAAAGGTAGCGGATATGCTGCGTAAATCCAAAAAGCCTGTGGTATTAACCGTTAATAAAGTGGACAGCATCCAGAAATTTGGAAACGATATCTACGAATTTTATAACCTGGGAATTGGAGATCCCATGGCAGTTTCTGCCGCGTCACGTCTGGGGATCGGGGATCTGCTGGATGAAGTAGTAAAGCATTTTCCGGCGGAATCCGCCCAGGAGGAAGAGGATGAGCGTCCCAGAATTGCTTTAGTCGGGAAACCGAATGTGGGAAAATCTTCTATAATTAATAAAATTCTGGGGGAAAACAGGGTGCTGGTTTCTGATATTGCGGGAACTACAAGGGATGCGGTAGATACAGAATTTGTCCGGAATGGAACAGAGTATGTGCTGATTGATACGGCAGGCCTCAGACGGAAGAACAAAGTAAAAGAAGATCTAGAGCGCTATAGCATTATCCGTACGGTTACAGCAGTGGAGCGGGCAGATGTGGTGGTCGTAGTAATCGACGCTAAGGAAGGAGTTACGGAGCAAGACGCTAAAATTGCCGGAATTGCCCATGACAGAGGAAAAGGAATTATTGTCGCGGTCAATAAGTGGGATGCGATTGAAAAGAACGATAAAACCATTTATGAGTATACCAGGAAGCTGAAAGGAACCTTTTCCTTTATGCCTTATGCGGAATATCTTTTTATTTCGGCTGAAACAGGGCAGCGGTTGAATAAGCTGTTTGATTTGATTGATGTAGTCCGGGAAAACCAGGCGCTTCGGGTATCCACCGGGGTATTAAATGAAATTATGTCGGAAGCAGTCGCCATGCAGCAGCCGCCTTCTGATAAAGGAAAACGGTTAAAGCTTTACTATATTACCCAGGTGGCAATTAAACCTCCTACCTTCGTAGTGTTTGTTAATGACAAAGAACTGATGCATTTTTCCTATACCCGGTATCTGGAAAACCAGATTCGGGACGCATTTGGATTTAAAGGTACTTCGCTTAAATTTATCATTCGTGAGAGAAAGGAAAAGGAGCAGTAGAGATGGAACGAATCAGTTGCCTGGCAATCGGATATGTGTGTGGTTTGATACAGACTGGATACTTTTATGGAAAAATGCATGGGATTGATATCCGCCAGCATGGAAGCGGAAATTCCGGAACTACCAACGCGCTGCGGGTTCTTGGAAAGAAGGCGGGCCTGGTGGTGTTTATCGGAGATGTGCTGAAAGCATTGATTCCATGCGTCTTAACCCGGCTCTTTTTTGGAAGCCGCCCAGGATATGAAGGGGTGGCATACCTTTATGCACTGTATATGGGATTTGGCGTAATTTTAGGCCATAATTTTCCTTTCTACATGAAGTTTAAAGGAGGTAAGGGGATCGCTGCCATGGCAGGGATTATAGCCAGCTTGGATTGGAGGCTTACTCTGGTGTGCGCGGCAGTCTTTCTTGGAACTGTTATCCTGACCCGCTTTGTGTCCTTAGGATCCATTCTGGTAGCGATTGCGTTTGTGCTTGTAAACAGCTATCTGTCCTACCAGGGATATTATGGTTTGTCAGAGGAGGTGATGACCGAATTCCGGATTTTGCTGGGAATCATTGCGGTAATGGCAATTTGGCGCCATCGGGCTAATATAAAGCGGCTTTTGGCTGGAAATGAAAATAAATTAAAATTATAGACGTTTTCCGGAACGTGTTTGATACATGGCTGGAGGGCAAACTTTGTAAACATTTGAAGCCGCAAATATTTATAGCTACAAAATGAATCTGTAAAATTTAAAGATACAAAAATCTAAAGAAACAACCATTTGGAGCAACAAAAATTTTAAGACGCAAAGGAAAGAAGGGCAGGTATGGCATCAGTAGGCGTAATTGGATCCGGAACCTGGGGGACAGGGCTAGCAGTCCTGCTTCAGTCTAAGGGCCATCAGGTAACTATTTGGTCCGCAATTGAAAGCGAGGTGGAAGACCTGTCGAAAAAAAGGCTTCATCCCAATCTTCCGGGGATTTCCATTTCAGAAGAAATTCAAATTACAGGCGATCTTGGGGAAGCAATGGAGGAAAAAGCGATTTTGGTTATGTCGGTTCCTTCTGTTTTCGTCCGTGCTACGGCGGCAAAGATGAAGACCTGGTGCAAAAGGGGACAAATTATTGTAAATGTGGCCAAGGGGATTGAGGAGCATACCTTAATGACCTTATCCCAGATTATAGAAGAAGAGCTTCCTGAGGCAGATGTGGCAGTATTATCTGGCCCAAGCCATGCGGAGGAGGTAAGCAGAGGTCTGCCTACCACTTGTGTAGCGGCAGCCAGAAGCCGGAAAACGGCAGAATTCATACAGGATATTTTTATGAATGAAGTATTTCGGGTTTATACAAGCCCTGATATCCTGGGAGTGGAACTTGGCGGTTCATTAAAGAATGTTATTGCACTGGCTGCAGGCATTGCAGATGGCTTAGGATATGGTGATAATACAAAAGCAGCGTTAATTACCAGAGGGATTGCGGAAATTGCCCGGCTTGGAACTGCAATGGGCGGAGAATTTCAGACATTCTGCGGACTGACTGGAATCGGCGATTTGATAGTGACTTGTGCCAGTATGCACAGCCGCAACCGTCGTGCCGGAATTTTGATTGGCCAGGGAAAATCCATGGAAGAAGCTATGGAAGAAGTGCATATGGTGGTGGAAGGCGTTCACTCAGCCAAAGCTGCCCTTGCCCTTGCCCGTAACTATGGCCAGTCTATGCCAATTGTGGAACAGGTAAACCAGGTATTGTTTGAACAAAAATCCCCCAGGGAAGCGGTTAATGATCTGATGCTGCGGGATAAGCGGACGGAAGGCTCTGAATTATTGTGGGAGCAATATGAAAAACGAAATATGGAAAATAAATGAAATACAGCCGCAAATAATAAGAAAAATACAGGAACCGCTGAAAAATAGTTGACAAGCCTTTATGAAAAATTTATAATTATGAAAGCTTTATGGTATTCTGTAGCTTTAACGTGCTGAAGAAATAAAGCCTATTATTGATAATTCAGCTCAGTATTGGCAAGCTTCAGAATCATATAAGCAAAGATGAGGAGGAATTATTATGAAAAAAGTAGTAAGTCTTGGTTTAGCGGCAGTTATGGCAGGTTCCCTGGTTGCCTGTGGAGGCAACACAGACACTACCACTACAGCAGCGGAAACAGAAGCAGGAGCGGATCAAAAAGAAACAGCAGCAGATGAGAGTAAGGAAGAGGCTGGAAATGAAGCCCAGGAATCTTCGGCAACGGATCTGGAAGGCAGCTTTAAGATTGGGGTAATCGGGCCTTTGACAGGTGACGCGGCAGCTTATGGATTAGCGGTGCAGCATGGTGCTGAAATTGCTGCTCAAGAGATTAACGCGGCAGGCGGTATCAATGGGGCAGCTATTGAAATCCAGGCTCAGGACGATGAGGCAGATCCAGAAAAAAGCGTAAATGCATATAATACATTAAAGGACTGGGGAATGCAGATGCTGGTTGGAACCACAACCTCTGGTGCTTGTATCGCGGTAGCGGCAGAAACAGTTAATGATAATATGTTCCAAATTACTCCATCCGGTTCCGCAGTTGAGTGTGTAGCCAACCCTAACGCATTCCGTGTATGCTTCTCCGATCCAGATCAGGGTACAGCATCTGCTAAGTATATTGGCGAGAATAAGATGGCTACTAAAGTTGCGATTATCTATGATAAGTCCAGCGTATATTCTGATGGTATTCGGGAAACGTTTGTGTCAGAAGCCGCAAACCAGGGAATCGAGATTGTGGCTAGCGAAGCGTTTACTGCGGACAGCAAGACCGATTTTTCGGTACAGCTTGATAAGGCAAAGGACGCAGGGGCTGAACTGGTATTTTTGCCAATCTACTATCAGGAAGCTTCTATTATCTTAAAGCAGGCTTCTGACAAAGAATTTAGTCCTATTTTCTTTGGCGTAGATGGTATGGATGGAATCTTATCCGTGGAAAACTTTGATACTTCCCTTGCGGAAAATGTTATGCTGCTGACTCCTTTTGCGGCAGACGCTGATGACGCGAAGGACTTTACCACTAAATATGTAGAGGCTTATGGGGAAACTCCGAACCAGTTTGCGGCTGATGCTTATGATGCGGTATATGCGGTTGCGGAAGCGGCTAAAGTAGCAGGCGTTACCCCGGATATGAGTTATTCTGATATCTGCGATGCCTTAATTCCAGCCATGACCCAGATAACCATTGATGGCTTAACCGGCACAGGAACTACCTGGAATGAAGCTGGCGAGCCAAATAAGGATCCAAAGGCAGTAAAGATTGTAGGCGGAAAGTACGAGATGCAGTAAGTCCGGAAAATAGACGTGCGGATATCAAAAAGCATATTCTAGTATATTGTATGGTCAGTGCAGCAAGTGCGTAGACCTACAGCAAGAATTCGAAACTTTTACAAGAAACCCAACAGAGGGTTGTCCCAGCGACAGCCCTCTTTTTACAAAGGAACAGGCTCAGAACTGCTTTCTGCTGGGATTTCCAAAGTATAGCGGTTGTAAAGCTATGATAAACGTCTGCCGCCGGATGGGCGGCAAAAATTCAGGTATGCCAAATGCGCCAGCCAAACTGTTATAGGTGGCGGTACGTTCGCCGGCGCGTGAAGGGTTAGAAAAAAGGATTTGAAGGTAATCAATTCAAACTATAAAAACAGACCGGCATTTGGAGAGCCGGGAAAAGACATGCAAAAGAGGTGTGTATATGAGTTTCCTATCTTACTTAATTAATGGAATCAGCCTTGGCAGTATTTACGCGATTATCGCTCTTGGATACACGATGGTATACGGAATTGCAAAGATGCTGAATTTTGCCCATGGCGACATTATCATGGTGGGCGGCTTTGCGGCATTTACGGTGGTTAGCACCATGGGAATGAATCCGGTCCTTGGGATTTTAGCGGCAGTTGCGGTCTGTACCGTTCTGGGTGTTACCATTGAGAGGGTAGCCTATAAGCCTCTGCGGGGAGCTTCCCCTCTTGCGGTCTTAATTACGGCTATCGGCATCAGCTACTTGCTGCAGAATGTGGCTCTCTTAATTTTTGGTTCCAATTCGAAGCAGTTTGAGTCGGTTGTGAAAATCCCGGCCTTAAAGCTGGCGGATGGCCAGCTTTCCATATCAGGCGTTACTATGGTTACTATTGCCTCCTGTATTGTTATTATGGCTGTATTAACCACCTTTATTAACAAGACCAGGATGGGGCAGGCCATGTTAGCTGTTTCTGAGGATAAGGGAGCGGCCACATTAATGGGCATTGATGTAAACCGTACCATTGCGGTTACCTTTGCTATTGGATCCGCCCTGGCGGCTATTGCAGGCGTGCTTCTGTGCTCTGCCTATCCGTCGCTGACACCTTATACTGGTTCTATGCCTGGAATTAAAGCGTTTGTAGCGGCTGTATTCGGCGGGATCGGATCGATCCCAGGTGCTATGATTGGCGGCATTATCTTGGGAATTATTGAAAACTTATCAAAAGCTTATATTTCTTCGGAGCTTTCTGACGCTATTGTGTTTTCTGTTTTAATTGTAGTATTGCTGGTACGCCCAACTGGAATTTTAGGCAAGACGATTCACGAGAAAGTGTAGGTGCGGAAGATGAAAATGAAAAACGTGAAAAACAAAATAACGATTCAAAACCTCATCACATACGCTATCGTAATTGCTTTTTGGGTGTTTATCCAGATCTGGAGTATGGCAGGGCATATGACGAATCTTCTGAATGGCCTTCTGGTACCCATTTGTACTTATGTAATTTTAGCGATTTCTTTGAATTTAACGGTAGGTATTTTAGGCGAATTAAGCTTAGGGCATGCAGGATTTATGTGTGTGGGCGCGTTTTCCGGCGCGTTTTTTACGAAAGCTATGGCAGACGCGATCCCAAGTGTGGGAGTGCGGTTCGCTATAGCCATTTTGATAGGAGCGGCTGTGGCTGCTTTATGTGGTTTTTTAATTGGAATTCCAGTTCTTCGCCTGAAAGGCGATTATTTAGCTATTGTTACCCTGGCATTTGGCGAGATTATTAAAAACCTGATTAATGTTTTATATGTGGGAAAGGACAGCCAGGGATTTCATTTTTCTATGAAAGACGCGGCTTCCTTGAACCTAGAAGGTGACGGGGAAGTCATTATTAAAGGCGCCCAGGGGATTACCGGCACACCGAAGGCATCTACCTTTACCATCGGGATTATCCTGGTATTGATTGCGCTGTTTATTATTTTGAATTTAATCCATTCAAGAACTGGCCGGGCAATTATGGCGATCCGCGATAACCGGATTGCGGCTGAGTCAGTAGGAATTAATATAACCAAATATAAATTGCTGGCCTTTACGGTTTCAGCGTCTATCGCAGGGGTTGCGGGGGTATTATATGCCCATAATTTGTCCAGCCTTGCGGCTACGCCGAAGAATTTCGGCTATAATATGTCCATTATGATCCTGGTATTTGTGGTACTTGGAGGAATTGGAAATATCCGTGGATCGATCATCTCAGCCGTTATTCTAACAGCCTTGCCAGAGCTTCTGAGAGGACTGAATAATTACCGTATGCTGATTTATGCCATTGTGCTAATCGCCATGATGCTGTTTAACTCTGCGCCAAAGGCCATTGAAATGCGAGAGCGGATGTTAGAGGCAATCAAAGGAAAAAAGCGGAAGGAGGCGGCTTAAATGGCTATGTTAGAAGTTAAAAATTTAAGTATCTCCTTTGGAGGACTGAAGGCAGTGGATGATTTCCATATCACCATTGAAAAAGGTCAGCTTTACGGGCTGATTGGCCCTAACGGCGCCGGAAAAACTACCGTATTTAACCTTTTAACGGGGGTGTATAAGCCGGATTCCGGAAGTATTGAGCTGGATGGCAGAAATATAACCGGTAAGAAAACCATTGATATTAACCAGGCAGGCGTGGCCAGAACTTTTCAGAATATCCGGTTATTTAAGGATTTGTCAGTTTTGGATAATGTAAAAGTAGGGCTCCATAACCATCATCCATACTCCACATTAGAAGGCATTTTAAGAATGCCACGTTATTTTCAGGTGGAAAAAGCGATGAATGAACAGGCGCTTGAGCTGTTAAAAGTGTTTGACCTGGATCAGGAGGCAGACTTTAAGGCATCGAACCTGCCCTATGGCAAGCAGAGAAAACTGGAGATTGCCAGAGCTCTTGCCACAGAACCGAAGCTGCTGCTTTTGGATGAACCGGCAGCCGGTATGAATCCTAATGAAACGAAGGAGCTGATGGATACCATCGGTTTTGTGCAGGAGCATTTTGATATGACCATTTTGCTGATTGAACATGATATGAAACTGGTATCCGGCATCTGTGAAAAGCTGACAGTGTTAAACTTCGGACAGGTGCTGACAGAAGGAAATACATCGGATGTTTTAAATAATCCGCAGGTAATTAAAGCATACTTAGGCGAATAGGAGGAGAGGCGTATGGCATTACTGGAGGTAACCGGGTTAGAAGTTTATTACGGCGTGATCCAGGCAATAAAAGGAATCTCCTTCCATGTGGAACAGGGAGAGGTTATTGCCCTGATTGGTGCGAACGGAGCAGGAAAAACCACTACCCTTCAGACACTTACCGGTTTGATTCCGTCTAAAGCGGGAACGATAGTGTATGAAGGAAAAGATATTACCAAGCTGCCAGGACATAAGCTGGTGCCTATGGGAATTGCTCATGTTCCGGAGGGACGCCGTGTGTTCGCTCAATTATCTGTCCTGCAAAATTTAAAACTTGGGGCATATACCAGAAGCGATAAAAATGAGATAGAAGAAACCTTAAAGATGGTATATTCCCGTTTTCCACGCTTAGAGGAGCGGAAAAACCAGTTGGCAGGAACACTTTCGGGCGGTGAGCAGCAGATGCTGGCCATGGGCCGGGCTTTGATGAGCCATCCGAAATTGATTGTTATGGATGAGCCATCCATGGGTCTTTCCCCAATCTATGTGAATGAAATTTTTGATATAATTCAAAAAATCAATGGCGACGGTACCACGGTTCTTTTAGTAGAACAGAACGCAAAGAAAGCCTTGTCGATTGCAAACAGGGCGTATGTGTTAGAAACCGGAACTATTGCACTTTCTGGCGATGCAGAGGAATTAATGAATAATGATTCTGTAAAGAAAGCGTATTTAAGTGAATAAAATATTATATCCACAGAAATCGGTAAACCATAACTTGATTGAGCCAGAAAAATACACAAGATTTTCTGGCTTTTTTTGTATATCCGTGATAAAATTTAAGAAGAGTAACGTAAAATAGCAGAATACTAAGTGTGCTGACACGATCATTTGACAAAATAGGAAACGGTCACTCACTAGGGTCAACAATCATGTAGGATCTTACATGTGAATATGTGACTTAAGACCGAAAAAACATGAATAAGCAGCCCGAACCGGGCGGATTTTACGTGTTTTTAGGATCAGAAAGGGGGTTTTTATATTGTCTATGCTGCAGAAAGCGATTGAAGTGGCAACAGAAGCATTAAAGGGAAAAGAGGATCAAAATGGCCGTCCATACGTAGAGCATGCCCTTCGGGTAATGGAAAAGATGGATACGGAAGATGAGAAAATCGTGGCGGTTCTCCATGACGTTTTAGAGGATTCTGAGCTGTCCATGGGAGATTTAAAGCTTTACGGGTTTTCAAAAACGGTTTTGGAGGCGGTGGAGCAGTTAACAAAGCGCAAAGATATGACATATTATGAGTATATCGAAGACATTAGCTGCAGTGAGCTGGCTTCGAAAGTGAAGGTGGCGGAGGTTGAGGATAATAAAGATGTGGTAAGAGTAAACAAAATGTCCTTTAAAACCTACTCCCTGGAGGAGCGTGCCCAAAAGACGATTAAATTATTGCACCATGAGCCAGTGGAAACCGGAAGATAAGATAAAGTTTTTTGAAAGAAAGATTAATGAAATCATGCCTCCTTGCATATACTGTATCAGCATAGCAAGGGGGTATTTTTATGGACAATTTTCATGTATACAAAGATATGGAGGCTCGGACAAAAGGAGAAATCTATATTGGTGTGGTAGGGCCGGTGCGGACTGGGAAGTCTACTTTTATTAAACGATTTATGGAACTTTTGGTAATTCCTTCCATGGAGGATGAAAACAGCCGGAATTTAAGCCGTGATGAGCTTCCGCAAAGTGCTGCCGGTAAAACGATTATGACCACAGAGCCTAAGTTTATCCCAAAGGAAGCGGCAAAAATTCAGCTGGAAGACGGGATATCTGTCAAGGTGCGGCTGATTGACTGTGTAGGTTTTATGGTAGACGGCGCTGCAGGGCATATTGAAAATGATACGGAGCGGATGGTAAAAACACCCTGGTACGATACGGAAATACCGTTTACCAAAGCAGCGGAAATCGGCACCCGCAAGGTAATTTGTGATCATTCCACCATTGGAGTGGTAATTACAAGCGACGGTTCTTTCGGGGATTTAAGACGTCCCAATTACATAAATGCGGAACAGACCGCGATTGAAGAATTAAAGGCCCTGAATAAACCATTTATTGTACTGTTAAATTCTATGCGGCCTTACTCCGATGAAACGGCGGCATTAGCCCGTTCAATGGAAGATGAATACGGCGTTAGTGTTATGCCAATTAATTGCGAGCAACTGAAAAAAGAAGATATTTACCATATTTTAGAAAAAGTGTTAAAGGAATTTCCTGTGGTGCGTTTGGATTTTGTAATCCCCAAATGGCTGGAAATTCTGCCCAGCACTCATCCAATTAAGGCCCAGGTAATTGAAGGGGCAAAACAGGTACTGGGCCAGGTGGGGCAAATGAAAGATGCTTCAAAGGGAGTGGAAGATATCCATACGGATTCCATGAAAGAAATCCGGCTGGACCGGATGAATATGGCAGATGGCTGTATTACCATGAATGTAGTAATGGATGATGGCTGCTATTACCAGATTTTAAGCGATTTTACAGGTCTTCCCATTGAAGGGGAATATCAGCTAATGCAGACGTTAGAAAGCCTGGCGCGGATGCAGAAAGAGTACATAAAAGTCCAGGATGCGTTAAGCCAGGTACGTCTAAAAGGCTATGGGGCAGTAAGGCCGGAACGTTCGGAAATTCTTTTGGATGATCCACAAGTTATCCGCCATGGAAATAAATACGGCGTTAAAATTAAGGCAGAAGCGCCGTCAATCCATATGATTAAGGCGCAGATCCAGACAGAAATTGCCCCTATTGTAGGAAGTGAACAGCAGGCCCAGGACTTAATTTCTTACATTAAAGAAAGTTCCAGGGAAAATCCGGATGGAATCTGGGATGCTAATATTTTTGGGAAATCCATAGAGCAGATTGTGGGTGACGGCATCCATGCGAAAATTTCCCAGTTAACCGATGAAAGCCAGATGAAACTGCAAGATACGATGCAGAAGATTATTAATGACAGCAATGGAGGGATGATATGTATTATTATTTGATAAAGTGGAATAATTGTAGTATTTCATAGAATGTGATTAGGATGATCTTGATTATTTCAGATAGTTTGGATATTTCTTTTAAATTATATGGCGTTTTATGACGGTTCATGTTATAATCCTGATAAGAGGATTTTCTGTACCCGGAAAAGGAGCAGTACATCACAAAGCGTGCTGTGCCGATACACATCGCGCAGCGCAAACAACACATGATAAAAAAATTAAATACAGGAGGGGTTTCATGAAACTGGAATTTATCGGAGCGGCTCATGAGGTAACAGGCAGTTGTCATTATCTTGAAACAGGAAGTACAAAGCTTTTTGTAGATTGTGGCATGGAACAGGGACAGAATCTGTACGAGAATGTAGAACCACCTGTGGGCTACAATGAGATTGATTTTGTCCTTCTTACCCATGCTCATATCGACCATGCAGGCCTTTTGCCTTTTATTTACGCAAGAGGCTTCAGAGGACGGGTCATTGCCACGGAAGCTACGGCAGATTTATGTGATATCATGCTGCGTGATAGCGCGCATATCCAGGAAATGGAGGCAGAATGGAAAAACCGGAAAGGAAGGCGTGCTGGTAAGGAGCAGGTAGAGCCTCTCTATCAGATGCAAGATGCCTTGGGTGTCATTAACCTGATTGAGTCCTATCCATACGATGAAACAATCAAGTTAAACGATGATATCCAAATCCGTTTTACGGACGCGGGGCATCTTCTTGGCTCTTCCTCCATTGAGGTATGGGCAAAAGAAGAGGATCTGGAGAAGAAGCTTGTTTTTTCCGGTGATATTGGAAATAAAAACAAGCCATTAATTCGAGATCCCCAATATATCGATTCCGCGGACTACGTAATTATGGAATGTACTTACGGCGATCGTTATCATAAAAAGCAGGCAGGTTATGCGGAAACTTTGGCGAATATTATTCAAAAGACCTTGGATAAAGGGGGGAATGTGGTCATTCCGGCCTTTGCCGTAGGGCGTACTCAGGAGCTTCTCTACTTTATCCGCCAGATTAAGGCAGATAACATGGTCGTAGGCCATGACGGGTTTGAGGTGTATGTGGATAGCCCCCTGGCAGTGGAAGCAACCCATGTATTTAAAAATAACATGATGGAATGCTTTGATGAAGAAACAAGGGATCTGGTAGCAAACGGGATTAACCCCATTGATTTTAATGGATTGAAACTTTCAATTACCAGTGAGGAATCAAAAAATATTAACTTTGACTTGACTCCCAAGGTAATTATCTCCGCAGCCGGCATGTGTGATGCGGGACGTATCCGCCATCATTTAAAACATAATTTATGGCGGAAAGAGAGTACTATTGTATTTGCGGGATATCAGGCTGAGGGAACGATTGGAAGGAGCTTGTTGGAAGGCGCGAAAGAAGTAAAACTGTTTGGTGAAACCATCGATGTGAATGCCAGGATTGAACTGATTGACGGTATCAGCGGCCATGCGGACCGGAATGGGTTAATGGAGTGGATTGGCGCTTTTAAAGAAAAGCCGGCACATGTATTTATGGTTCATGGACAGGATACGGTTTGTGATTATTTCGCGGAAGGCTTAAAAAAGGAGTTAAGCCTGGAGGCTTCGGCACCATTTTCTGGTTCCTGCTTTGACCTGGCAGAAGGCGTATGGATCCGTGAGGCTGCCGGGATTCCGATTGTTAAGGCTACCGTTGCCAAGAAGCGGACAGATTCTGTATTTGCAAGGCTTCTTGCTGCTGGAGAGCGTCTGCTTCAGGTAATCCGCCGCAATGAAGGCGGAGCCAATAAGGATCTGGCTAAGTTTACGGATCAGATTATGGCCCTATGTGATAAGTGGGATCGTTAGAAAGGATGAAAGCGTGACATGGGAAAAGTACTGATCTATACAGACGGCTCGGCCAGAGGGAATCCGGACGGTCCAGGGGGTTATGGGACGATTCTTCAATTTGTGGATCAGAAGGGGATTCTCCATGAGAAAACCATGTCCGGCGGTTTTAAGCGAACTACAAATAACCGGATGGAACTTTTAGCGGCGATTAAAGGGCTGGAAGCGTTGAACCGTCCCTGCCAGGTAGAACTGTATTCCGATTCCAAATATTTGGTAGATGCGTTTAACCAGCATTGGATCGAAAACTGGGTGGCAAATAACTGGAAGCGCGGAAAAAGCGGCCCGGTAAAAAATGTTGATCTTTGGGAGCGGCTGATAAAGGCAAAGGAACCCCATCAGGTTTCGTTTATATGGGTAAAAGGACATGCAGGGCATCCGCAGAATGAGCGCTGTGATAAGCTGGCTACCGCGGCTGCTGACGGAGATTTGCTGGAGGAGGATCCGGGGATAACTTAAGGAAAGTTTACAAAATATTACGTCTTCCGATTTTCTATTCCTTTTCTCAATGGTTTATGTTATCTTTTTAAGTAAGAAAAGAAAAAGGAAGATTGTTATGAAACGGGATGTTAAGATATGGGGTGTGATTCTGGCAATAGCAATCATTGGAACCGTAATTACGTCGATTACCAAATCTTATGTTTCCGTCCAGCGTCAGCAGATGGGTTCCTCCTATTTTTCGTACCAGCAGCCGGAAATTGCCCTGTCAGAAGCGGCAGATACCCCGAAAATGGCAGCAGGGCAGCCAGAAGCTTTTGCGGCACAGGATACGAATTCGGGTGCTGCGTTATCGGAAGCATTGCCTAATCATACGGATGCTATTGAACGTATCTCGCCTTCCTATGAAGAAACTTGGGATGATAATTTTGCTTCTGAGGTTTCGGAGGCAGAAGAACAGTCGCTCACAGCAAAGGAGAAGGAACTTGTATCGGAAGAAGTATTGGATGAACCGGCAGCGGCTCAGTTGATTATAGAGGCCAGTCCGCAACAGGACGGGGGGATCGATTTGGAGGACGAGCCTTCGCCGGAGGCGGTTTTGGACTACCATGCAACATTAGCGGAATACCCAAATCGGCTTGCTAAGCTGGATGCACAGATTGAACGAATGCGCAGTTCCGAAACGGATAATACGGTACAGTCTGTAAAATCCGCCGCTCAGATGGAACAGCGGATTTGGGAAGGGGAGCTGGATGTGGTTTACAGCCTTTTAATGGAATCTTTGGAGGAGGCGGAGAGGGAAAACCTCCGTGCCAGCCAGCAACAGTGGATAAAAGAGCGGGATGGCAAAGCTTTGGAGGCGTCTAAAAAAAGCAGCGGGGTTTCTATGGAAAGCGTCGAATATATTACCTCTATTACGGCTTCTACCAGAGCCAGGGTATATGAACTTGTGTCGCAGTACCAGTAACCCACGCCTTATTTTCCTGCTGCTCAGAACCAAAGCGCAAAGCGTTCCCAGAATTCCTTGCCCTGCCTGGAAGATAATTGGATACTGTTACAAAAAAGAAGGGAATCGCTCCCTTCTTTTTTTCAGAATATTTCCCAAGTTTAAGTCTATAAACCGGATACCAGCCGGCTGCCATGCTGGTAAAATGGTTACTGTTCACAGGTACCCTGTGAACGTAACCGCATATGCCCATTTAAAATCGCCTGGCGGCGATGGGGCATATGCTTTGCCACCATAACTGTACTGGCTCATGACTAATCAGCGTGGTGATTAGTCATGGTGTGAACAGTAACGTAAAATGCCACAATGGCACGTTTTGTCAGATTTTTGGCTTGAAAATTGAAAAGTCCTATGATACCATAGTACAAGGAAGTATTATGGAAATTACTAATTTTAGTTTTCAGGAGGTTTTCTATGGAATTTGCAGCTAATTTTGTTTTCTATGCAATCAAGGCAGTTTTGTTCGGAGTTCTTGCGTATGCTGGAATTATATTAGGGAAAAAGTACAGAGATAAAAAAGATCTAAATCAGAGCAAATAGTCTTGGAGGTAACGAAAGGTGGAAAATTATAACGATTTTCTGAAATACGACGAGGCGCTTGCCAGATATCAAGAATGGCAGTCGTCTGGTCTTTTAGGTGAGCGCCCGTTTGGGGTGAATGAGTTAAGAGAGGCATTTCTGGCTTTTTTTGAAAGTAAAGAGCATCTGCGATTAAAGAGTTTTTCACTGGTTCCCCATAATGATAACAGCCTTTTGCTGATTAATTCCGGCATGGCGCCTTTAAAGCCGTATTTTACCGGCCAGGAGATTCCTCCCAGAACCAGGGTTACCACCTGTCAAAAGTGTATTCGTACTGGAGATATTGAAAATATTGGAAAAACCGATCGTCATGGGACTTTTTTTGAAATGTTGGGTAATTTCTCCTTTGGAGATTACTTTAAGACGGAAGCTATCCACTGGTCCTGGGAGTTTTTAACCGGGGTAGTGAAACTGGATCCGGCAAGGCTGTATCCTTCCATTTACCAGGATGATGATGAAGCGTTTGCCATTTGGAATCAGCAGGTGGGCATACCAGCAGAGCGTATTTTCCGGTTCGGAAAAGCCGATAACTTTTGGGAACATGGCCAAGGCCCATGCGGCCCCTGTTCCGAAATTTACTATGACCGTGGCGACAAATATGGCTGTGGCAAGCCTGGATGTACCGTGGGATGTGAATGCGACCGTTACATCGAGGTTTGGAACAATGTATTTACCCAGTTTGATAATGATGGCCAGGGAAATTATGAAGAATTGGAACAGAAAAACATTGATACTGGGATGGGCTTAGAGCGTCTTGGAGTTGTGGTTCAGGATGTGGATTCCCTGTTTACGGTAGATACCAACCTGGCTCTTCTTGAAAGCGTATGCAGCCTTGCGCATAAGGAGTATAAAAAGGATCACGAAGCGGATGTTTCCCTGCGGATTATAACCGATCACATCAAATCCTGTACCTTTATGATTTCTGATGGCATTATGCCGTCCAATGAAGGCAGAGGTTACGTACTTCGCCGTCTGCTGCGGCGGGCGGCACGCCATGGAAGAAAGCTTGGCATTAAGGGAACCTTCCTGGCAACCTTAAGCAGCACAGTGATTCAATTATCCAAGGGCGGATATCCGGAACTGGATGAGAAAAAGGCCATGATTTTTAAGGTACTGACAGAGGAAGAGGACAAGTTTAATAAGGCGATTGACCTTGGCCTGGAAATCCTTGCTGATATGGAAAAGGAAATGGCTAAAGCAGGGGAAATGACTCTTTCGGGTGAAAATGCCTTTAAGCTGTATGATACTTACGGATTCCCTCTGGATTTAACAAAAGAAATTTTGGAGGAGAAGAATTTAAAGGTAGATGAAGAAGGGTTTGCCGCTTCCATGAAAGAGCAGAAGGATAAGGCCAGGGAAGCGAGAAAAACTACTAATTACATGGGAGCGGATGTTACCATCTATCAGTCCATCGATCCGGCAATTACAACTGAATTTGTAGGATATGATAAACTAGAAGGAACAACCAGAATCTCGGTTCTGACAACAGAGGATGAGATTGTGGAGGCTCTTACCGATGGCCAGAGGGGTACAATAATTGTAGAAGAAACTACCTTATACGCTACTATGGGCGGTCAGCAGGGCGATACCGGCTTTATTACCGGCTCAGACGGTGAATTTAAAGTAGAAGATACCATAAAGCTTCAGGGCGGCAAAATAGGCCATGTAGGGATTATGGTACGGGGAATGCTGCAAACAGGGGAATCGGTTGTTACAAAAGCAGACGAGGCGAAAAGGATGGCTACCGCAAAGAACCACAGTGCGACCCATCTTCTCCATAAGGCGCTTCGCGCCGTGTTAGGCACTCATGTGGAGCAGGCAGGTTCCTTTGTGGCACCGGATCGCCTCCGGTTTGACTTTACTCATTTTTCCGCAATGACACAAGACGAGCTAAAGCAGGTAGAGGATATGGTAAATGCGCAGATTCAGGCCTCCCTTCCGATCATTACTCAGGTAATGGGGTTAGAGGAAGCAAAAAAGACCGGCGCTATGGCACTTTTCGGAGAGAAGTATGGTGAACAGGTGCGGGTTGTACGAATGGGTGATTTTTCCACGGAACTTTGCGGAGGAACCCATGTGGCCAATACAAACGCAGTTGCCTCCTTTAAGATTTTATCAGAGGCAGGAATTGCTGCCGGAGTCCGCAGGATTGAAGCGTTAACCTCCCAAGGTCTGATGGAATTCTACCAGCAAGAGGAATCAGAACTTTATAAGGCAGCAAAGGCCGCCAAAACGGTTCCTTCTGGGCTGGCTGCCAAAGTGGAAGCTATGATGGAAGAAATTAAAAACCTTCATGCGGAAAATGAAAAGCTGAAACATAAGCTTGCGAAAGATTCTTTGGGAAATGTAATGGATCAGGTAAAAGAAGTAAAAGGCATAAAACTTCTGGCTGCGAAAGCAGAAGGTACAGATATGAACGGGTTAAGGAATCTGGGCGACCAGATCAAAGAGAAGCTTGGTGACGGAGTGATTGTCTTAGCTTCCGTAACAGACGGCAAAGTTAATTTAATGGCTACGGCTACTGACGGCGCCATGGCAAAGGGCGCACATGCAGGAAACCTGATTAAAGGGATTGCGAAGTTAGTAGGCGGCGGAGGCGGAGGCCGGCCTAATATGGCTCAGGCCGGAGGCAAAAATCCCGCGGGAGTGGATCAGGCGTTGGAGGAGGCTGCTGCAGTTTTAGAAGGGCAGTTGGGATAACAGCAGACAAAAACCATGCTGTTATTTGGAAAATTTTCAAAAATTTTATTTTTAGTTAAATTTTTCTTGACGTATACTGATTTTATGCTATAATTACAACAGTGCTAAAAAAAACCCAAACAGTTGTATTTGAAGTTTTATGCACAAATACCGAACTGGAGGGAGGTTAGGTGTGAGCTATGTCGAACGTAATTGTTAAAGATAACGAGAGTTTAGACAGCGCTTTACGCAGATTCAAAAGAAACTGTGCAAAGGCTGGCATTCAGCAGGAAATTCGTAAAAGAGAGCATTACGAGAAGCCAAGTGTAAGACGTAAGAAAAAGTCTGAAGCTGCAAGGAAGCGCAAGTATAACTAATGCTTAATAGTCCTGGTTCCCCACGGAACCAGGACTTTTTTCGCTTTATGGGAAGCAGTGTCTGCCTTGCCAGGCTTTTGATCTTACATAGGAGTACCCTTGGAATTTCCTTAAGACAGGAAGAGTTTGTGGCAGGAAACTTAGAAGGAGAGGAATTGGAGCCGTGTAGCTTTAAATGACAGTTAAGACATTTCAGGGGCAAATTCTATTTTTTGTGCCGTCTGCATAGGCTGTAAGGATAATTGATTTTGGAGAATCATTTGAAGAGGGAACAAGTGATATCTGCTATGAAGCTTCCTATGGATGTGTTTTTGGGGGAACTGATTGTATCATTGATTGGACGAAGGGCTGTTTACATAGAAAATTACCAATCGATTTTATTTTATACCGATACCCGGTTAAAGCTTCAGGGAAAGGACTGTAAACTGAATATTTTGGGGAAACGGCTTTTTATTGAATATTATACCGGCGACAATATGAAGGTAACCGGCATCATTGAATCCATTGAGCTAGAGGTCTGAGCGCATTGGGACGGATTTAGAATGCTTTTTAAGGATTGCGAAAGCATAAAGTGCTAAGTAATCCGGCATCAAAGGGACTGAAATACCTTTTGACTCCAATATTATGTCATACAGCTATGAAACAGCAATGAAAGGCGGTGGCAAAAGTGGAATGGTTTCTCCATCAATGGCATGGCTTTATGATTGTGAAGCTTACGGGCTATTCTCCGGAACGCTTTTTAAATCTCTGTAATGCCAAAGACATTCCTATTTGGAACCTGGAATATCGTGATGGCGGTTATGAATTTGCCATCTCATTGAAAGGATTTTTGAAAATTCGACCGCTGGCCAGAAAATCCCACGTGCGGCTTCGTGTCAGAAAGCGAATCGGTCTTCCGTTTTTTTTGAAAGAAAACCGGAAACGGGTAGGGTTTCTTTCCGGATTTATCCTGTTTTTTGTTTTGCTCTATGGACTTTCCCTTTTTCTATGGGATATTCAGATAGAGGGGAATCGGAAATATACATATGAAATCCTTACCAATTACTTAAAAACCCAGAATATTACCTTAGGGATGCAAAAATCCCGAATTGACTGTGATGCCCTGGAGGCTTCTCTTAGAAATTCATTTCCGGAAATATCCTGGGCCGCGGCCAGGATTTCCGGAACCAGGCTTTTGATATCCATTAAGGAAAACGAAGTTCTTTCCCATATTCCTGAAAAAGACGAAATCCCTTGCGATTTGGTGGCTTCCAAGGCAGGTGTCATTACTAAACTTGTAGTCCGGCAGGGGAAGGCCCAGGTTCAAGCAGGCGATACGGTAGAGGCAGGCCAGGTTTTAATCAGCGGTACGATCCCGATTTATGACGATAGTGAACAAATCAAACAAATCCATTATATCCGGGCTGACGGGGAGGTTTTGGCGGATACGGAATATGAGTTTTCAGAAACGTTCTCACGACTTCATACAGTAGAAGCAGATACCGGAAAGGTAAAACATGGGATTTCCCTGAAAATAGGGCCTTGGTCAGCCGTATTCCTGCTTCCGGCTAAGGAAGGGGAGGAATGGATTTATTTATCCCAGGAGCATCAGGCCAGGCTGTTTTCGAATTTTTATCTTCCCGTTTATTGGGGGCATATTAGGGGCCGCCAGGTAGAATATTACGAGAGTTTTTATACAGAAGAGGAGGTGAAACAAGTTTCAGAAGGAATTTATCAGAATTTTGTGAAAAATTTAAGCGAAAAAGGGGTACAAATAATCGAAAATAATGTTAAAATACTAGAAGATGGAACTGAGTGCCAGATGACGGGAACGATTCAAACCCGAGAGTCGATTATTCAAGTTCAAAGAATTACAATTCCGGAGGAAACAGAAAAGATAAATGAGCATAGTGGAGAACATGATTGATATTCCGATTGAACATGAGAAAAATGTGTGTGGCCAATTTGACACATATCTGAAGAAAATCGAGAGAACCCTGCATGTTACCATGGTGAACCGTGATGGAGCGTTCAAAATTATTGGACCAGAGCACAGCGTAAGCCGAGCGAAAAGTGTGTTTGGAAATTTAATTGAGCTTTCCAAGCGAGGAAATACCATTACCGAGCAGAATGTAGATTATGCGCTCTCGCTTGCGTTTACCGAGCATGATGATCAGATTTTAGAGATTGATAAGGATATTATCTGCCGGACAGTAGCAGGACGTCCAGTAAAGCCGAAAACCATGGGGCAGAAGCAGTATGTAGACGCAATCCGGAAAAAAATGATTGTGTTCGGCATAGGGCCGGCAGGGACAGGAAAAACTTATCTGGCTATGGCTATGGCCATCCAGGCGTTTAAAAACGGCGAGGTAGGACGGATTATCCTGACCCGTCCTGCCATTGAAGCAGGAGAAAAGCTGGGATTTCTGCCAGGGGATCTGCAAAGCAAGATCGATCCCTATCTGCGTCCTCTTTACGATGCGCTTTACCAGATTATGGGGGCGGAAAGTTATCTCCATAATTCAGAAAAAGGGCTGATTGAAGTGGCACCCTTAGCTTATATGCGGGGCCGTACCTTAGACAATGCGTATATTATTTTAGATGAGGCCCAGAATACTACGCCTGCTCAGATGAAGATGTTCCTGACCCGTATCGGCTTCGGGTCAAAGGTTATTGTAACCGGAGATCAGACCCAGAAGGATCTTCCTTCCGGCACCATAAGCGGGCTGGATACTGCGCTGAAGGTGCTGAAGCGGATTGATGATATTGGATTTTGCTATTTAAGCAGCAGCGATGTGGTGCGCCATCCCCTGGTGCAGAAAATTGTACAGGCATATGATGCGTTTGAGTTAAAAAATCAGAATGGTGGAAGAGGCCGAAAAGGCAGAGGCAAATGAGGAAATTATCGGAGAGGATACGTGTATGACCATTAACATTGAGTATGAAGCAGAAAGAAAGCTGGATTTGCCATATGAGGAGATTATCCGGGAAATCGTGCTGGAAGCCCTGGATTATGAGGCTTGCCCTTATGAAGCAGAGATTACCGTGGTGCTAACTGATAATTCGGAAATCCATAAGCTGAACCGGCAATACCGGGGAATTGACAGGCCTACAGATGTGCTTTCTTTTCCAATGTTGGAGTATGAAGCGCCATCTGACTTTTCCCGTGTTGAGGAATCCTACGAGGACTGCTTTAATCCGGAAACAGGGGAATTGATGCTTGGTGATATTATCATTTCGGTGGACAAGATAGAAGAGCAGGCAACGTGTTATGGACATTCCAACGCGCGGGAGCTGGCTTTTCTGGTTGCCCACAGCATGCTTCATCTGTGCGGTTATGACCATATGGAAGATAACGAGCGGGAAGAGATGGAAAAAAGGCAAAATAAAATTTTAGAGCTTAGGGGGTACAAAAGATGAAAAAGGGAATGGCATGGGCTCTCTGTCTGTGTATGGCAGCGGGGGTATTAGGAGGCTGCGCAAATAAGTATGAAGAAGCGGCAGTAATTGCTGAAACGTCTGCTCAGCCGGTAACAGAAACAAGTGCGGAAATTGTGATTATCCAGGAAACAACAGCGCCAGAGGAAGAAAGCCAGCCGGAAAGCGGGTCTAAGATTTTGGATCTAACGGATCGGACCGGGAAGGACGGAAAAGTGCGCAGCTACCTGACGGGAGAGTGGGTAGATGAAACGGCAGGGAACCGACGCCCCATTGCAACCATGATGAGCAATGATAAGGAATCCCTTCCCCAATACGGGATCAATCGGGCAGGCGTAGTTTATGAAGCAAACGTGGAAGGCACCATGAATCGGTATATGTCTATTATTGAGGAGTACGATGATTTGGAGCGGATCGGATCTACCAGAAGCTGCCGTACGTATTATACGTATTTTGCCAAAGAATTTGACGCGATCTATTCCCATTTTGGCCAGAGTACATTTGCGGTGCCGTATTTGAAAAATGTGGATAATATTAACGGGATTGAGGGAATCGGAACCGTGGCGTTTTACCGTTCCAGCGATAAAAGCTCACCACATAACGCTTATACCAGCGGGGAACGGTTAAAGAATGCAATTGAAAAATTGGGGTATTCTACAGAATATGCTGAAGACTACCATGGGCATTACCAGTTTGCCGAAGAAGCATACGATTTAGACACGGATTATGAGGAAGAAGCCCAAGACGCAAAAAAAGTGGTTCCTGGCTATGTGATGAATGAAGCTTACTTTGTATTTAATGAAGAAGATGGGCTGTATCACCGGTATCAGTATCGGGATGTACACAGAGGAAGCGACGGGCCGATTACAGTCAAAAACGTTTTAATCCAGTATTGCCAGACCGGTCGTTACGCAATGACTCAGTATCTGAATATTAATGTACATACTTCCGGCGAAAATGGGTATTTCTTTACCAATGGGAAAGGAATCCCGATCACCTGGGAAAAAGACGGGGAATTTGGTGTTACCCATTATTACGGGCCGGATGGAAAGGAAATTATCTTGAATCAGGGCAAAACTTGGGTATGTATTGTAAATGCCCTTGATGAGAATAAAACCGAAATTTATGGAGAATAACATCAGGAACGGGGATAGCAACCGAAGGAGAAAGAATCCGGAATCCAGAAGAAGCGCCATGGCCAGGAAACCGGAACGGACAGATAGCAGTACAGCTCCGGGAAGAAGGGATAAGGAAAAAATACGAAATTCCATCCCCCAAAAGAGCATGGAAGCCAGACGGAACGCAGACAGCTTGAAAGGGACAGGCATCAGACAGCCTGTGAAAATCCCATCAGAGCCACGGACAGCGGCTGCTGATATAGGGGCGCAGGAAGGGGCTGTTTTGGCAGGAAGAAGGAAAAAAACATCTCCTTTGCCATCCAGGCAAGGAGCGAAAAAAAAGGGGGGCGGGGCAAACTTTGTAATTCAGGGAAGTATTTTAGCTGTGGCTGGAATTGTAGTCCGGCTGATTGGCCTGGTTTACCGGATTCCGCTGATTGGGATTATCGGAGATGAAGGAAACGGCTACTATACTTCTGCGTTCAGTATTTATTCAATCCTGCTGATTGTTTCTTCCTACAGCCTTCCTACGGCGGTATCTAAGATGGTTTCCTCCAGGATTGCCAGAGGGCAGTACTGCAATTCTGTTCGGATTTATAAGGCTTCCCTGGTTTATGCGGCATGTATGGGAGGAATTGCGGCGGCAGCTATGTGGTTTGGGGCAGATTTGTTTGCCGGAGCCATGAAGATGCCATATTCCAGTTATGCGCTGCGGACATTGGCACCTACCGTCTGGATCATGGCATTTTTAGGTGTTCTGCGGGGCTATTTTCAAGGAACCGGAACTATGGTTCCTACAGCGGTTTCTCAGATTTTGGAGCAAATTGTAAATGCGGCAGTCAGCATTGGCGCTGCCTGGTATTTGTTTCGGGAAGGGGAGCGGGCCAATCTGGTTCGGGGAGGAAGCGAATACTCCTACGCTTTTGGAGCAGCCGGAGGAACTATTGGAACAGGCGCCGGCGCGTTGGTTGCGTTTTTGTTCTGCCTTTTGCTAATGGCTTCTTATAAGGTAATTATGCGGCGGCAATGCCGCAAAGATCGGATAGGGCCAACTGAACGGTATAGCCGGATTGCTGGAACGCTAACCTTGACAATTTTACCAATTGTACTAAGCAGTACCGTTTATAATATCAGTTCTGTGCTGGATAATTTTTTCTTCGGACAGGGGATGGATTATTTTGGCCATGGGAATCTGATTGCGGCTCAATGGGGGATTTTTGGAAAATACCATACATTATTTATGATCCCAGTAGCCATAGCCAATGCCCTGTCTTCCTCGCTGATCCCATCTCTTTCGATGGCAGTGGCCAATAAAGACAGAGGACAGATTTTAGATAAAGTCAGCACGGCTATCCGGTTTTCTATGCTGATTGCGATTCCGGCTACAGTAGGTCTTACTGTGCTCTCTGCCCCTATTAATAATTTGTTGTTTCCAAGTAAAAGCGGGGAACTTTTAATTCAAATTACCATGGCAGGAGCATCTGCAGTAGCCTTTTATTCCCTTTCAACTGTGACAAACGCAATTTTGCAGGGAATTAACCATATGAATACCCCTCTTAAAAACGCGGCGATTTCTCTGGCGCTTCATGTGCTGCTCCTTTTGATTATGCTGTATGGTTTGAAGTGGGGAATTTATGCTGTTATATTTTCGAATATCTTATTTGCGGTGTTTATGTGTATTTTAAATGGAATTTCCATCCGCAATTATTTGGACTACCGCCAGGAAGTCCGAAAAACCTTTGTTCTTCCCACGTTATGCGCATTGATTATGGGAGGCGCAGCTTACGGGGTTTTTGCTATAACGAAAAAATTTTTGCCTGACGGACGTGTGTGGCTGGGGATTCAAGTTGCAGCGGCGGTTGCTGCAGCGGTTGTGGTATATATGGTCTGCCTGATTAAGCTGGGGGCCATCGATGAAGTGGAATTGTATGATATGCCCTCTGGCCGCAGGCTGGTTCGGCTGGCACGGAAACTTCGGCTTTTGTAACAACATGCCCTCATTTTTCTTAAACTTAGTTTGACAGGGGAATGTCCTTGCGGGAAATCGTTACCGCAAGTTAACCTTCATGTGCCCATAAAGTGAGTGCACCATCTTGAATAAAACTGCCGGGCACGTTTGGAATACCTGAATTTAGACCGCCTATTCGGCGGCGGACTTTTAGTGTAAAAAGAATCCTGATAAAGATGGTTAAAATGGAAAGAAAAAGCAGATACTATACTTTAGAAAAGGAGGTAATCCATGAAAAAGTATCATATCTGCTTTCTTTTGCTGCTAGGAGTTATATTAGCGGTTCTGGCTGCCGGATTTTTTCTATATCCAGATACGGCGAAAGAAGAAACCAAACCGACGATAGAATCGCAAGAATCCTTTCCGGAAACAGAAACAGCTCCAGAGGACAGAATTGTTATGAATCAAAGGAATATCCGGCCTATTGTACCGGAAAAAAAGAAGTATTTTCTGGTATCAGAGGACGGTTTCCTTTTAGTATTTGGCAGCAATCCGGCAGAAATCTGCCTGTATACGCATATTCCGATTGTAGATTTTCCGGAATCAGAACAAGAAAAATTGCGGCAGGGAATCTGGTTTTATGAAATGGAGGAAATTTACAGTTATCTGGAATCCTATACCAGTTAAGAAACAGTTGCAAGAATAGATAAAAAAGGATAGAATAGTACGAGATTAGAAGCGTAAAGAAGGGATGGAAAATCGGATGAAGAAACAAGTGCTTGTGATCGGCGGTGGCGCATCCGGACTGACGGCAGCTATCTGGGCAGTAAAGTCAGGAGCCAAGGCAACTATTATAGAACATACCGATCGGGTAGGAAAAAAGCTTTTATCCACAGGGAATGGACGGTGCAATCTGACCAATTCAAAGATGGATCACACTTGCTATCACTGTTTTGATTCTGATTTTCCTATGAAAGCCATACATGCATTTGGCTGGAAAGATACCTTGCGCTGGTTTTCTTCCATGGGAGTGTTGTGCAAAAGCCGGATGGAAACTTACTATTATCCCATGTCAGATCAGGCATCCGCAGTGTTAGATGCCCTTCGTTTGGAATGTAAACGTCTGGAGGTAGAAATTATAACCAATTGCCAGCCGAAAGAAATTCGCATTGAGAAAAAGAAGGGAAAAACCATGTTCCAGGTTTCTACTAATTTAGGGCTGCTTCGGGGAGATGGGCTGATTTTGGCATGTGGTTCAAAAGCCGCTCCTAATACCGGATCAGACGGAACCGGATATGAGCTTGCAAAATCTTTAGGGCATACCATTATAAAACCGCTGCCTGCACTGGTTCAGCTTCGATGCCAAGGCTCTTGCTATAAAAGTCTGGCCGGAATCCGGACGGATGCAAACCTTACTCTTTATATAAACGGGGAAAAGGTTTGTGAGGAAAGAGGTGAGCTTCAGCTTACGGACTATGGGATTTCCGGAATTCCGGTGTTTCAGTTAAGCCGTTTTGCGGCCAGGGCATTGGATGAAAGAAAAAAGGTACAGGTGCGGATTGATTTTCTGCCTTTTATGGACATGGAAGAAAGCCGCCTGTTTTTAAAGCAGCGGTTTGCTGAATTTAAGGATTGGGAAATGGGAGATTTCCTTACAGGCGTTATTAATAAAAAACTGGCGCAAGTACTGTTAAAGCTGTCAGGAATCCCCAGCGGGCAGCCTGCTTATCAGGTTTCAGGAAAGCAACAAGAAAAGCTGTTAAAGGAATTAAAAGCATATGAAGGAATTGTTAGTTCCGTAAATCCTTTTGCCAACGCACAAGTCTGCTGCGGCGGCGTAGCAGTATCAGAGGTAAATCCCCATACGATGGAATCCAGGCTGGTTTCCGGAGTGTTTTTTGCAGGGGAAATTCTGGATGTAGACGGGATTTGCGGCGGCTACAATTTGCAGTGGGCCTGGTCGTCTGGAAAAATGGCCGGAAGCCAGGCTGCCCAATGGGGAGAAAAAGCCAGGCGGTTGGGAGGTGCAAAAAAACATGATTAGAATTACACAGGTAACATTGCCAATTACCCATACATATGCGGATTTGCGGATCCGCACAGCAAAGCTCCTTAGGATACCAGACAGCCAGATCAAGCAGATTTCCATTGTCAAACAGTCGATTGACGCCAGAAAGAAAAAAGAGATTTCATTCAGCTATGTGCTGGATGTGGAAACCGGGCAGGATGAACAAGTAGTTAAGCGTTCCAAAAATCCTAACGCAACCATTTACCGTGAAACACCATATGAATTTCCAATAACCGGTAAAAACAATCTTAAGACGCCTCCTGTGATCGTAGGAAGCGGCCCGGCTGGGCTTTTTAGCGCACTGATGCTTGCCCGCCATGGCTACTGTCCCCTGGTTCTGGAACGGGGTGGCCCTGTGGAGGAACGGGTATTGGCTGTCCGGGATTTTTGGAAAACAGGGAAGCTGAATCCAGAGTGTAATGTACAGTTTGGGGAAGGCGGGGCCGGAACTTTTTCCGATGGAAAGTTAAATACACTTATAAAAGATCCGGCAGGGCGGAATCGGAAGGTGCTAATCCTGTTTGCCGAGTTTGGAGCGGATCCATCGATTTGTTATGTAAAGAATCCCCATATTGGTACAGACGTGCTGGGACAGATTGTAGCATCCATAAGGAAGGAGATTATCCGGTTAGGTGGCCAGGTAAAGTTTTACAGCAAAGTAACCGATTTTCAAATTCAGGACGGGAAAATAAGAGGACTGATTGTAAATGGACAGGAAACAATCCCTGCCCAGGCGGTAATCCTGGCTGTGGGACACAGCGCAAGGGACACTTTTGAAATGCTGGAAACGCACCAGGTTCCTATGGAAGCCAAGGCGTTTGCCGTAGGTCTTCGCATCCAACATCCCCAGGATATGATAGATGAATCCCAGTATGGCAGGGAAGCCGCTAAACGTTTGGGGCCTGCCAGCTATAAATTGACGCACCAGTGTAAAAATGGGCGTGGCGTATATTCCTTTTGTATGTGCCCTGGCGGTTTCGTGGTAAACGCATCCTCAGAAAATCAGGGTCTTGCGGTCAATGGCATGAGCTATCATGCAAGAGATGGAGAAAACGCAAACAGCGCATTGATTGTGACCGTAACGCCAGATGATTTTGGCGAAGGAAAAAGCCCGCTGGACGGGATTGCGTTTCAGAGGAAGCTGGAGCAGAATGCTTACCAGGCGGGAAGAGGGGCCATCCCCGTTCAGCTTTATGAGGATTTCAAGGAAAGCAGAATATCAAAACAGTACGGGCAGGTGAGCCCTCAGTTTAAGGGGAAGACACGATTCGCAAATTTAAGGGAGATTTTGCCGGAGGAAGTTTCCGATTCTTTGATTGAAGGGATGGAATGGTTTGGAACCGTAATCCCAGGCTTTAACCGGGGAGATTCTATTTTGGCAGGGATTGAAAGCCGTACTTCCTCGCCTGTTCGGATTTGCCGGAATGAGCATTTCGAAAGCCAGGTGCAGGGATTGTTCCCATGTGGGGAAGGGGCAGGCTATGCAGGCGGCATTACCTCTGCTGCCATGGACGGAATCCGGATAGCAGAAGAGATTGCCAGACGGTTTTTGCCTTTTGAAAATAGGAATATACCAATATCAGGAGAAGATCAGGATGAAAGATCGAGAACAGTTAATCAATAAAAAGAGGATAGTAATCAAAATCGGTTCATCCTCCTTAACCCACAGTGAAACGGGAGATTTGAATCTGGCAAAAGTCGAAAAGCTGGTTCGGGCAATCAGTGATTTAAAAGGCCAGGGAAAGGAAGTTGTCCTGGTTTCTTCCGGCGCTATCGCAGCCGGACGCCAGGCGCTGGGCCATCAAAAGAAACCAGATACTCTTGCCAGGAAGCAGGCGTTTGCTGCGGTAGGCCAGGCACGGCTGATGATGGTGTATCAAAAGCTGTTTGCGGAATATAATCAGACGGCAGCTCAAGTACTGTTGACGAAGCAGACAATGTTAAATGACGGATCCCGCTATAATGCTCAAAATACTTTTGAAGAACTGCTGAATTTGGGAACCATCCCGATTGTAAATGAAAATGATACAGTATCTACAGCGGAAATCCCATATGTGGATACCTTTGGGGACAATGACCGCCTTTCAGCAGTGGTGGCCGCTTTAATCGGAGCCGATTTGCTGATTCTTTTGTCCGACATTGATGGTCTGTATTCAGATGATCCCAGATCCAACCCGGATGCCAAATTTATTCCAGTTGTTTATGAAATTGATTCTAAGCTGCTGTCTATGGGAAAGGCCACATCCGGAAGCGATGTAGGAACCGGAGGAATGAGCGCAAAGCTAGAAGCTGCCCGTATTGCTACGGACAGCGGTACTGATATGGTGATTGCCAACGGGGAAGACGTAGCGGTTATTCAGGAGATTATGGAAGGCCAGGAAAAGGGAACGCTCTTTTTCGCCCATAAGAACCGGGATTTTGATTTAATGAGCTATCTGAATTATGAATATTAAATATTCTGATGATAGGGTCAGTCGGGATTTTGACCCTATGAAACACAGGTTATAAAGTATGAATCGTTAGGAGTTTAAGTATGTTTTCCAAGACAGGCTAGATTATATTCTTATAATTGGAGTAAATTGGAATAAGAAGGAGGAAGCCGGTAAAATGACCATGGAAGAACGAATTGCCCGGGTTAATGAATTATACCATAAGTCCCAGTCTGAGGGATTAACTGAGGAAGAAAAAAAAGAGCAGCAGCTTTTGCGTCAGGAATATGTAACCGCAATCCGTGAAAGTCTGAGAGGTAATTTGAATCAAATATCGATTCAGGAACCCGACGGAAGTATTACCGATCTTGGGGAAAAATATGGAAAGAAACGTTAGGCAAGAAGGCTTGGCCAGTTCATATTTGTCCATGACATTTGAAAACTGCAGAGAACAGAAAGCATCCCTCCGCAGGCAGATAAAGCAGCTCCGTAAAGCGATTTCCGCCGCCGAGAAAGAGGAGTGGGATCACGCTTTATGTGGCAGCTTTATTCAGGCGCTTGAAACAGCCATGGAAGATTTGCCTCAATTACAGGATGGTTTCGTGTATCTTTATCTGGACATTGGCAAAGAGGCTGGAACACGGCAGATTATAAATCAGCTTTGGAGGCGCAATATCAGAACCGCCGTACCCAAAGTAGTAGGGCGGGAACTGAATTTTTATGAGATTAGCAAGTGGGATCACGTGACGTTAGGATATATGGGAATTATGGAACCAGATGAAACAGCAGGTCTGCCTTTGGCAAAACAGCGGGACGCTATCGTGGCGGTTCCTGGAATTGCCTTCGATCGGGATGGTTTCCGGTTAGGTTATGGAGGCGGTTTCTATGACCGTTTTTTTAGCCGGGAACCAGAGCATCCCAGGTGGGGCCTTGCGTATCCCTTTCAGTTAATCGGGTCAGTTCCCCATGAAGAATGGGATCAGAAGGTGAATGGACTTGTAACGCCAAAGGAAGCATTTATTATAAAATAGTACCGGAAAGAGCAGCAAAAAAAGAAGGAGGAAGGGTATATGACATTACAGGAAATCGGAAAACAGGCTCAGGAAGTTTCCAGAAAACTTGGGATACTGGGGGCGGAAGAAAAGAACCAGGGTCTGCTAAAGGCTGCTGCCTGTTTGCTAGAGGGGCAGGAAGAAATCCTTTCAGCGAATAAAGCCGATATGGAACGCGGGAAGGCATCCGGAATGAACCAGGGTCTGCTGGATCGGTTAAAACTAACGCCTGCCAGAATACAGGCAGTGGCAGACGGGCTGCGCCAGATTGCGGCGTTAGAAGATCCTATCGGGGAAGTCCTTTCCATGAAGCAGAGGCCAAACGGACTCCTGATCGGGCAGAAACGGGTTCCCTTAGGTGTTATCGGCATTATTTATGAAGCACGCCCCAATGTTACGGCAGACGCTTTCGGCTTATGCTTTAAAAGCGGAAACGCCGTCATTTTAAAAGGCGGAAGCGATGCAATTGCTTCTAATCAGGCGATTGTAGCCTGTTTAAAGCAGGGTCTTAAAAAAGCAGGTCTTCCAGAAGAAGCGCTGCAGCTTATCGAAGATACCGATCGTGCCGTAGCCCAGGCCTTCATGAAACTGAATCAATATGTGGACGTGCTGATTCCAAGGGGCGGAGCTGGGTTAATCCGTGCGGTTGTAGAGAACAGCACAATTCCGGTGATTGAAACAGGGACAGGAAACTGCCATATTTTTGTGGATGAAACTGCCGATTTTGACATGGCGCTGGATATCATTATGAACGCAAAGACACAGCGTATCGGTGTCTGCAACGCCTGTGAATCTCTGGTAGTCCATAAAGCGATTGCCAAAAGGTTTCTTCCGCTGCTAAAAAAAAGGCTGGATGAGAAACAGGTTGAAATCCGTGGAGATGAGGCAGCGTGCAAGATAGTGCCAGAATTTACCTTAGCGTCTGAGGAAGACTGGGGCATGGAGTATCTGGACTATATCCTTTCTTGTAAGCTGGCAGATTCCATTGATCAGGCGATTGCGCATATCAATTATTATAACACAAAGCATTCGGAGGCAATCATTACGAACGATTATGCCAACGCGCAGAAATTTTTAAATGAGGTGGATGCGGCAGCCGTCTATGTAAACGCGTCCACCCGGTTTACCGATGGCTGTGAGTTCGGATTCGGTGCGGAAATCGGTATCAGCAATCAGAAACTGCACGCAAGAGGGCCGATGGGGTTAAAAGAGCTGACAACCACAAAATACATTATTTACGGAAATGGGCAAGTACGTCCATAGTATGGCAAAATATTAAAATCTAAAATTAAGTACTTTTTTCTATTTCGCTTTTATGGTATAATAAGGAAACGTAGCCATATCTATGGCCTGGCGGCTGTGGGTATGGGATAATAAGGAAACGTAAGGGAAAATTCCGGACATAGGAGATTTTAAATGATGGAAATGAAACGTGTACTGTTAAAATTAAGCGGAGAAGCTTTGGCGGGAGCCAAGAAGACCGGCTATGATGAGGATACTGTTAAGGAGGTTGCTAGGCAGGTAAAATTATCTGCTGATGCTGGGGTACAGATTGGAATTGTAATTGGTGGAGGCAATTTTTGGCGGGGAAGAACCAGCGAAGCAATTGACCGCACAAAAGCCGATCAGATCGGTATGCTTGCTACAGTTATGAATTGTATCTATGTATCAGAAATCTTCCGGAACGCAGGGATGGAAACGGAAATTTTTACCCCCTTTGCCTGCGGCTCCATGACAAAGCTTTTTTCCAAGGATCAGGCAAATGCATGTTTCCAGGCAGGGACGATCGTATTTTTTGCTGGCGGAACGGGACATCCCTACTTTTCTACGGATACCGGAATTGCCCTTCGGGCGATTGAAATGGAAGCAGACTGCATTCTTCTGGCAAAGGCAATTGACGGGGTATATGACAGTGATCCGAAGGTAAACCCGAATGCCAAAAAGTACGAAACCATCTCAATCCAAGAAGTGATTCAAAAGCAGTTGGCAGTAGTGGATTTGACTGCGTCCATTATGTGTATGGAACATAAGGTGCCCATGGCGGTATTTAGCTTAAATGAAAAAGATAGCATTGCCAACGCGATGCAGGGAAAAATAAACGGTACGATTGTAACCGCATAACAGGAGGAAATGATGCAGGATATTAAAGTTTACGAAGACAAGATGAACAAAACCCTTGATAATCTGGCAGGGGAGTACGGTACGATCCGGGCGGGCCGTGCGAATCCTCATGTTTTGGATCGGATTCGTGTGGACTACTATGGCACGTCCACTCCGATTCAGCAAGTAGGAAACGTTTCCGTTCCGGAGCCAAGGATGCTTTTAATCCAGCCTTGGGACAAGACACAGTTAAAAGCTATTGAGAAAGCGATTCTTACCTCAGATTTAGGGATTAACCCCACCAATGACGGAAGCGTAATCCGTCTGATGTTTCCAGAGCTGACAGAAGAGCGCCGTAAGGATTTAGCGAAAGATGTGAAAAAGAAAGGCGAAAATGCCAAAGTGGCAATCCGGAATATCCGCCGGGATGCCAATGATACCTTCAAAAAAATGGAAAAAGCCAACGAAATCTCAGAAGATGATTTAGAGGAAGCAACAGACAAAATTCAGAAATTGACGGATAAGATGATTGAAAAAGTAGATAAAGCCATCGAATCCAAGACAAAGGAAATTATGACGGTATAGCTGTGTGCTGGCACAGAGATAACGCATCCAAAAGCCGGATGCGCTGGATATTCCGGTGAAAAACGGAAATAAAAGTTGCCAGAATACAAGGTTTATGGCAAATCAGGGGGGCAGGTGCGATATCCTGCCCTGCTTTTTGCAGATTCGGGAACAGACGCTGCCATCCCCTGGAAAAGAGGCCATGGCAAAGGAACGGTCTGTGTATGAGTATGTACGCTTGGAGGAATAAAAATATGGCAGATTTGACCAATATGACAATTCCGCGCCATGTAGCGCTTATTTTAGATGGAAACGGACGCTGGGCCAAAAAACGGGGGCTTCCCCGTACCATGGGGCACAAGGAAGGATGTAAAACAGTAGAAAAGACCGTAGAGATTGCGGCCAGGATGGGGATTGATTATCTGACTGTTTATGGATTCTCCACAGAAAACTGGAAGCGTTCTGTGGAAGAGGTAGGCGTGTTAATGCAGTTGTTTCGGTATTACATGGTACGTCTCTTAAAGATTGCGTCAGAAAACAATGTGAGAGTTAAGATGATTGGGGATAGACGGCGGTTTGACCAGGATATTATCGACGGCATTAATCGGCTGGAAAAAGAAACAAAGGAAAATACAGGGTTAACATTTGTGATTGCTGTTAATTATGGCGGAAGAGATGAGATCGTAAGGGCAGCGGCAAATTTTTGCAAAGACTGCCGGGAAGGCAAGGCAGATGAAACTCATCTGACAGAGGAAGTATTCGCCTCTTATCTGGATACAAGGGATATTCCAGATCCAGATCTTCTGATTCGTACAAGCGGTGAAATCCGGCTGTCCAACTATCTGTTATGGCAATTAGCTTATACCGAAATTTACGTAACCGATTGTTTATGGCCGGATTTTAATCAAGAGGAATTAGAAAAAGCAGTTGTGCAGTATAATAGCAGAGAGCGGCGGTTTGGCGGCGTAACAGGATAAATACAGGATTGTAAAAAGAGAAAGTGAGGGGCAGGGATGTTTGCTACCAGACTGATTAGCGGAATCGTTTTAGTGGTATTGGCTCTGTTTATTGTAGGAAGCGGAGGCGTTCTATTATTTGCCGCGTCGGCAGGGATTTCCTGTATCGGGCTTTTTGAATTATACCGTGTTATGAAGATGGAAGATAAGGTTCTGGGGGCTGTTGGGTATACGGCAGCTTTAGCCTATTACTGCCTTGTTTGGTTTCATCAGGAGAAGTTTGTAATGCTGGTGGCGATTTCAGCGTTAATGCTGCTCATGGCCATTTATGTGGTTACATTTCCAAAATACGGGACAGAGCAGGTGACAGTAGCTTTTTTTGGCATTTTTTATGTGGCAGTTATGTTTTCCTATCTGTATCAGGCCAGAATGATGGCAGACGGCAAGTATCTGGTATGGCTGATTTTTTTAAGCTCCTGGGGATGCGATACCTGCGCCTATTGTGCAGGTATGCTATTTGGAAAGCATAAGTTAGCGCCTATCCTAAGTCCCAAAAAGTCAATGGAAGGAGCAATAGGAGGCGCTTTGGGGGCAGCGCTGTTAGGATTCATATATGCGCTGTTTTTTGGGAACCATATGACAGAGGTGGCCAATCCCAGAATAGCTTGTTCCATAGCCTGCGGCATTGCGGCCATTATTTCTCAAATCGGCGATCTGGCGGCTTCTGCCATTAAACGGAATCATCAGGTCAAGGACTATGGAAATTTAATTCCAGGACATGGCGGTGTGCTGGATCGGTTTGACAGTATGCTATTTACTGCCCCAGCCATCTATTTTGCGTTAACATTTTTACGGTAATGGAGAATAATTATGAAAACAATATCTGTTTTAGGTTCTACCGGTTCCATCGGAACCCAAACATTAGACGTGGTTCGTAGAAACGGTGATATTCAGGTAACGGCTCTTGCGGCCGGAAGCAATATCGCTCTGCTGGAAAAACAGATTCGGGAGTTTTCCCCGAAAGTGGTCTGTGTGTGGGAAGAGGAAAAAGCCAAAGAACTAAGGCAAAGCACAGCCGATTGCCAAATAACGGTAGTTTCTGGCATGGATGGCTTAATCGAAGCTGCCACAGAAGCTTCTGCGCAAATGGTAGTGACAGCAGTGGTAGGGATGATTGGAATCCGTCCTACCATAGCGGCTATGGAGGCGGGAAAGGATATTGCGCTGGCAAACAAGGAAACCCTGGTGACTGCCGGGCATATTATTATGAAGCTGGCTGCAGAAAAAGGAGTTCGAATTCTACCTGTTGATTCGGAGCACAGTGCGATTTTCCAGTGTCTGAACGGAGAGCGGGAGCATGGGAACCAGATTCATAAAATTTTGTTAACCGCGTCAGGCGGTCCCTTTCGGGGATGGACCAGGGAACAGATGAAGGGAATTCGGCCTGAAGATGCCCTGAAACACCCAAACTGGTCTATGGGGCATAAGATCACCATTGATTCTTCTACTATGGTAAATAAAGGCCTGGAGGTAATGGAGGCAAAATGGCTGTTTGGCGTTACGATGGATCAGGTGCAGGTGGTGGTACAGCCCCAAAGCATCATTCATTCCATGGTAGAATTTGAGGATGGAGCTGTGATAGCCCAGCTTGGAACTCCGGATATGAAGCTGCCGATCCAATATGCTTTATACTATCCTAGCCGCCGATTTCTTTCAGGTGAACGGCTGGATTTTTGGAATCTTACCAATATTCGGTTTGAGCAGCCGGATTTGGAGAATTTCAGAGGCCTTTGGCTGGCTTACCAGGCCGGAAAAGCTGGAGGAACCATGCCTGCCGTATTGAATGCGGCAAACGAACTGGCTGTCCGCAAATTTTTAAATCGCCAGATCCCATATCTGACAATTATTGACATGATTGAGGAATCCATGAATGCTCATAAAAAGAAAGAAAATCCCACGGTAAATGAAATTTTAGACGCTGAAAAAGAAACGTATGAATTGATAGAAAGCAGGTGGTAAATTGCTGAATATATTAGCAGCCATATTGTTGTTCGGATTTATTATCATGTTCCATGAACTGGGGCATTTCCTCCTTGCAAAACTGAACGGAGTATCCGTTGTGGAATTTTCCATCGGCATGGGTCCCAGGCTTTTGTCATTTAAGGGGAAAGAAACCAGATATTCCTTAAAGCTGCTGCCATTAGGCGGATCCTGCGCAATGGCAGACGAAGATACGGATAGTGGCGATCCAAATGGATTCTTAAATAAGCCAGTATGGTCCAGAATCATGGTGATCGCCGCAGGCCCTGTATTTAACTTTATTTTGGCGTTGATTTTCGGCATTATAATTGTAGGATACCGTGGGTATGACCTTCCTGTGATTTCCGGCGTGCTGGATGGATTTCCCGCCCAACAGGCCGGGCTTTTGCCAGGGGATTTGATTGTATCCATAAATGGGCAGAACATGATGGATTACCGGGACTTAAGTCTATTCCTTCAGCTCCATCCGGAAGAAAAGCTTACCATCCATTACAAACGGATGGAACAAGCTGAATCATCAGAAAAGGAATCCGGGCAAGATGGCCAGGCGGTTACACCAGACTGGTATGATGCTAAAAGCGACTACCAAGAATTTACCACCACATTGACAACTACTTTTCATGAAGAAACCCAAAGTTATATGATGGGAATTGAACATATGCCAAATTATCACAAAGCAAAAAATGTGGCTCATTTGCTTGGTCTGGGCTGGCATGAGGTTTTATTCCAGGGCAGAGCGGCAATCGAAAGCTTCGGTCTGTTATTCCGTGGATATTTGGGGGCGGAAGATCTAGGTGGCCCTGTCCGCATTGTGGCCGATATCGGCGAAGTAGTCGAGCAGGTAAGGCCGGCCGGCTGGTTTAGCGTATTGCTAACGCTGATGAATCTGGGCGTGGTGTTAAGCGCATCATTAGGAACGATGAACCTTTTGCCGATCCCTGCTTTAGACGGTGGCCGGCTGGTTTTTCTTCTGATTGAGGCCGTACGTGGAAAACCCATTGACCAGGAGAAAGAAAGCATGGTGCATTTTGCGGGCCTGGTGCTTTTAATGGGGCTTATGCTGGTGATTATGATGAATGATATCCGGAATTTAATCTTCCGGTAATCAATATGAATGTTGAAACGAGTAAGACAGACAGAAAAATTTGGAGGTGCCCTATGGGAAGGGAACATACCAGAACAATACAGATTGGTAACTGCATAATCGGAGGTGGCAGACCCATTGCAATCCAGTCTATGTGTAACACAAAGACAGAAAATGTTGCTGCTACCATTGCCCAAATTCACAGATTGCAGACGGCAGGATGTGAGATTGTCAGAGTAACTGTGCCCACAATGGATGCGGCGCTGGCGATAAAGGAAATTAAGAAAGAGATTTCGATCCCTTTGGTGGCAGATATCCATTTTGATTACCGGATGGCGATTGCCGCAATCGAAAACGGAGCGGATAAAATTCGGATCAATCCGGGAAATATTGGGGCACTTTCACGGGTAAAGGCTGTGGTAGATAGGGCGAAGGAGAAAAATATCCCCATCCGGATCGGGGTAAACAGCGGTTCTCTTGAAAAAAACTTGATTGAAAAATACGGCAAAGTGACGGCGGAGGGGATTGTAGAAAGCGCCTTAGATAAAGTGAAGCTGATAGAAGATATGGGATACGATAACTTGGTGATAAGCATCAAATCTTCGGATGTTATGATGTGTATCAAAGCTCATGAGCTAATTGACCGGCTTACGGATTACCCCCTTCATGTGGGGATTACGGAGGCCGGAACCTTGTATTCCGGAAATATTAAATCTTCAGTAGGACTGGGGATCATTTTAAACCAGGGAATTGGAGATACCATACGGGTGTCTTTAACCGGGGACCCGGTGGAGGAAATTAAATCCGCAAAATTGATCCTAAGGACACTGGGATTACGGGAAGGCGGAATTGAAGTTGTTTCCTGTCCTACCTGCGGACGTACACAGATCGATTTAATCATGTTGGCAAACCAGGTGGAAACCATGGCAGCAGAGTTTGAACAGTTAAAAGGCGTGAAGATAGCTGTTATGGGCTGTGTGGTAAATGGGCCGGGGGAAGCAAGGGAAGCTGATGTAGGAATTGCGGGAGGAATCGGAGAAGGCCTTTTAATCCGCAAGGGGGAAGTGATCCGCAAGGTGCCGGAGGAAAAGCTATTGGAAGCATTGCGAAACGAATTAAATGAGCTTGTTAAGGAGCGAAGCGGAAGGTAAGGATATTGCCGTAATAGCAGGGAAGGAAATAGTAACATGACAAAAGGGTTTGTAGAAGTTTTTCCCGGACTGAATGTGGCGGCTGAGTTAAAGGAGCTTTTAGAACTGGTAGAGGTTTCCAGAGTGACTTCTTCCAGGGACAGAAGCTCTCTTCGTGTTTATCTGGAAAGTCCCCGCCTGATTCACAAGCAGGTTATCTATGACTTGGAAGCCGGAATTAAAGAGCAGCTTTTTCCAGGAAAGCAGCTTACCGTTACGTTTCAGGAGCGGTATCATCTGTCGGAACAGTATACGCCGGAAAAACTGATGAAGGTTTATAAAGACAGCATCACCCTGGAATTGAAGAATTACAGTATTGTAGAATATACCATGTTTAAAAAAGCCAAACTTACTTTTCCTCAGCCGGATTATATGCAGATGGAAATAGAAGATACTATGGTTTCCAAAGAAAAGGCAGGAGAACTGAAACGGATTTTAGAAAAAATCTTCCAGGAGCGATGCGGACTGTCAGCGGAAGTAGGAATTTCCTATATTCCGGCAAAGGAAAGTAAGCTGAGAAAACAGGCGGAAGAAGCGGACGCGGCAGCAGTGGCTGCAGCGGTTTCTTTTTTACACGGGAAAGGGAAAGCGTCAAAGGGAGAGGGGAATCCTCCCTGGGATTTGGAATCTGGAAAGGAACCGGCTTTTGGAACGTCCAGTATGGCAGGTAACAAAAATGGTAAGGAAAGCAAACAAAGCGCTGTGAATGGAGCCGAGTCCCAAGCAGCCGCTAAGAATGGGAACTATTATAATGGCCAGAAAAACAGTTTGAAACGATTTAACGGCAAAGGAGAAGGAGGGAAAAATTTCGGAGGCCGCAGTACGTATACCAAAAAGTCAGATAATCCAGATGTGCTGTTCGGGCGTGATTTTGAAGATGGTTTTACCCGGATTGATGCCATTGAAGGAGAAATGGGAGAGGTAACATTGCATGGAAAAATCCTGGCGGTGGATAAACGGGAACTGCGGGGCGGCGAGCGCACAATTATCAAATTTGATCTTACGGATTTTACCGATACCATTACAGTCAAGCTGTTCGCGCGTCAGGATATGATGGAAGATGTGAATCAGGCTGTGGCAAAAGGAAGCTTTATTAAGATAAAAGGAATCACCACCATTGATAAATTTGATCACGAATTAACGGTAGGTTCTGTAGTAGGAATTAAAAAATGTGAAGATTTTACTGGAAAACGGATGGATCACAGCCTGGAAAAGCGGGTAGAACTTCATTGCCACACGAAAATGAGTGAAATGGACGGGGTTTCTGATGTGAAAGACATTATTAATCGGGCAAAACAGTGGGGAATGCCAGCGCTTGCTGTTACGGATCACGGGTGCGTCCAGGCCTTTACAGACGCAAGCCATGCCCTGGATAAGGGAGATCCCTTTAAAATAATTTACGGGGTGGAAGGGTATCTGGTTGATGATATGAAACAGTTAGTGCAAAACTCCAAGAATCAGAGCTTTTCCGATACATATGTGGTATTTGATATTGAAACCACCGGATTTTCACCAGAGAAAAACCGGATCATTGAAATTGGCGCGGTAAAGTTAAGGGATGGCAACATTGTAGACCGATTCAGTACCTTTGTGAATCCAGATGTGCCCATTCCCTTTGATATTGAAAAGCTGACCGGGATTAATGACAGCATGGTTCTGGGCTGCCCTAAAATTGATGTGATTTTGCCTCAGTTTTTGGATTTCTGCGGCGATGCTGTAATGGTAGCCCATAATGCGGCATTTGATATCGGTTTTATAACCTATTATGCCAAAAAGCTTGGATTGCGGTTTTTCCCTACTGTGCTGGATACGGTTGCGTTAGCCCGTGTTTTACTTCCTAACTTAAACCGATATAAGCTGGATACAGTTGCGAAAGCAGTCAATGTTTCGTTAGAAAATCATCATCGCGCAGTGGATGACGCAGAAGCTACAGCAGGGATTTTTGCAGAGTTTATCAAGCGGTTCCGGGCCAGAGAGATTGAAACACTAGATGGGTTAAATGCTCTTAATGAAACCACTTCCGATATGATCCGAAAGCTTCCTACTTACCATGTTATTATTTTGGCAAAAAATGACGTAGGACGTATTAATTTGTACCGTTTGGTATCGTATTCTCATTTGGAATATTTTGCAAGACGGCCAAGAATACCAAAAAGCTTGCTGCACCAATATCGGGAAGGCCTGATTATTGGTTCCGCTTGTGAAGCGGGTGAGCTTTTTCAGGCGCTTCTTCGGGGGGCGCCGGATACAGAACTGGCAAGGCTGGTGAATTTTTATGATTACCTGGAAATTCAGCCTTTGGGAAATAATCAGTTTATGCTTCGGGATGAGAAAAGTACAGTAAAAACGAAGCAAGATTTGATTGACTTAAATATGCGGGTAATCCAGCTTGGGGAACAGTTTGGGAAGCCAGTGTGCGCTACCTGTGATGTGCATTTTTTAGATCCCCAGGACGAAATTTACCGGCGGATCATTGAAGCAGCCTGTGGTTTTAAAGATTGTGATATGCAGCCGCCTTTGTATTTTCGGACTACGGAAGAAATGCTGGAAGAATTTGGATATTTAGAACCTAATAAGGCGGAAGAGGTGGTAATCACTAATACCAGGAAAATCGCTGATATGTGTGAGAGAATCTCTCCGGTACGGCCAGACAAGTGCCCGCCTGTAATTGAAGATTCGGATGCTACCTTGCGGAAAATCTGCTACAACCAGGCTCACGCTGTTTATGGGGAGCAGCTTCCGAAAATAGTAACGGATCGGCTGGAAAAGGAACTTCACTCCATTATCAGCAATGGGTTCGCGGTTATGTATATTATTGCCCAGAAGCTGGTTTGGAAGTCAAATGAAGACGGATATCTGGTAGGTTCCAGAGGATCCGTGGGTTCCTCTTTTGTGGCTACTATGGCTGGGATTACGGAAGTAAATCCACTAAGCCCCCATTATATCTGTCCCAAATGCCATTACTACGATTTTGATTCTGAGGAAGTAAAGAAATTTTCCGGGATGGCCGGGTGCGATATGCCAGATCGGAATTGCCCTGTTTGCGGGGAACTGTTAAAGAAAGAGGGCTTTGATATTCCATTTGAAACCTTTTTAGGATTTAAAGGAGATAAAGAGCCAGATATTGATTTAAATTTTTCTGGTGAATATCAGAGCAAGGCACATGATTATACGGAAGTAATCTTTGGAAAGGGACAAACCTTCCGCGCAGGGACGGTCGGTACATTGGCTGATAAAACAGCATATGGGTATATCCGGAAGTATTATGAGGCCAGGGAGCAGTCGAAACGAAACTGTGAGATTAACCGGATTGTCCAGGGCTGCGTAGGGGTCAAACGGACTACCGGACAGCACCCGGGAGGAATCATTGTCCTTCCTTTAGGAGAGGAGATCTTTTCCTTTACCCCTGTCCAACATCCGGCAAATGATATGACGACCTCTACTGTAACAACCCATTTTGATTATCATTCCATTGACCACAACCTTCTGAAGCTTGATATTTTAGGACATGATGATCCTACCATGATCCGAATGCTGCAGGACTTAACTGGCATTGATCCGGTACATGATATCCCATTAGACAGTAAAGAAGTAATGAGTTTATTTCAGGATACCTCTGCCTTAAAGCTTGCCCCGGAGGATATCGGAGGATGTAAATTAGGAGCTTTGGGAATTCCGGAATTTGGAACGGACTTTGCCATGCAGATGTTAATTGACACAAAGCCAAAATATTTTTCTGATTTGGTTCGGATTGCCGGATTATCCCACGGAACGGATGTATGGCTTGGGAATGCCCAGACATTGATTCAGGAGGGAACCGCTACCATCCAGACGGCGATCTGTACCCGTGATGATATTATGGTATATTTGATTAGCCGTGGAATGGAAGAAGGTCTTTCCTTTACCATTATGGAGTCAGTAAGAAAAGGAAAGGGCTTAAAGCCAGAATGGGAAGAAGCCATGAAAGAGCATGGGGTTCCAGACTGGTATATTTGGTCTTGCAAAAAGATTAAATATATGTTTCCAAAAGCCCACGCCGCAGCTTATGTAATGATGGCCTGGCGGATTGCCTATTGTAAAGTATTTTACCCGCTGGCATACTATGCGGCATTCTTCAGCATTCGGGCCAAAGGATTCAGCTATGAGCTGATGTGTATGGGACGGGACAAGCTGGAAATTCACCTGGCTGACTATAAGAAACGCTCAGACACCTTGTCAAATAGAGAACAGGATACCTTAAGAGATATGCGGATTGTACAGGAAATGTATGCCAGAGGATTTGAATTCCTGCCCATTGACATCTTCCAGGTTCAGGCTACCGCTTTCCAGATTATTGACGGGAAATTAATGCCATCTTTAAGTAGCATTGCCGGTTTGGGCGAGAAGGCAGCGGAAGGGATTGTAGAGGCGGCAAAGGACGGAACGTTTTTATCGAAAGAAGACTTTATGAACCGAACAAAGGTGGGCAAGACCATTTGCGGGATGCTGGATGATTTAGGCCTTTTAGGCGATTTGCCAGAAAGCAACCAGTTATCCTTGTTTGATTTTGCCGGATAAAAAAAGAACATGCTGTATTCTCAAGGGAGTACAGCATGTTCTTTTTTATGAAGTATATGGGAAAATTTTTCTATGGCGTATTTTGTCGGAATTATGGTATTTCTGCTGATTATATTGAAAAAGGCCAGTGGATACCTGCACCACAAAAAGAATTTCGATACCAAAAAAGCATTCAGGAGATGCCACACAAAGGTTTGCACCATCTTTTTGCTTTTTGCTGTAAAAAGCATGTTAGACTGCATAAAATTTGGCCTGCAGAGAAAAATAAAAAAAATTCTTTCATTTTATGGTTGCATTATACCGGGTGGGGGTATATAATAAGGGTATGCTGATTCGATTCGTTTACACCTGGAGAGCCATCACCCTTTCGAGCATATCCAGGTAAAGGAGGGATAGTATTGGAAGAAGAAATTAGCTGCTGTTCAAAACATAAGGAACGGACAGAAAAGGAGTATAAAGATTTACTGAACCGTTTAAACCGTATAGAAGGGCAGGTTCGTGGAATTAAAGGTATGGTAGAGAAAGATTGTTACTGTATCGATATCCTGGTTCAGGTAGCGGCAGTAAATGCGGCGCTGAACAGCTTTAATAAAGTACTGCTGGCAAATCACATCCGAAGCTGCGTGGCACAGGATATCAAAGAAGGAAAGGAAGAAACCCTGGATGAGCTGGTAGCGGTACTGCAAAAATTAATGAAATAGTTTCACTGTATGCTTAAGCATAAGCAGACTACGGCGTTTTTGAAAGGAGAATCAAGATATGGATCAATATACCGTAACGGGCATGAGCTGTGCCGCCTGCAGCGCCCGGGTTGAAAAGGCGGTTTCCAAGCTTCCTGGGGTAACGGCCTGCTCAGTAAGCCTTTTAACAAATTCTATGGGAGTGGAGGGCAGCGCTTCCCCTCAAGAGATTATTACAGCAGTGGAACAGGCGGGCTACGGCGCTTCTAAAAAAGGGGAAACAGGCAGGCAGGCGGATGCTTCCGGGGCTTTGGCAGGAGAGGAACTGTTAAAAGACAGGGAAACTCCTCTGCTGAAGAAACGCTTGTATTCTTCCATTGGCTTTTTAGCTGTATTAATGTACCTTTCCATGGGGCATATGATGTGGAATTGGCCGGTTCCCGGCTTTTTGGAAGGAAAGCATATGATGCAGGGCCTATTGCAGCTTTTGCTAACGACGGCTATTATGGTAATTAACCAGAAATTTTTTATCAGCGGCATGAAAGGCCTGCTGAATAAGGCGCCAAATATGGATACTCTAGTAGCGTTAGGCTCAGGCGCCTCTTACCTCTACAGCGTTTACGCCCTACTTGCCATGGCCTATTTTTTGGATCAGGGGGATATGGCAGCCGCCATGCCTTATATGCACGAATTCTATTTTGAATCAGCAGCAATGATCCTGACATTGATCACAGTGGGGAAAATGCTGGAAGCCCGTTCTAAGGGAAAAACGACAGACGCATTAAAAAGCCTGATGAAGCTGGCACCGAAAACAGCAGTGATTATAAAGGATGGCGTAGAAACGGAAGTTTCCATTGATCAGGTGCAAAAAGGCGATTTTTTTATTGTCCGCCCTGGTGAGAATATTCCAGTAGACGGGATTATTTTAGAAGGAAGCAGTGCGGTAAATGAGTCTGCGTTAACCGGAGAAAGCATACCGGTTGATAAAGCGGAAGGTGATCATGTATCCGCCGCGACATTAAACCAGTCCGGTTTTATCCGCTGCCAGGCAACGCGGGTAGGAGAAGACACCACACTTTCTCAGATCATCCAGATGGTCAGTGATGCTGCTGCCACAAAAGCTCCCATTGCCAAAGTAGCAGATCGGGTTTCCGGCGTATTCGTGCCAGTAGTAATTGGGATTGCCCTGGCAACCATTCTTATTTGGCTGATTGTTGGTGAAAGCGCGGGGGTTGCCTTAGCCAGGGGAATTTCTGTTCTGGTTATTAGCTGCCCTTGTGCCCTGGGTCTTGCAACTCCTGTGGCGATTATGGTGGGCAATGGAATGGGAGCAAAAAACGGCATTATGTTTAAGACCGCCGTATCCCTGGAGGAAACAGGGAAAATGCAGATTGTAGCATTAGATAAAACGGGAACTATCACCAGCGGAGAACCTAAGGTTACGGATATCCTGCCAGCAGACGGCGTAGGGGAAGAGGAGCTTCTCGGCCTGGCTTATGCGTTGGAAAAGAAAAGTGAGCATCCTCTTGCCAGGGCAATTTTATCTTTGGCAGAAGAACGAAAACTTCGTGTCGGGGATGTTAGCGGATTTAAGGCGCTTCCAGGCAATGGCCTGGAAGGTGAGTTAGACGGCGCCCTTCTGCGGGGAGGAAACCGCAGCTTTATCAGCAGCCATACAACGATCTCACCTTCCATTGTATCCCAGTCAGAAGGATTAGCTGATGAAGGGAAAACCCCGCTGTTTTTCAGCAGAGATGGACAGTTAGCAGGTGTAATTGCCGTTGCGGATGTGATTAAGGAAGACAGTCCTCAGGCAGTCAAGGAACTGCAAAACATGGGCATCCATGTGGTTATGCTTACGGGAGATAATGAAAAAACAGCAAAAGCCATAGGAAAGCAGGCTGGAGTGGACGAAGTAATCGCCGGAGTTCTTCCTGATGGGAAGGAGCAGGTAATCCGTTCCTTAAAAGAAAAAGGAAAGGTTGCCATGGTGGGGGATGGCATTAATGATGCGCCTGCCCTTACCAGGGCCGATATGGGAATTGCGATTGGGGCAGGAACGGATATTGCAATTGACGCTGCTGATGTTGTGCTGATGAAAAGCCGGTTAAGCGATGTTCCCGCGGCAATTCGGATGAGCAGGGCAACCTTGACTAATATTCACGAAAATCTGTTTTGGGCATTTTTTTATAATGTAGTGGGGATTCCATTAGCAGCCGGTTTGTGGTATCCTATTTTTGGATGGAAATTAAATCCCATGTTTGGGGCAGCAGCAATGAGCCTGTCCAGTTTCTGCGTAGTAACCAATGCCCTTCGTCTGAACTGGTTCCGCATGTATGATACAAAAAGGGATAAAAAGCGGAAGCAGTCCCTGGCAGGTTCTCCAATGGCAAACAAGCAAACGGAACTATCTGCTCAGGAAAAGGAAGAAAGCAGAAACAAAATCCCAAATTCCAATATGGAAATAAATATAAATAATAAGGAGGAAGAAAACATGACAAAAACAATGAAGATTGAAGGAATGATGTGTGGGCACTGCGAGGCACGGGTTAAAAAATCCCTGGAAGCGCTGACAGAGGTAAGCGAAGCCCAAGTAAGCCATGAAACTGGAAGCGCAGTAGTAACATTGAACGGTCAAGTTTCTGATGATGTGCTGAAAAAGGCAGTGGAAGATCAGGACTACAAAGTATTGTCCATTCAATAAGGAAAGTTCATTACAAAAAATCAATAGAGAAAGATTGATCAAAAAGACAAGATTGAAATCAATAACGAAAAGCAATGGAGAAACCGAAAGCAAGATTATCCTTTTGGGATTGTTAAGTTTTGTCCAGTTAAATGTGTGAGTTTTTTATTAGCGGTCGTAATGACCAGGAGTGTTTTAAATAGTCTTCTGCAAGACGTGAGTTCTGCTTTGTGAGGAATTGAGCGAAATGAGCATGGCAGTAACAGGCTGCATGAACTTGATATCGTTCCAATATACCACAAAGCAGAGCATTCCGCTTGTAACTGAAGAAGTGAAAAATGCTTGAAGACTTATCAATTATATTAGGATTTTTGATGCTTTATGGTTCAATTTATTATTGAATTTTTTTGAATATTTTTGAAATTTAATGTTGACTTTTTTTGAAATCTATATTATACTACCATAGGTATCGAGGCGTGGCTCAGTTTGGTAGAGCGCTGCGTTCGGGACGCAGAGGCCGCGTGTTCGAATCACGTCGCCTCGATTATACCTGGCCAATTGGTCAAGAGGTTAAGACGACGCCCTCTCACGGCGTAATCCCGGGTTCGATTCCCGGATTGGTCATAGGCTGTTGCGAAGGGCAGCAGCTTTATTTTTCCATATATAGGGTGCTTCCGTAGCGCAGTTGGTAGCGCAACGCATTCGTAATGCGTGGGTCGGGGGTTCGAGTCCCCCCGGGAGCTTTAAAAATAAGAGATTTTAAAAGGTAAAAAGTGCGTAAACCCCAATGTTTACGCACTTTTTACCTTTTTTCTACATAGGTCTTATACTATTTATCTTTAAAGGCACTTCATTTCTTTTTTATCCACGTGATTCTTTAGGATAACAGCTAATAATGCTGATAAAATCCTTGCTAACACTGTACTCCACCAAATCATTATCTGCCCGCCAAACAAAGGTGGCAGAATGATCATAAGCACTAACATAAACAGCGGTTCAATAAAAGTTAGAACATAAGAAAACATACTTTTTTCTGTGGCGTAAAAGCTTGCGGTAGTGATACGGAGAACAGCAACAAAGGGTACAGAAACTAAAAAGACAGGCATTATGTTTGCAATTTCTGTATTCACTTGTTTTGACGTTCCGAATAATAAGCCGAGGCTCTCCCTTGTCAAATACATGATGATACAGCCGATTGCAGACAGGAGCAATGCAAACTCATACGCTAAAGTTCTTATGCGTTTCACCTTGTCAAAATTTTTCTCGCCGTAATGCCGGCTGAGTAACGGCTGGCTTCCGTCACCTACTCCTTGCAGTATCAGATAAACAATGCAGATAACATAAGCGATACAGGCATAGGTAGCGACTGCCGGCTCCCCTCCATAGACAACAGAGAAACGGTTTATGATTATCAGAGAAATATTAGGTGACATGGTAAGTCCAAAAGGCGCAATTCCGATTTTAAGTATGGATGCAGACACCTTTCCAAATTTTGAAAAGGGAATGTTCAGCACAAACTGCTTTTTGCGTAATAGAAACGCAAACGCAATCAGCATGGTAACGCCCTGTCCAATTACCGTAGCCCACGCCGCGCCTGAAACACCCTGTTTCAATATCCATACAAACAGGTAATCCAAAATAATATTGGTAACAAAGCCAGTAATCATGGAAACCATTGCGTAAAATGATCCGCCATGATTACGGATAAAAGGTACCAATCCCGTACCAACAACCTGCATGGAAGCCCCCAACGCAATAACAGCAATATATTCTTTTCCCAATGCAAGCAGCCTGCCGCTTGCCCCGAGTAATCCTAAAAGTGTACCATTCAAAAGCAAAACCGAGATTGTTAAAATGACGCTTGAAAGAATCAGCACCCACAAGGCGCCGGCTATAAATTCCTTCGCTTGTTCTTCTTTTTTCTCCGCCATGTAAATGGAATAATAAATCGCTCCGCCCATTCCAATTCCCGTGCCGAGCGCTTGGATTACTGCCACAATTGGGTAAGCGATATTAACGGCAGAAAGCCCTAAATCGCCTATGCTGTTCCTTATAAAGAAACCGTCCACAATTGCGTAAACTCCCGATAAGGCAAAAGACAATACAGACGGAATCACATATTGAAAGAAAATCTTTATATCGCAAATATCACGAGTTTGCTTCATTGTCTTTTTTACCTCCTGCCTTTTCAAAAAGTTTTGCAAATAACGCCATGTTCTCGTTTAGCTGCCGCATACGTTCTACGCCTATTTCTTCTATTACAGATAGTTCCACTTTCCGCAATTCGGTAACAATGGGCTCTGCATATTCTTTTCCTGCCTTTGTAAATCGGATAACTTTATTTCTTTTATCTTCTGGCAGAGGAAACAGTTCTACAAACCCTTTGCTCTCTAAATCTTTGAAAACCATGTTGATTGTCTGTTTTGGTATGAGCCACCGCTGGCTGATTTTTTTCTGCGTACAGTATTCCCCGCCGTCATGAATTGCGCATAAAACTAACAGACAGTTGACTGACAGCTTACGTGCTTTCGCCCATTCTTCATACACACCATTGAACTCTAACCATGCGTCGTAATATTTGTTTAGCTGTTCCATGAAAACGGTATTGCCTGTCATACCTGACCTCCTCAAATATATTAGTACGGTTTTGTACTAATTATAGTCCGAAACTGTACTATTTTCAAGACGGAAATTTTATATAACATTTTCATTAATAAGTCGGTATAAGTCGGTATTTCCAAAACTTCCTTGTAACTGGAAACTCTGGGTTTACGCATATTTTATGTTTCCTATATCATCTTACATAATATCCACATATATCCACATAAGTCTTATGATACTGAATCGATCCATTATTTTGTAAAGAGATACCACAAATGAAATAAGCGGCATCTCCTTACAAAAAGTAAGTGATAATGCCGCTTATTCTTTCATTCTGCTTCCAATTATGCTCTCTAATTGGCTATTTTTATATACCTTTATTTATTTCTCCATTTCTTAAAGAAAAGAGAGTTTTTTATCTCCCAAGTTTTATCCAATCTATCAGCGATTATAGTATTAGCTCAATAACCGAGCGGAAATACTGGTCTTTTTCCTCTAAATGCTGCAGAAGGTGGCAGAATATACTTTTTCAAATTTACTTTCCGTTCAATCGAGAAAATATTCCATATTTTCACTCATCACAATTTCCAACTTAGCGTACCAGGTTTCTTTTTCGATTTTCTGACCATAGCACATATATTCAAATAGAAGGCGGCAGGCGAGGAATGTCTGGGCCTTCAAATTCTGGAAGATAACCGCGTCAATGGTTTGGGAAGCCAGGGCGTTTTCAATTTCCGGGAACAGATCCATCCCCACAAGAAGGACATCCCTTCGATTTTCCCTGGCCAGGATATCCGATACGATATCCAGCCGGTAGGTCAGATCCAGGATCCCGTCAATCTGCCGATCATTCAACGCTTTTGTCAGGGCGGCATCGATGGATTCCCGTCCGTCCAGTTCATTCAGGATGGGCAGAAGGGAAATGGACGGGAAGGAAGCGGCTGTCTGGTCAAGGATCCCCTGGAATTTTGCGGTGGTGGCGGCATAGTTGGAAAGCGATTTTTTTGCCACAAGAAGCTGCAATTTTCCGCCGGAAGGAAGCATTTTTCCGAAAAGCTGTGCGGCAAGCCTGCCGCTTTTATAGTCATTAATTCCGATAAACGCATCGGCAGAAGAGCCGGGAACCGGTTTGCTCAGCAGGATAACCGTACACCCTTTTACTTTCAGATCATTTACGGCAGGACACATCAGGTTCGGATCGGCGGCAGAGATAATAAAATGGCGGATTCCGGCAGCGTAGGCTTTTTCCAAATCGGCTATCTGCTTATCTGGCTGATTGACCAGGGAGGTATAACGGTGAATGACAAGACCATGATCGCCAAAGCGTTCAATGGCCTGCATTACACCTTTTTCGATAATTGAAGAAAAGTAAATGGCATCGGAAGAAACGTAATTGATCAGAGCAATGATGTAGCTGCGGTTCATTGCCAGGTTCCGGGCGTTGTTATTCGGTGTGTAGTGATATTTTTCCAGGGCGGCCAATACGGCGTTTCTGGTTTTTTCACTTACCGTTCCTTTATTATTGATCACTTTATAAATCGTGGTTCTGGAAATGTGGATTTCTTCGGCAATATCTTCTAAAGTGGGTCTGGCATATCGGTTTTCCATAGAGCTTAGTCCTTTTGTCCTTGTTTTCTGTAATGTTCCCTAGCCATCTGACCGATGATAAGGGCTCCCTTTCCAGATAAATTATACCACGGCAGGCAGGAAAAAGGAATCTGTTTTTTAACACGTGAAAAATAGACAAATTTACTCCGATGGAATTGGCAAAAACAGATAAGTTTAACACGTGTTAAAAAATATAAAGATAATCGGTTGACATTTTTCGGAAGAACTGATATGCTGTATTTAACACGTGTTAAATAAATGAGTCAGGAGGAGGAATTATTGGTTTACAAGAAAGACGGAAAGCTCTACCGCAGGTATGATAAGGAGCTGCTGTGCTTAGAACCTTTCGGGCTGAACGGTCTGAGGGTGCGGGCTACCCAGCTTAACGGGTTTGCCGATGACGGTCTGTCGGCTCTGCTTGATGAAGCTAAGGGTGAGGGGAAAGCAGAAATTCGTATTGAGGACGATACAGCGGTGATCTGCAGCGGTAAACTGCGGTGTGAAATGCTGTGTACAGGAAAGCTGAAATTTTATAATCAAAAAGGGGAGCTGCTTTTAGAGGAATACGATAAAAACCGTTTCCGGAGAAAGAGCGCTCCGGGGGAAGCGGACAATGCCCTGGAGATTGCACCCAGGACATTTATTCCCCATCACGGGACAAATTATTATCAGCTTGCCGTCCGCTTTGAGGCGAAGGAGGGGGAGCGGTTTTATGGCATGGGGCAATATTCGCAGCCATATTTAAACCTGAAGGGATGTGTGCTGGAACTGTCCCAGAGAAATTCACAGATTACCATCCCCTTTGCGGTTTCCAGCAGAGGGTACGGATTTTTCTGGAATAACCCGGCAATCGGGACAGCAGCCTTCGGCAGGAATATTACTGAATGGAAGGCGGATTCCACAAGGCAGATGGATTACTGGATTACCGCTGGGGATTCTCCGGCGGAGATTGTGGAGGCATATGGGGAGGTAACAGGCAAAGTGCCCATGATGCCGGAATATGCCACAGGTTTCTGGCAAAGCAAACTTCGATACCGCTCACAAGAGGAAGTCCTCCAGGTAGCAAGGGAGTATAAGCGGCGGGGACTGCCCCTTTCCGTTATGGTGATTGACTTTTTCCACTGGTCAGCTCAGGGAGATTTCCGGTTTGATGAAAAATTATGGCCGGATCCGGAAGCCATGGTGAAGGAGCTTGATGAGATGGGAGTACGGCTGATGGTATCTGTTTGGCCTACGGTGGAAGAAACCAGTGAAAATTTCCTGCACATGGAAGAGATGGGATATCTGATCCGGACAGAAATGGGCCCCAGGCTGGGAATTAAAAATAAAGATACGTATATGGATGCGTCGAATCCGGAAGCAAGGGAATTTGTGTGGCGGAAACTGAAGGAAAACTATTATGACAAAGGTATCCGGCTTTTCTGGCTGGACGAATGTGAGCCAGAGGTGACGAAATATGAGTATGCTAATTACAGGACATATGCGGGAAGCCATAAAGAAGCAGGCAACCTCTATCCCCGGGAATTTGCCCGGATGGTCTATGAAGGCAGGAGGAAAGAGGGGGAAGAAGAGATTTTAAGCCTGGTTCGGTGTGCCTGGGCCGGCTCCCAGCGCTATGGGGCGTTGGTCTGGACAGGGGATATTGCTTCTGAATTTGACAGCCTGAGAAACCAGGTAACTGCCGGTATGAATATCGGGTTATCGGGCCTGCCGTGGTGGACTACGGATATCGGAGGGTTCCACGGCGGGGATATCCGGACGGATAAATTTAAAGAATTGTTTATCCGATGGTTTGAGTTTGGGACATTCTGCCCGGTGTTCCGGCTCCATGGCTTCCGCAAGCCCCTTGTAATTGCGCAGGAAGGGGAGTTTTTTACCCCGGGTAATGCGAAAAGCTGGGATTATACCAGCGGTTCCCCAAATGAGGTATGGTCGTTTGGGGAAGAAGTATATGGAATCTGTAAACGGTACATGGAACTAAGGGAAAAAATGCGTCCGTACCTGCTGGAGCAGATGAAGAAAGCACATGAAAAGGGAACGCCGGTTATGCGGCCATTGTTTTATGATTACCCGGAAGATGCCAGGGCCTGGGAACAGGAAGACGAATATCTTTTAGGCCCGGAAATCCTGGCTGCACCAGTGACGGAAGAAAACAAGAGGGCAAGGGAAGTATATCTGCCGGCAGGAGAGTGGACCGATTTACATACGGGAGAAGAACTGGAAGGAGGCAGATCCATAACGGCCCAGGCGGATATTCAGTCCACCAAACAGAAAACTAAAGGGAACAATCAGAAATCCATTTCTTGCAACTTCATAAACCGATGTACCTTTATCTGAAAAAACGCAAACTAAAGGTGATCCAAACACAAAGGCAATCCCAAACACAGAGAGGGAAATAATGATAATAAACCGCACACAAATTGAAACTACATTCTTTAACCGTTTTTTGTCCTGTTTTCCGTAGTTATAACTAATAACAGGGGCTACCCCCATTGAAAACCCTATAAAAAGAGTGCTCAATAAAAACTGCGTATAAATAATGATTGTGATTGCCGCAACTCCATTTTCACCAAGCAATCTCATCATAATCCGGTTAAAAAGGAAGGTTGTAACCCCAGTTGCTGCCTGGCTTACCATTTCCGAACAGCCATTGGTACAGCTTTCTGCCAGTACAGAACCATCTATGACTGGCATTTTAAACCGCAAACTGCCTTTTCTTGAGGCAAAGAACCATATGCCGATCACTGCTGGTATCATATATCCGATACCTGTACCCAATGCCGCACCTTGTATTCCCATTTGCAATGGCACCATAAAAAGGTAGTCGAGCAAAATATTTGCCATTCCCGCGCTTGCACCAAGCACCATGCCAATTCCGGGACGTCCCGCTGTTACGATTAGATTTTGGAATAGTACTTGCATTATGCTTGCAGGTGCAAAAAGCAGCAGGATAAAAAGATATTCCTTACAGTATGGAAACAAAATCCTGCTGGCTCCAAGCCTCCATATAATCGGATCAATGAAAAGGATTCCAACGATTGTAATCAACATGCCCAGCAAAATTCCGGCACCTACAATCAGGGTAAAATCCTGCGATGCCCTTGTATATTCCCCTGCCCCCATTTTCCGGGCGACGATTGCACTCCCTCCTGTTGCAAGCATGGTTCCTAAACCTATAATCAAATTGATAACAGGACAAATTATATTCAGGGCTGAAAGCGCGTTTGTGTCTGCAAAACGCGCCACAAAGATGGTATCAACAATAGTATAGAATCCCATCACTACCATCATTAAGATCGTTGGAAACGCAAATTTCAGCAGTGATGCTATGGTAAAATTTTGTGCTAACGGATTTTCTGTATACTGTATGTCATTCATGTTCTTTGAACTCCGTTTGCTCTCTCTGCATGAGTTGGGATGAGATGATAGACGGATTACAGGACTCACACAGCGGTTCTTGTAATATAAAACGCTGTGTGGGATAGCCAAACTCAACCAACAATTCTGCTTCCGTAAAACCTAAGCTGCCCCATAATTGGCGATATCCGGTATCTGCTTTATCGCCCTCCCTGAATGTTGTAACACTGATCTGCTTCGAATGTGCCAGTTCATGCAATGCTTTTTCACAAAATGCTTTAGCGATCTCTTTTTTTCGGTACTGTGGGTGTATTCCTAAGAAATCAATAGTTCCCGTAATTTCATGAAATTCCATAATCCCGATTGCTGTATCTGCATCTTTCAGAATCAGCGCCCTCTTATTTTTAATGTATTCCTGTAACTGTTCAAGGTATTGCTTTTCGTTTAAATGGGGAAACCCGTCAATAGCAAGATGAACCAATTTAATCCATTGCGGGATATCTTCCTTAGTTGCAAAGACAATTTTATCCTGCCAATTCTTCACGTCAAAACTTGTAGGGTTCTCGTTCAAAACATATCTTAGCTGCAATGGATAGAATTCTTCTTCTTCCCTGTATTGATTAGGTGACTTTTTATACATGGCCTTAAAAATGTCCGTAAACGACTGTTGGCTTTCATATCCGGCAAAAAGCGCAATTTCCAGGATTGAACGGTTGGAAAAGACAAGCCGTTTTGCGGCTTCCGTCAACTGACGGCGCTGTACGTAAGTTTGGATTGTCAAACCTACTGTACCAGTAAACATTCGGTGTAAATGATACTTTGAATAATGTACTGCCCTGGAAATCGTTTCTAAGTCCAGTTTTTCATGCAAATGGCTCTCGATATAGTCAATTGTTTCCATCACATTTTTTATGTTTCCAGACATTGCAGCTTCCTCCTTTCTCTCTGCATTATAGCAGGATCGTTCATCTTGCTTTTCATATATCTTGCTATGTTCAGTATTTTCTCAATAGGAAAATCGTTCAAAAACAAGTATCGACCAATATGCAATGCCGAAACAACAGGAAAAAGGTTTTGTAATTGTAAAATTTCAATCAGGAAATTATGGAAGAGCATATAAGATTTTCGGTGAAATATGGTAAAACATTACTGGTAGGACCCCCCTTTCATTCATGGCGGCGCCCCGGCGGGGCTTGGGAGGTTTACTATCAAATAGTTGTAAGGATTTTAAACTTAATGGAACCATGCCTGCACCAGATACATATATAGAATGGTTCCGCTACCAATACTCAGTAAAGTATTTTTGCGCCATTTATGTAAAAGCGCAATGAATAGGATCGATATTAATTCCGGTAATCCATGAAACGGAGAAGAAACAGTATCTTTCAGGCTATACACCACTAAAAATCCAATCACAGCGCAGGGAAGCACAGTTCCCAGCCAAGAGATATATTTGGGCGGGGTTTTTCCCTCAGGAAACAAGATAAATGGCAGAAATCGGGTAACCATTGTTCCGAAGATGACAGCTAAAATTGTAATAATTTCTTGCATGGTTGTCATGGCATATTCCTTCCTTTCGTTTTAATTTTCCTTCTTTTTCCTTTTTGATAACATTCACCAACTATTCATCAGATGGTAACTCTGAATTCGGTCTGTTTTTGCTTAAGGAGAGG
>CAJUTC010000007.1 GCA_910589195.1 uncultured Lachnospiraceae bacterium
GTGAAATGACGCCGGTTTCCAGGCGGGAGGTCTTTATCATGGCCTGCATGAGAAAGTCCAATTTCTCAAGCTGGCCGCTGGAAGCCTGAAAAAACTCCCGCCGCTTTTCTTCGGGCATGGGCTGTTCCAGCAGCGTGGCATTTACCATTTTAAGGTTGCTGATCGGCGTTTTCACCTGATGGGATATGTCAGAGATCAATTCCTGCAGGTCGGCCCGCTCTTTCGCTGTGCTCTCCCTGTTTTCTTGCATAACTTCATATAGGCGGACAAGTCGGTGGTTGATTTTATAAAACAGGTTTTCTTCCTCATAGACCAGCGGTGGAGATGATGCCCCGTCCAGCATATTGTCTATGGTTTCACACAGCCTGTCTGAAAACAACACCAGCTTCCGGCGCAGAAAGAGCATGAAAAGAGCAGCACAGGTGAACACCAGCAAGATAAACAGCAGACCCAGCCACACAATTGCCGGATTTCTGGTAAAGAGAAAAGCCGCAGTAAGGGTCGTGGTGGAGAAAAAACCTAAAAAAGCCGCCCCTACCGCACAGGTGCGGTTGATAGAAAGCCTGCTCCCATTCACTTCTTTATCCCCCCAATCCACATATAGCCCATGCCGTAGACAGTCTTGATATATTGCAGGCCGTCTATCTCGATTTTTCCCCGGATGCGGCTAATTGCAGCGGTCAATGCATGTTCATTCACAAAGTTTTCGTCTGCATCCCACAGCCTTTCAAGAAGCACCTGCCGGGTCAATACGATTTGCGGATTTCTCACCAGCACCTTTAGCAAGCGGTATTCCATTGGGGTGAAAATGATCGGTTCGCCCGCAAGGACAGCGGTCAGTTCCGAAAAATTGATGGACAGCGTACCGTCCGTATAGCAATCGCCGCCGGTCTGCTTCTGGATGCGGGACAGCAGCGCCGAAACCTTTTTGAGGAATACGCGGATAGGAAACGGCTTTGTTACATAATCGTCTGCTCCTAACGCAAAACCCATCAGCATGTCACTCTCCATATCATTTGCTGTCAGGAAAATTACAGCGGTATCAGGCCGGCGCTCCTTGATTTTTCCGCATAGGTCAAACCCATTTCCGTCAGGCAAATTAACATCCAGCACAATCAAATCATAGTCCTGCGCCTCGCAGAAATTGACCGCCGCTGATATTGTCATAGCAGCGTCCACAGTGTAACCCGCCGCCGAAAGATTGTAGCAAAGCGTATTGTTCAAAAGACGGTCATCTTCAACTACCAAAAGTTTCATATTCTCACTTCCTTACTAAACCCTTATGCCCACACACTGGGACCACCATAAATATAAGTCAGATGAATAAACCATCATGAGTCCGGCTGCGGATGCGCCACCACGCATGAAAGCTATGGTGGGCGCGCTTGGCATCCCTGAACTTGGACCGCTTATTCGGCGGTGGATTTTAAAAGTAAACATTGAAAAATCGCAGAAGCAGTCTGCTGTTTCTATTTCATGGTGTGTTCTCCCCTGTGTACTGAGAGTAGTATAACAAAGAAATGTCAGCAAAATGTTACAGTTGCTAATTCCTATCAATGCATTTTTATTATATGGAAACAGCAGTTGAAAATCAAGAAAGAAATGATGAATTATAAACCGCAGGTAACTGCATATTCTGATGTTCCGAGAGGGTTCCATTTACGGACATGAGGATTTCATCTATGCGGTTTCTTGTTTTTGCTTTTAAGCAGGAATCCAAAGCCACCTGGTCAATCCACCCATACTCAATCAGGTGCAGGATGAGGTTTCTGCCAAAAGCGCCAAAGATATCAGAAATAAAGGAGGACAAATAGAAGCCGGAGCTTTGTAAAAATTTCTCAATCCTGTTTTTCTGTGATGTAATATCACGGATGATGCTTTTACAGTAGCGGTTTAAGTCACGGATGTGATATATTTGAACTGTAGATGTAAACATTTCCGTAAACGCCGTATTTCAGCGGAAATGCGCATCTGCTAAAATACAACATATGCGGCTGGCTCATTTGTGGTAAAGGGAGAAGGTGATAATTCTTTTATTCGTATCTGTAAACAGTTTAACACAAAGAAAGGCGGTTGTATATGGAGATTACATACCATTGGGTAGGCGACTATCTGATTCCCGGCCTCAAACTTTCGGATACAACGGAATACCATATCGGAAAGTACGGGCGGAGGAAGTAGTGCTGCACGATCTGATATATACCCTTTAGTTTTGTTCTGGCTTTAAGTTTTGCAGCATGGAGCGGTCAAGGGGGAACAAAATTCCCCCATTGCATTAAAAATGCCAATAGCGGTATTCTGAAAAATTAAATTGAACTTCCTGTCGAATTATGGCAGTGTTGAGCTTTGGCTTGACCTGCTTCGGAATAGAATACTCTATCGGTAAGGATAGTAACAAGACGCAGAAATAGCCGCCCTGCTCCGCTAAAGTGAGGCGACTATTTTTGTCATAATCATTTAACCGGGCTAACCGTCTATCGGTAGCTCCTGTTGGGCATCTGTTAGCGCAGATGTCCTTCTTTATGTTTAATATACCACAATCTCCAAAGTGCCGCAAGCATTTTTTAGCGGTTATCCGACTTGTTCCCCTTTTTCTTTTCCCTTGATTTGTAGACATTAAACTGGTTCTTGCATTTCTGGCTGCAAAACTCATTCCCCTTCCGGCTTGCGACAAAGGCTTTCTTACAGTGTTTGCACATGTGTCTTACGCCCTATTTTTTTCGATACTCTCTGGGAAGGACTTTAAAATATGCTTTAAATGCTGTGGCAAACTTACTTTGGCTGTCATACCCTACGGCCAGCGCAACCTCTGCTATTTTCATATTCGATTCGATTAGCATACGGGCAGCCTGCCGCATTCGATGTTCCTTCATATGTGCCCCGATAGAAGTTCCATAAACGGACTTAAAAGCATTTTTTAAAGTGGTTGGGTTGATGAGATATTGCCTGGAAAGTTCTTCAATGGTAATTCTCTGATCCATGTGCCGCAAAAGCTGGTCATGGATGTTTCGAACCGATTCAGTCAGTTCAAATTGATATTCATCCAGTTTGGTTTGAGGAGTAAACTCCATTTTGGAAAGGTAAAGTAACAGCTCCAAAACTTTGATTTTCTGGTATGGAAGCGCAAGGGCTTTTGGCTGGTTATAAAATCCGGAAAAAATACGTTCGCTCTGCTCATTACCAGCAAGAAAGGCAGGCTTGTTATCTGGGCAAAGTCGTTCGGGCAATACGGTTTCAAAAATAGTTTGACCGTTTAACACTTCAGGCGGATTGCCGGAGGCTTCCAGCAGATCAATATAGATAGTAAGTCCCTGATATGTATTGTTTGAAAAGGTAAGTACTGAATCTGTGCAGGCCTTCATGGGATGCAGGGAGAAATCTCCAGGATTCAGGTAAATTCGGGCTCCGTTTTTCATGTCCCACATAAGCTGACCGGCTTTGCAGTAGTTAATTTGAATAACATGCGGAATTGGTTTATGCCGCGCCGAAAAAGAACCAGTTGAAATTGTAACATAGCATAATTGGATACCAGGATAAAGAAAAATAACATCACGTTCCGTTTTTTGATCAAATGGTTCCACATTGTTTTGTACGTTCATTAATGTGTTATTCATAAAGCAGACCTCACAATTTGGCGCAGACGGTTTCAGGGCAGGTGATTTCCATAACCTGCTCAATCATCTGGTGCAATAAACGGCTCTGTTCTGTATCCGCAGCACGATAATAAACTTCCTTTCCCTCACGACGGCAGACGATTAAGCCGCTGTCTTTTAGAGGCCTCAGGTGATGGGATACTGCCGGGCTTGACATCTTTAGCATGGCAGAAATATTAAGGACACATTCTTCCTGATGGCAAAGAAGCCAGAAAACGCGGATTCTGGTGGTATCGCCAAGCTGTTTAAACACTTGCGCCACCGTTTGAAAATGCTCTACATGATGTAACTGGTTCTGAATCTGTGCCGTCTGCGGCCCTTCGCCATGCTGGTGTGGCAACGTTAAATATTCCATATTGTTTTCCTTTCTTTTTCGCTTCTATAGTTAGGTCATTGCGAAACGCTCTCTTATATGACGGGTCTAGTGTACTGACTGGATTGCGGCAAACTGCCTTGCCTACAGTTCCATAGGACTGGGTTGCGGGCGGTTCACGATGTCACCCCAGCTCTGCCCAGCAAGGCGTAAAAGCAAGGGCAGAGCCTTCCTTTTACGCCTGTCTGATGAAAATTGACTCCGCAAAGTTTCACCAGATAGGATTTGGACCGTACACAAATAAACAAACAAAAACAGGCTCCGATGGGATGGCAATTCGCCCAAACGGAAATACTTTTCGCCCAAATGGGAGGAAATGCTTGGGAGATATTGACGTGTGCGTCTATGGATATTATACTACAGTCATAATAATTAAACAAGTAATTAATTATTGAATTTACAATAACAAGGAGGACATTATAATGAAACAAACTTATAAGATTGAGGTAGACTGTGCCAACTGCGCAAACCTGATGGAGGATGCGGCCCGCAAGACGGCTGGCGTGCAGAGCGCAACGGTTAATTTTATGACACAGAAGATGATCGTAGAATTTAACGATGGGCATGAGCCGAAAGAGGTTATGAAACATGTGTTGGATGCCTGTAAGAAAGTGGAGCCAGACTGCGAGATTTTTCTTTAAATAGTAATTGTCAAATCGATCCGCTACCGGCAAGGAATCCTGCAAAGCAGGATTTTCTTTATCCAAAATAATTAAATAATTAAGTAATAATAAAATAAATAAGTAGAGTTCTGAAAGGAGCTGTTACCATGCAAGAAGTTGTGATTAACATACTGTTATCAGCCGTTATTATAATGGCGGCCTCGCTTCTTATCGTGATCGGGTGCCGCAAGGATGGCATGACAAAAAAGCAAAGGATTATGATGATCCGCATATTGATTAGCGCTGGAATCTTATTGGCGCTCCAGTTTATTCCGGCAGAACTATTTGATACCATTGACCGCTATTTATTTCCGTCTGCGGGGAGGTGGATTCGTTTTGCGTGCTATCTGATGGATTATCTTTTGATCGGCTGCGATATTTTAAGAAAGGCGGCAAAGGGCATAAAAAACCGTCAGGTATTTGATGAAAGTTTTCTGATGGCGGTGGCAACCATAGGAGCGATGGCACTGGCTATTTATGAGAATGGCGAATATCTGGAAGCCATTGCCGTCATGCTGTTTTATCAGATTGGTGAATGGTTCCAGGTCTATGCAGTAGGGAAAAGCCGCCGCAATATTAGCAATCTGATGGATATTCGCCCTGACTATGCCAATATAGAGAGAAACGGGAAATTGGTGCAGGTGGATCCCGAGGAGGTGAAGATTGGCAGCCAGATTCTTGTCCAGCCGGGAGAGAAAGTGCCGATTGACGGAATGATTGTATGGGGTTCATCCAGCCTGAATACCAGCGCGCTCACCGGGGAAAGCCTGCCCAGGGAGGTGGAAGCCGGCGATGAAGTTATCAGCGGATGCATCAGCATGACAGGTGTATTAAAGATACAGACAACAAAGGAGTTTGGAGAATCTACTGTTTCCAGGATCTTGGATTTGGTGGAAAACGCAAGCTCCCGCAAATCAAAATCAGAGGATTTTATCTCCAAATTTGCGAAAATCTATACTCCGGCGGTCTGCTACTGTGCCATGGCGCTGGCTTTTTTTCCTCCGATCGCCCGTATGCTTTTTATGGGGTTGCCTGCAAATCCAGGAGTTTGGATTTACCGGGCATTGACGTTTCTTGTTATTAGCTGTCCTTGTGCCTTAGTGATTAGTATTCCGTTAAGCTTCTTTGCGGGAATTGGAGGCGCTAGCAAAGAGGGCGTGCTGGTAAAGGGATCCAACTATCTGGAAATCCTCTCGCAGACAAAATATGTGGTTTTTGATAAAACTGGAACCATGACAATGGGTGTTTTTGAAGTAAATGGCATTCACCATTCTGCCATAGAGAAAGAGAAGCTGATTGAGTATGCGGCTCTTGCAGAAAGCGCTTCTTCCCATCCTATCAGCAAAAGCTTACAGCAAGCGTACGGAAAAGAAATTGACAGAACCCGCATATCGGATATAAAGGAAATTAGTGGAAATGGTGTGGTGGCGAAAGTAGATGGCATGGAAGTTGCCGCTGGCAATGATAAACTGATGAAGCGCTTAAACATTCCTTATCAGGACTGCCATCAGGCAGGAACGATTATTCACATGGCGATAGATGGGAAATACGCAGGACATATTGTGATTTCCGATAAGATAAAGCCTCATGCTAAGGCCGCTGTAGCAAAATTAAAAAAGGCGGGGATCGAAACGATCATCATGTTGACTGGGGATGGTGCGAAAGTGGCAAATCAGGTTGCCGCCTCACTTGGAATTGATGAGGTTTACAGCCAGCTTCTTCCGGCTGACAAGGTGGAAAAGGTGGAAGAGCTTCTGCAAAAGAAACCAGGCAGGGCAAAGCTGGCATTTGTAGGCGACGGTATTAATGACGCGCCTGTGCTTTCCAGGGCTGACATCGGCATTGCAATGGGCGCAATGGGTTCTGACGCGGCAATCGAAGCGGCGGATATTGTATTGATGGATGATGATCCGCTCAAGATTGCGAAGGCAATTAAAATATCAAGGAAATGTTTGGGGATTGTCTATCAAAATATTGTACTTGCGCTGGCAGTCAAATTTGCCTGCCTTGCGTTAGGGGCTGTAGGGATTGCCAATATGTATCTGGCGATTTTTGCCGATGTGGGCGTTATGATTCTTGCGGTACTGAATGGGATACGATGTCTGTTTGTGAAAAAGCTGTAAGGAAGGGGAGGTCTTCGCAGAATATGAGGCCCAGTGATAAACAAACTATAACATCATGATAATAGTACGAAAAAATTGACAAATGATATCTGCTCTTGTATAATTTTATTTGGTACATAAATAGGGATTCTTTTCATCTGCTATGGCAGAACACGGAACCAGGTGCAAAGCCTGACGAGAAGGTCACTGTGATGCCTTTGTAATAAGGATAAGTCAGATACGTGGAAGGGAATTGGTGCTTCTGCCGGATCCGGAAGCATGGTTTGAGGATTAGGGTAAGGGAAGCCATACCCTTTATTTGAAGCATGCTTTTTCCACAGGAAGCATGCTTTTTCTTATGAAAAGATAGAGAAATTATGAGGAGAGAAGACAAACATGAAAAAAATGAAAGCAGTGAAAAAAAACAGCGTATCATTTGTAATTTGCTGCCTGCTTTTGGCAGGCTGTGGCCAGAAGCCCGCCGCTACCCAAGATACGCTGCAACTGCGGGAAACCGTAGCAGAAACAGTGGAAGGCGTTGCCAAAGCAACCGAAGAAGCTGCGGAACAAGAAGGCTTGGAAGAAACAGGAGAACAAGAACCCTCAGGAAATGAAGAATATGGCATCGTAACGATCCAGAATGGTGACAGAACCGTAATATTTACAGAAATGCCTCAGCATGTGCTTTGCGCAAACTTGTATTCGGCTGAGAATATGGCAATGCTTGGACTGGAAGATTATATTGTAGGAAAGAATGTTGCCGCTAATCCGGCAGAAGTACCGCTTAAGGAGCTTGCGGGTGCTTTGGCAGATGTACCAGAGATTGAACGATCCCATGAAAATGCCGTTGCCGCAGAGGCGGATCTGGTTATCGGGCAGGTAAGCGCGTTTAAAGAAAACGCATGGGGTACCTATGAGCAGTTGGAGAGCAAGGGTATTCACGCGCTGGTCATTACCGGTACGCTAGTAGATGATGAAACGGTTGAACATGTTTATCAGGATATTGAAAACCTGGGCAAAATTTTTAAGGTGGAAGAGAAAGCAGAAGCTTTGATTGGGGATATTCAGGCTCAGATTAGGGATACCCAGGATAAGGTAAAGGATGTAGCTGAAGAAGACAAGCTGACCGTGTTTGTATTTGATTCCTTTAATGGCAATGAGATTTATACTACGTCCAGCGGGCTTGAGAGCAATCTGATTGAGCTTGCGGGAGGCTGCAATGTTACAAAAGGAATGGCTGATTCCAGATGGTTTAACACAAGCGTGGAAACACTGGTAGAAACCAATCCGGATGTGCTCATTGTGAATGATTATGGCAGCCAGACGGTGGAGGAAAAGCTGGAGTTCTTAACCAGCAATCCGGCTCTGACAGAAGTGCCAGCCATAAAGGATCAGAGAATCATGGTAATTCCGCTTGTATCGGTAATGCAGGATGTACGTGCCGCAAGTGCCTGCCAAACGATTGCAACATATTTATATCCGGAATGTTTCGAATAAGTCCAAAAAGAGGAAGGAGCATATGGGGCGTGTTCCTCTTTGTAGCATTATCTGCGGCGCTTGTGTTTTCTATTTTATACACAATCAGCATTGGGTCTGCCGATATTCCGGTAGAGTCTGTGTTTGGGATTCTGAAAGATCATCTGTTTCAAAAAGACAGGGAACGGGAAGCTGGAATCTGGACAATGCCCTTTTTCCAGATTGTTTGGAATATTCGCCTTCCGAGAGTACTCTTTGCCGCGCTTTGCGGGGCCGGACTTGCGATTTGCGGCGTTGTTATGCAGGCGTTGGTAGTAAACCCGATTGCGGATCCGTATTTGCTTGGGATTTCCTCCGGTGCGTCAGCTGGCGCCTCCTTTGCGCTTTTAATGCCCCTTCCTTTTTTTGCGGGACAGAATCAGACTACAATTATGGCTTTTATAGGGGCCGTGTTTTCGGCGTTTGTCGTTTATTATATGGCAAAAAAAGCAGGGGGAGGGCGGCTCCAGCCCATTACCTTGCTGCTGTCTGGAACCGCGGTGAACGCTGTGATGAGCGCGGTCACAAGTTATTTGATTTTCCGTGCTAAAAGCCCGGAAAGTATTGCGGCAGTCTATAACTGGCAAATGGGAAGCATTGCGTCAGCCCAGTGGAAAACACTGTTTTTGCCGGCTGTGGGAATCAGTTTGGGAGCCGTGACGATTACCTTTTGTGCCGGCAAGTTTAATCTGATTATGATGGGCGATGATGATGCCGCGGCCATGGGCCTTCGGGTAACATGGTTCCGCTCCATCATGTTTCTCTTAAGCTCCCTTATGGTTGCTTCGTTAGTTTCCGTTACAGGCGTGATCGGATTTGTAGGGTTAGTGGTGCCCCATGTGGCGCGCCTTTTGGCCGGGACAAGCGATAACCGAGTGATAATTCCCTTAAGCGCCATGTTAGGAAGTATTTATCTTACATGGGCAGATGCCTTGGCAAGAAGCGCGTTTGGCGCTGTAGAGCTGCCGCTTGGAATCATCACCGCATTTGTGGGAGCTCCTTTTTTCCTGTTTCTGATGATAAAAAACGGTTATGGAGGAAGCGGAAAATGATAGTTTCCTATGAAAATATACATGTGATATTAGGCGGAAAGAAAATTTTAAATGGGGTAAGCATTTTGGCGGAAGAAGGAAGGATAACCGGAATTATCGGGCCAAATGGCTGCGGAAAATCTACCTTAGTAAAAACCACATTTGGAATCTGCCCCTATACTCAAGGGGATATTATGCTGAATCAGGAATCCATAAAGCGCTATTCGCCAAAAAAGCTGGCGTCCCGAATCGGATATGTGGGACAGGATGTGGCCTGCGCCTTTGATTTTTCCGTTTTTGACGTGGTATCCATGGGTCTGTATGCCCGTGCCGACAAGTCAAGAGCCGCAAAGGAAGTGGTGGAGGAGGCTCTTGAGGAGCTTCAGATTGCACAGTTTCGGGACCGAAATATCCTTTCCCTTTCCGGAGGTGAGCGGAAAATGGTTTTTATCGCAAGAACCATGGTACAGAACACTGGCATTTTGATTCTGGATGAGCCCACAAACCATCTGGATATCCGGCATCAGCTTTTTTTGCTTGAATTTTTAAGAAAAAGCGGCAAAACAATTCTGATTGTACTCCATGATCTGCGGCTGGCGGCACATTATTGTGATAAAATCTATTTGCTGTGCGAAGGACAGGTGGCAGCAGAGGGAAATCCATTGGAGGCCATGTCCCGTGATCAGATAAACCGTGTGTTTGGAATTTCAGGGAATGCTTTTGCAAACCAGGAGGGGCAGAGGGATTTTTCCCTTTTTTAAAGCCATGTATCCCTATGTTTATCTTGTTATTTTGAGCAATAAAAAATAATATTTCTGATAATCAGTTTAGAAGAAAAAACCGTTGCAGCCTGACAGACAGGCATTACAGCGGTTTTTGTTTTTTCGTTTGTTTGCTTTTTTGCAGGTTCGCTATCGATATTTACGCACAGCATTCTCATAAAACCGAAAATAGTCTGGACGGTGCCTAGACTGAGTATATTCAAACATTACTCCGTCACTGTTATAGGTTTGGCTGCTGACGACTGCCATACAGTTATAGTCCGCGGTATTCAGACACAGATATTTTTCATCTATTTCCGTTATTTTTTCAACCGTGATTACCCGCTTACTATTTACGATGGTCATATGAAGCTGGTTTTCCAAATAGTCGTATATGGATGCTTTTGCAAGTTCCTTTGTTAATCCGATAGCAGCTTCTTTTAAAAAATAATTATGGTTAATAATCAGGGGCAGCTTGTCTAAGTAATGAAGGCGCTGAAGGTAATATACCAGGGTTCCGGCAGGAAAACCGGTGATAGCTGCCAGTCTTTCACTGATAGGCAATTCGGTAAAGAGAAGAACTTTGGTGGAAGGAATTTGCCCGTTTCGTCTGGCGGATTCCTGAAAGCTTTCGATTTCCCCAATAGTAAAGGCGGTTTGGTCAATGGGGCGGTAAATATTGCGAACCCCCTTTCCCTGCATCGTTTGTACATAGCCGTCTGTGACCAGGCGGCTAACTGCCCGGCGCAATGTATTGCGGGAACAGTGATACTGCTGAATCAGCGTGTTTTCGGATGGAAGCAGTTCCTGATAGGCAAAGGCGTTATCTTCAATTTTCTGTTTCAAATCTTGATATATAGTTTCGTAAATGCTTTTTGGCATTGTATTTGGATCCCTTTCTTACTTTTTTAAATGTTTGGTGGATATCTGGCAGAAGGCAATCGCTAACCTTACTTCAGCAATTAGGTCTGTATTTCCATCTATTATAAAAACCGTAAGATAAAAAGTCAACCCAATTGAAAAATCTTGTTTAAACAAATATAAAGATACCAGGGTCAAAAGACCTTTTGACACCAACATCTTAAAAAATAAAAATCAAATAGTGGTTGACTTGTTTGAACAAGTATGATATAAATAAAATACAACTTGTTTAAACAAATTTGAGTTCAAATCACGAAAACCATTATTAACTTGAAACACTGAATGGAGGTAAGTAGAATGGGTAAGTATGCAGAGGATGCAAAAGAACTGCTGAACCTGGTGGGGGGAAGGGAAAATATTGCTGCCGTTTCCCATTGTATGACCAGAATGAGGTTTGCGTTGGCCGATCCTTCACAGGCGGATGTAAAAGGGATTGAAGCAATGAAGGTGGTTAAGGGGAGCTTTACCCAGTCGGGGCAGTTCCAAGTTATCATTGGGAATACGGTTTCTGAGTTTTACAATGATTTTATTAAAGTGGCGGGAATCGAAGGCGTTTCCAAAGATGCGGTAAAACAGGCGGCAAAGAAAAATCAGAATGTATTGCAGCGGATCGTTACCGCCCTGGCTGAAATTTTCGCGCCGCTGATTCCGGCGATTATTACAGGCGGTTTGATTTTAGGATTCCGCAATTGCATTGACAGCTTGTATTTATTTGAGCAAGGAACGAAAACCTTGTGTGATATCAGCCAATTTTGGTCAGGAATTGACAGTTTTTTATGGATTATCGGGGAAGCCGTGTTCCATATGTTGCCTGTTGGAATCTGCTGGTCTGTGACGAAAAAGATGGGCACCACCCAGATGCTAGGCATTGTTTTGGGCCTGACGCTAGTATCAGGCCAGTTGCTGAACGCCTATGCGGTAGCAGGAACTGCGGCGGCGGATATTCCGAAATGGGATTTTGGCTTTCTTAAAGTAAATATGATTGGCTACCAGGCACAGGTAATCCCGGCAATTCTTGCCGCTTTTACCCTGGTGTATCTGGAAAAGTTTTTCCGGAAGATTACGCCTCAGGTGGTATCCATGATTGTGGTTCCCTTCTGTAGCCTGCTGCTGGCAGTAATGGCTTCCCATTTTGTCCTTGGGCCTGTAGGCTGGAAGATCGGTTCCGCGGTTTCGGCTGTTGTTTACGCAGGAATCACCGGATCCTTTAAAGTGATATTTGGAGCGGTATTCGGTCTAGTTTATGCGCCGCTGGTAATTACAGGTCTTCACCATATGTCAAATGCCATTGATCTTCAGCTAATTGCCGACTATGGCGGGACAATGTTGTGGCCAATGATTGCCTTATCCAATATTGCCCAGGGTTCCGCGGTTGTGGGCATGATGATTCTTCAGAAAAAAGACGCTCAGGCTCAGGAAGTAAATGTGCCGGCAGGGATTTCCTGCTATCTGGGTGTTACGGAACCGGCGATTTTCGGTGTAAACTTAAAGCAGGGGTTCCCATTTGTCTGTGGAATGATTGGCTCGGCTCTGGCAGCGGTGGTTTGCGTGGCCACTTCCACAACAGCCAATGCGATTGGCGTAGGCGGCCTTCCGGGGATCCTGTCGATTCAGCCAGAGTATATGGGTAGTTTTGCGCTGTGCATGCTGATCGCTGTAGTTGTGCCGGTAAGCCTTACTGTGACAGTAGGGAAAAAGAGGCTGTCTGCCATTCATACGGAACCGGCGGAAAAGGAAATCGAAAAAAGGGAAAAAGCAGGAAAAGCGGAAAAAACAGCAAATGGAAACAGGAGCGAACTAAAGGCATGCTTATCGGGGAAAGTGATTCCTTTAAAGGAAGTCAATGATGGCGTATTCTCTGAGGGAATTATGGGCGATGGCATTGCCATCATTCCGGAAAATGGGACGCTTATGGCACCGGCAGACGCCCAGGTTGCGGCACTAATGGAGGATTCCAAACACGCCTGTGGCCTAAAGATGGAAAATGGTATGGAAATCCTGCTTCACATTGGTCTGGATACGGTGAACATGAAGGGTGACGGGTTTTCCTATCTGGTCAAGCAAGGACAGCAGGTAAAAGCAGGGGATCCGCTAATCCGCTTTGACCGGGAAAAAATCCGGGCGGCAGGATATCAAGATGTAACCGTATGTATTATTTCAGCTCCAGGGGAGGCGGAACATATCCGGTTTTTTACAGGAATCCAGGCAGAGGCGGGGGAAACCGTGGTTGCTGCTTTCGAATAGGAAGGAAACAAGAATATGAACGATTTTGGGAAGAAAGTAGTTTATCAGGTTTATCCCAAATCCTTTATGGATTCAAATGGTGACGGGATTGGTGATTTGAGGGGAATTACGGGACAATTGGATTATCTTCAGGAGTTGGGAATTGATTATTTGTGGATAACGCCGGTATTTCTCTCTCCTCAGAGGGATAATGGGTATGATGTGGAAGATTACTGCCGCATTGATCCTAGGTTTGGCACAATGGAAGACATGGAAGAGCTGATTTATGAGGGGAAAAAGCGTGGGATTGGCCTGATGCTGGACATGGTGTTTAACCATACTTCTACCAACCATATTTGGTTTCAGAAAGCATTGGCAGGGGAGAAAGCATATCAGGATTATTACATTTTTAAAACAGGTACGCCAAACAGGCCGCCTACCAACTGGCAATCAAAGTTTGGCGGTTCAGCTTGGGAGTATGTGCCGTCTTTAGGCAAATGGTATCTACACTTATTTGATGTAACGCAGGCGGATTTAAACTGGGATAATCCCAAAGTGCGGGAAGAACTGAAACAGGTAATCCGTTTCTGGAAAAGCAAAGGCGTTGAGGGGTTTCGGTTTGATGTGGTGAACCTGATTTCCAAGCCGCAGGTATTTACCGACGATCCAGAAGGCGATGGGAGGCGCTTTTATTCCGATGGCCCCCATGTTCATGAATATCTGCAGGAGCTTGCCCGGGATACCAGCCTTGGCGATCATATTACAGTGGGGGAAATGTCTTCCACCACGTTAAAAGACTGTATCAATTACTCAAACCCGGAAAAAAAGGAGCTATCCATGTGCTTTAGTTTCCATCATTTAAAGGTGGACTATCAGAACGGGGATAAATGGAAGCTGATGGAGCCGGATCGGATGGCGCTCAAGGCCCTGTTTGAGGAGTGGCAGACGGGTATGGAACAGGGAAAAGGATGGAATGCCTTGTTTTGGTGCAATCATGATCAGCCACGGATTGTATCCCGGTTTGGAGATGAAACCGTTTATTGGAAGGAATCGGCAAAAATGCTGGCAGCCTCCATTCAGCTAATGCGGGGGACGCCCTATATTTACCAGGGAGAAGAGATTGGGATGACCAATCCCCATTATCAGAATATTGGGCAGTACCGTGATGTGGAAAGCCAAAATTATTACCAGATCCTAATGGAACAGGGGAAAACAAAGGAAGAGGCCTTGGCCGTGCTGGCTGCCAGATCCCGGGATAACGGCAGAACACCGATGCAGTGGTCTTCTGGGAAACATGCCGGTTTTACAGAAGGAACGCCATGGATAGAAACTGGGGATCGTGCAGGGGAAATTAACGTGCAGCTTCAAAGAGGAGAAGAGGACTCCATTTATTGGTTTTATCGGCAGTTAATTGCTCTGCGCAAAAGGAAAAACGCGATTTCTAAGGGGAGTATCGTATTTATAGAGAAAGAAAACCCAGATGTCCTCGGCTATCAGAGAAGGTATGGAAAAGAAGAAATCATCGTGCTGAATAATCTTACGAAACAGGAGGCTAAGGCAGAGGCAGGGGAGGGATGGGGCGATTACCAAAAGTTCCTTGGAAACTATCCGGGTGAGTTTTCGGATAGCCTGGATGGCACAGGACAGATCCGGTTAAGGCCATATGAAACCATTGTGCTGGAACGTAGCTGAAAGGCTTTTGGCTATAATTCCAACAAGAAATACCATTTCCGAAACCTGCCATGAATAAGGCACAGTGAAATGAAAAAGTGATAGATATTTTACATGTTTCATTGTATTATTATAAATAACATAAGACTTGGGTGCCAAAAGTGAGCAATTCACCCACTCCATATTAGATATTGGATATAAACTCAATTACAGTAACAATATCTGGCATGAGTGCTGCGTCGAAGGTGCTTTTGGCACCTGAATTCTATTTATAAAAAACATGAAGGACTGCGAAACGTTGTCTTGTTTCATGCAGAGGAGATTCGCAGCCATCTATATAAAAACAATTCAAAAGGAGCAGTGGATTATGGATAACAAAACGAGAAGGGATCAGGGTCTGGCATATATTTCAGACCAATCCATTCTGGAGGAACAACTGAAAACGAAACGCGCAATCCGCCAATATAATGAATCGATGCCCTTCGATATAAAGCAAGGTATGAAGTGCTTAAAGGAGGCTGGAATCCAACATAAGGGAAACATGTATTTTGAACCGCCCTTTCACTGTGAATATGGGACACATATTCAGTTAGGTGAGAATTTTTACGCAAATGCCTACTGCACCATGCTTGATGTAGGAAAAATTACAATTGGTGACGATGTGATGTTTGGCCCACACGTTTCTCTTTATACTGCCGGACACCCGATCCACCCCCAGAGCAGAAAATCTGGCTATGAATATGGAATCCCGATTACAATCGGGGATCGGGTATGGATTGGCGGAAATTGTGTGGTAATGCCTGGGGTTTCCATCGGTTCCGATTCGGTAATCGGAGCTGGCAGTATTGTAACAAAAGATATACCTGCGGGAGTAGTGGCGGCAGGCAATCCTTGCAGGGTGCTCCGGGAAATTACAGAAGAAGACCGGAAATATTATTACAAAGACCGGATATTTGACGATGAAATCTGGGAAACGGTAAAAAATACGAAATAATCAGTCTTAAAACGGGTTTGGATTTTTATTTCAAACGCATTTTTGCTGTATTCAATAAGCCCCTGCTGTTTCACCTTTCCTAATTCCTTTAACAAAGCAGTTTTTGAAAGAAAATGAAAATCCATAATTTTCACCGTTTTTGTGGTTATAACCACATACTTTTTCTGGTGATTATATTATAATGACGGTACAAGGTCAAGGAGGACAAAACATGATACGAAAAATAATAAAAATTGACCAGGAAACATGCAATGGCTGTGGCGCGTGTGCCCGGGCATGCCATGAAGGCGCTATTGCAATCGTGAATGGCAAGGCTATGCTTACCCGTGAGGACTACTGTGATGGTTTAGGAGATTGCCTGCCGGAATGTCCCTGTCACGCAATTACATTTGAAGAGCGGGAAGCGGCTGCCTATGATGAAGCTGCGGTTCTGAAAGCCAAACAAAGGAAACATTATGCAGCCCAGAAAACATCGTTTGGCGTAGGCTCACAGCTTAGCCAATGGCCTTGCCAAATAAAATTAGTTCCTGTAAACGCTCCGTATTTTAACCAGGCAAATCTGCTGATAGCGGCAGACTGTACCGCATACGCCTATGCCTGGATCCATAATGATTATATGAAGGGCAGGATTACGCTGGTGGGATGCCCCAAACTGGATTCCATTGATTACAGCGAAAAACTTGGAGAAATTATAAAAAATAACCAGATTGAAAGCATTACGCTGCTGCGCATGGAGGTGCCTTGCTGCGGCGGGCTTGTAGCAGCGTTAAAGAAGGCTTTGGAAATCAGTAAAAAACAGATTCCATGGCAAGTTGTAACAGTATCTGTTGATGGGAAAATTTTATAGGAAACGTCATAAATTTTTTGATAGAAGGTCGGGAACGGTTATGTATAAAAATATTGAAAAACAGAAAACGCTGCTGCTAAAAAACCTTGTGGAATACCAGGAAAATCAGGTGGTCAGCAAAACGCTTGTGCAAAATGAAACGGTCAGTATGACCATATTTTCCTTTGATAAAGATGAAGAGATTTCCACCCATGCGTCCGGCGGTGATGCGATGGTAACAGTGCTAGAGGGCACCGGAAGATTTACGGTGGGCAGTCAGGTGTTTGTTTTAAAAGAAGGGGAAACGCTGGTTATGCCAAAGGATGTACCCCATGCCGTATATGGACAGGAACGGTTTAAAATGCAGCTTATTGTTTCATTTTAATGTAAGAATAACATAGAAGGCGGTTGTGCTAAATGGATAGCCAACCGCCTTTTCCTATGTCCGGAATTTGAAATCAAACACAAAGGAATTTTATGGAAATTGTGCGCAAGTGTGAAAAAATAGCAAAATAAAATAAAAAAATATACAAATTTAATAGACAGCCAAGTTGACAACTTGGCAGCCATGTGGTAATATGTATCTACCAGAACAGAAAATACGGTTGGCAGTTGGATGAATGTGATACTGGCTGCAAATGAAAAGGAGGAAATTTTGGAAAAGAAGAAGATGATGCATATTGGCCTTAGAACCAATGACATTGGACGTTACGTATTCCTGCCAGGAAGCCCGGAACGTACGGAAAAGATTGCTGCCCATTTTGAAAATCCAAAGGAAATTGCTTATAACCGGGAGTACAGAACCTGGATCGGAACTCTTTTGGGCGTTCCGGTGGCAGTAACCAGCACTGGCATCGGCGGCCCTTCTACAGCGATTGCGGTGGAAGAATTGTTCCAATGCGGAGCAGATACTATGATGCGGGTAGGAAGCTGTGCTTCTACTTCGTCTAAGGTTCATGCAGGTGACATTGTGATTCCAAACGGGGCCATCCGTATGGAAGGGGTAGGGAACCACTACCTGCCGTTAGAATTTCCGGCAGTCCCGGATTTTGGGATGGTAAAGGAGATCGAGGCAGCAGCAATTCAAGCCGGATATCCCTACAATATCGGAGTGACCATTACAAAAGCTTCGTTTTATTCCCAGACAGCACCAGAAACAAAGCCGGTGGCCCAGGAATTAAAGTACCGATGGGAGGCCTATGAAAAGGGAGGCGCTACTTCTACCAGTATGGAATGTGCCCCGCTGTTTTTAGTCGGCGCTACTTTGGGGATCCGCACATCCTGTGTTATGGTAAGTGCTACTGATTACAAGCAGTATAATGACCAAGGGCGGAAACAGCCTTTGACGGATTTGGAGGAACGAGCGATTCAGGTGGCAATTGAAGGGATGAAACGGATTATTCGCGGCGACCAGGAGGCCAAAAGAAACGGGGGGATTAGATGACATGTGAAGGATGGCCATTGCTGGAAGAGAAAAATGTGCCTTATTATGTTCAGATTTACGATATTGTATTTCAGATGATCCAAGAAGGAGAGCTGAAAGAAGGAGATGTACTGCCAGGGGAAAACCTGATGGCCTCTTACTGGAATATCAGCCGTGCTACCGTTCGGATGGCAGTGCGGAAGCTGGAAGAGGATGGATTTATCTATAAAATGCAGGGCAAACGAACTACAGTTGCCTCATCCATTAGCCATCTTGATAACGGGCTTCAGTGGTTATCCAACCCTTGTATTAATAGCTGCGTGGCAGCGATCACCCGGATTTCGGCCAAAGCCCAGCTTCAGCAAAGCGGGGAGTATGTAGCGAAGCAACTTGGTTATCATAATAAAAAATTTGTAATGGGAACCATTGATACAGACTATTTTTCCGGGGAAGAGCGGACGGCTTCATCGGTATGCATTTTTCACAGCAATATGTTGGAAATGTGGAATTTATCCCTGGATGATGAAGAAGCCTTAAAAGAAGTCGTGACGAAGAAGATTTACCAGGCATCAAAGCGATCGCGGCTTAGTTTAAATGTTATGGCAGCAGAGGATAACAGCCAGGAACCAGACGGCAATTTAGCAGAACGGTTAACGGATTCGGAACAGCAGGGGATTATTGTTATGGAAGAAGTTTTGATTGGGGAAAACAGTGAACCAATCGCCTACTGCAAATATTGGCTAAATGCAAACTGGTACCGATTTGCCCTGGATCGCAAGAGTATGATGTAACGTCAGGGCAAGAGAGAGTTTGCCCTTACATAATTATAATTCCATATACAGGAGGAAATGAAATGAAAAGACGGATCTGTGTAGTACTTGCAACAGCAATTGCGGCATCATCATTGGCAGGGTGCGGCGGTTCCAAACCAGCCGGCCAAACCACCCAGGCGGAATCAAAAGGCCAGGAGGCAGGTAACGCAAACGAAACGGAACAAACAGAAGAAGGGGCTGGCGGCAGCCAGGAATCCGGCGATCCCATAAAGGTAGTTTACCTGGTAAATGGAAATTTGGGAGATAAAGGATTTTATGATTCGGCGGCATCCGGCATCAAAATGATGGAAGAGAAGCTGGGAGCGGAAACAAAGATTATTGAAATGGGACGTGATGAAACCAGCTATGAAGGTAATTACCTGGATGTTTCAGAGCAGGACTGGGATATGATTATTTCCGGAACCTGGTCGGTAAAGGAATTAGCAGAAGAGATTGCGGCACAGTTCCCAGAGAAAAAGTATATGTTCTTTGACGGAGAAGTGGATTACGGCGTAGTAGTGGACGGAAACATGATGGGAGTTAATTATTTTTCCAACCAAGGCGCGTTTATGGCAGGCTGCCTGGCTGCCAGGATGCTGGAATCTGGCGATGAAAAAATTGACGCTTCCAAAAAGATTCTTGGTTTTGTAGGCTCTATGGATACCGCTAATATTAATGATTTCCTGGTAGGATATCTGGATGGGATTCGTTATATTGATCCGGAAATTAAGGTGATGACTTCCTACGTAGGTTCCTTTGAGGATGTTTCAAAATGTATGGAAATGACCACCCAGCTATACAATCAGGGAGCCCAGATTGTATATGCGCCAGCTTCTCAAAGTATTTTAGGTGCGGTAACGGCAGCTTCCAACAGCAATAAATATTTAATTGCCTGTGATCAGGATATTTATGCGCAGCTTGCGGAGTCAGATCCAGATCTGGCGCAAGCCGTACTTTCTTCCAGCTTAAAGAATGTAGGGGATTCCCTGTTTACAGCGGTAGAAGGATTTATAAACGGTACGATGACTACCGATCAGAACTATACGATGGGACTGGACAGCGGCGCTGTAGGTCTGGCAAAGAATGAAAATTATGAAGCAAATGTACCAGAAGAGATCCGCAAGGAGATGGAAGATATTGAGGCAAAGGTAATCAGCGGCGAAATTACAGTAGGAACGGCATTCCAGATGTCCACAGAAGAAGTGGCCGCCTTAAGGGATGAGATGAAGCCGTGATCAGGTAACGACCAAATACCAGGCAGGGCTTTTGACACGACGGTTTGCGCCGGACAAAAAGCCTTGCTTTTTGGATCATTTTAAATGGATTGAAATGAGGGTGCCGCAAAAGCATTCAGATGCTGGAATCGATAGTAATGGGTTTTTATCGCATTTTTCTACACACTCTCTGAAGAATGAAAATTCCAGTATCGCGGGAACCAAACCAGCTATTTGCAATATCCTTATGGAAACGGAGTGAAAACCATGACAGAAGCATTACATATGAAACATATTGTAAAAGTATATCCAAATGGCGTTATGGCAAATAAGGATGTTACGTTATGCGTTAATCAAGGGGAAATCCATGCCCTTTCTGGCGAAAACGGCGCCGGAAAGTCTACGCTGATGAAGATTCTTTTTGGGGAAGAGCAGGCTACCTCCGGCGAAATTTTGATTAACGGAACCCCGGTTTCCATTACCTCGCCGCAACAAGCGATCAGACTGGGGATTGGCATGGTACACCAGCATTTTATGCTGGTTCCGTCCCTGACGGTTACGGAAAATATGATCATGGGGATTGAGCCGAAAAGGGGGATTTTAATTGACCAGAAATATGCCAAGCAGCAGGTGGAAGAGATTGGGAAAAAATATAATCTTTACATTGATCCAGATAAAAAAATCTGTGATCTGACGGTGGGGCAGAAGCAGAAAGTAGAGATTTTAAAGGCATTATTCAGAGGGGCAAAAATTCTGATTTTGGATGAGCCGACTGCTGTGCTCACACCTCAGGAAACGGCAGAGCTGTTTGAAGAGCTGAAACATTTGAGAAAGAACGGATATACCATTATTTTTATTTCCCATAAATTAAACGAAGTAAAAGAACTTTGCGATCGGATTACCATCATTCGCCGGGGAGTTACTATGGGCGTACATGATGTAGCGGGAGTGACGGAGGAGGATATATCCCGGCTGATGGTAGGGCGGGATGTGGTGCTAAAGGTTGAAAAAGAGCCGGCTAAGCCGGGGAAATCCCTGATCCGGGTAAGGGACTTAAAGGTAATTGACGAAAACGGCAGCGCTTTCTTAAACGGTGTTTCGTTTTCCCTGCGGGAAGGGGAGATCTTAGGAATCGCCGGTGTTGAAGGGAACGGCCAGAGTGAGCTGGTACAGGCCGTAACCGGGATGGGGAAATATACATCGGGAACCGTGGAGATAAACGGGCAGGATATTGCCAGGAAGACGGTAAAAAAGATTCGGGATTTAAAGCTGGCTCATATTCCGGAGGACAGAATGTCTTCTGGTGTAGCTTCCAGACTTTCGATTACGGAAAATATCATTGCGGACAAATTAAACTGGATCCGATTTTCCAAAAAAGGGTTATTAAAGAGAAAATCGATTCGGGAATATGGAGAGGAGATGGTGAAGGATTACCGGATCTTCTGTAAAAACCAGGATGTGGAGATTGGAAGCCTTTCTGGTGGTAATATCCAAAAGGCGGTATTGGCCAGGGAGCTCTCTGGCAGACCGAAGGTGATTGTCGCCAACCAGCCTACAAGAGGGGTGGATGTAGGCGCTACAGAATTTATCCGCCAGCAGCTTATTGATATGCGGGATCAAAAAAATGGGGTTTTGCTGATCTCGTCTGACTTAAATGAGGTACTGGGTCTTTCTGACAGCTTGATTGTTCTGTATGAAGGTAAGATCGTAGCCTATATTTCCGATGTACCTTCTATGACAGAGGCGGAATTGGGAACCTATATGCTGGGAATTCAGAGGCAGACAGAAGAGCAGATAAAGGAGGCACTTCATGAATAGTAATAAAAAGATCCATTTACTGGTAGACAGTATTAAGATGGCGCTGATTATCGCCATTGCCTGCGGCCTGGTTTCAGTGATTGTGTTTCTGGTAAGCGATGATCCCTGGCCTGCCATCTACAGCTTTTTTGTTGGTCCCTTTACTTCTTTACGGCGGATTGGAAATATTATTGAGGCGGCATCTCCGCTGGTATTTACAGCACTGGCGGTTATCATTATTTTTGGTTCCGGGCAGTTTTCTATGATTGCGGAAGGTTCCTTTTTTATCGGTATTACCGGAACCATGGCGGCAGCGATTGCCTTGGATCTTCCGGCAGGGGTCCATTCGGTGGTGGCCATTTTGTTTGGTGGCGTTTGCGGAGCGTTTGTAGCTCTGATCCCTGCGTTCCTTAAGATGAAATGGTCGGTAAGTGAGCTGGTTACCTCCATTATGCTAAACTATGTGGTGCAGTTTTTTGCTATCTATACGGTTAGCTACCATTTCAGGGAGGTTAGTTCCTCCAGCCTGGCTTCCCTGGCATTTAAGGATACTTCCAGGCTTCCCGTTGTTTTAGAGGGAACCCGGATCCATGGCGGCGTAATCCTGGGACTGGCATTTTGTGTGCTGGTATGGTTTTTTCTGTACCGGACTTCCTTTGGAACGAAACTTCGGATTACGGGAGGTAATCCCCTGTTTGCCAAATATGCAGGCCTTAGTGTAACTGGCGTGATGGTGGCGGCTCAGGTGATTGCCGGAGCGATTGCCGGAATCGGCGGCGGCGCGGAATTGCTTGGGATGTACAACCGGTTTAAGTGGACCGCTACCCCGGGATACGGCTGGACTGGCATTGTAGTAGCCCTACTTGCCAGAAGCAATCCGCTTTTAGTTCCCCTTGCGGCTGCCTTTATCGGATACTTGAACGTGGGGGCTGATATTATGGCCAGAAGTTCCGATGTGGGAAGTGAGATGGTGGACATTATCCAAGGCGTTATGATGTTCTTAATTGCGGCAGACGCGCTGCTGCGGGGCTTAAAGCAGCGGATGATCGTAAAAGCTGCCAAGTTGGAAGAGGCGGCTATGCAGGAAGAAGCGGCAAAGGAGGTAAGGGCATGAATATATTCCGTTATATTTGCAGTGTAGATTTTATTTATATGTGGATCCGTGTGGCTACCCCTATCCTGTTAGCGGCCTTAGGCTCTGTGGTATGCAACAAAGCTGGAGTGGTAAATTTGGGACTGGAAGGAACTATGCTGATTTCGGCTCTTTTTGGGGTTTTGGGAAGTGTGTACGGGAATAGTTTGTTTATGGGACTTTTGGCTGGTCTTTTGGCAGCGCTGGCAGTCAGCGCCGCATTTGCCTATTTCCATCTAATCCTCCAGGCCAATAACGTACTTTGCGGAACAGCGGTGAATACTATGGCTACCGGTCTTACCGTGTTTGTTCTCCAGCTAGCCACAGGGGAAAAAGGGAATTCTTCTTCTCTTAAAAGTTTTTCCTTCCCGAATATTGAAATTCCTTTGATTAAAGATATTCCGGTGCTCGGTGAAATCATATCAGGCCATAATACGTTAACGTATGTGGCGGTTTTTATGGTGGTTGCCATCTATGTGCTTTTGTATAAAACGCCTCTGGGTCTCAGGATGCGGGCAGTGGGGGAAACTCCGGAAGCAGCTTCTAGCGTAGGGCAGAATGTAATTGTAATCCGATTTATCGCCATCCTGATTTGCGGTGTGCTGACAGGACTGGGAGGGATGTATTTGTCCATGGGGTATCTGGGGATGTTTGTGCGTGACATGACGGCAGGAAGAGGGTTTATTGCCCTGGCTGCCTGTTCCATGGGGCAGGCAACTCCTGTAGGAGCATTAGCGTCCTCCATGATTTTTGCGTTTTTTGACGGTCTTTCAAATATCCTGCAGGTACTGAAAATTCCGTCAGAATTTGTGCAAATGCTGCCATACCTGGCTACCATTATCGGACTTACCATATACTCTATCCAGCAATCATTCCGGATGAAGCAGAAAATGAAAAAGCAGCAAGAAACATAAGATAGATAATTGACAGAAAGGGCGGAAACGAAACTATGGGATTAAATAAAGAAGAAAAAACCTTAGGAAAACGGCAGTATCATATCCATTTAAGCCCCGGCGATGTGGGGGAATACGTACTCCTTCCAGGTGATCCGGCCAGGTCTGACCGGGTGGCAAAGTATTTAGATAATGGGAAGCTGATGGCAAATAACCGGGAACACCGCACCTTTACCGGGTATTATAAAGGGGTAAAAATTTCAGTAACCTCTACAGGCATGGGCTGCCCTTCGGCGGCCATCGCGGCAGAGGAGCTGATGAACATTGGAGCCAAATGCCTGATTCGCATTGGCAGCAGCGCCGCCCTTCAGGAAGGGATCCGGATCGGGGATTTGATGATTTCCACCGGTTCCATGAAAAATGAGGGAACCTCCCGCTTTTATGTGCCAGATGTATTCCCGGCGGTTCCGGATTTTGATTTAACCAGAACCATAATTGATACGGCAAAGGAGATGGAGCCGGAACTTTCGGGAAACGTTTTTTATGGGATCAATGCTTCCGATGACGCGTTTTATGGGGAAACGCCGGAATGGATTCAAAAACTTTCCGATTTGGGCTGCCTGAATGTGGAGATGGAAAGCTCTGCCCTTTATACGGTATGCCACAGGCGGAAATGCCGGGCAGCCATGATCAGCGCCGTATCGGGAAATTTAGTAACCGGGGAAGTAATTTATGAAACGGCGAATGAGGGGTTAGCCAAAGGTTGGGATGAAGAGATCCGGATCGTATTGGAAGCAATTTACCGATTTGAGAAGAGGAAAGGGTAATGGCAGGTAGAATATTAAATTTTGGCTCTTTAAATATTGACTATGTTTATGTGGTAGATCATATTGTCCGGGAGGGAGAAACCGAAAGTTCCCTGGATTACCAACTGTTTGCGGGAGGGAAAGGCCTGAACCAATCGATTGCCTTAGCCAGGGCGGGAGGCCAGGTATTCCATGCGGGAAAGATCGGGAAGGAAGGTTTGTTTTTAAAAGAAACATTGGAGAGGGAAGGAATAAACAGTACCTATCTGTCTGTGGATCCAGGCGCAAATGGCCATGCTATTATCCAGCGTTCCCGAAAGGGTGAGAATGCTATCGTTCTTTATCCAGGCGCGAATCATAAGATCACAAAGGAAGATGTGGATACCGTATTAGCTGGCTTTGAGGCGGGAGATGTGCTGGTTTGCCAAAATGAAATCAGCAGTATGGAATATTTGCTGGATAAAGCTTACCGAAAAGGACTAAATATCGCTTGGAACCCTTCCCCTGTAACCAGCTTGGTGGAACAGATCGACATTAGCCATATTACCTGGCTGGTAATTAATGAGATTGAAGGCCGGAGTATTACCAAAAAAGCAGATCCAAAGGAAATTCTGCAGGTTTTGGGAAACCGGTATCCGAAGCTTTTTGTGGTTCTCACATTGGGAAAGGATGGAGCTATATATCAGGGGAATGGGCAGCAAATTTGGCAGGAAAGCTTTTCGGTTCCGGTGGTGGATACCACAGCGGCAGGGGACACGTTTTTTGGCTACCTGATGAGCCAGTTAGCGGGAAAGGGGCAAGAGGAGGGGCATGTGAAGGAAGGCCTGAAGCTTGCGGCAGCGGCAGCGGCGCTGGCAGTATCCAAGGAAGGGGCTGTGCCGTCGATTCCCCGCGTGGAAGAAGTCAGGAAATTTATGGATCAGTTGACGGATAACCGAATCCTATAGTAAAATACATACAGAATTGAGGGAAATATGGAAGATAAAAAGATGATGCATTTAGCCGTAACGAAAAGCCAAATCGGGCAATACGTATTTTTGCCGGGCAGTGTGGAGAGGGCTTCGCTGATTGCCGGGTACTTTGAGAATCCGATAAAAATCGCTCATAACCGGGAATTTTTAACGTATACCGGAACATTGGAAGGCGTTCCTGTTACGGTTACCAGCACAGGGATCGGAGGGCCTTCAGCCGCTATTGCGGTAGAGGAACTGTGTGAGTGTGGCGCCCATACCATGATGCGGATTGGATCCTGTGCTTCTACATCGCCAAACGTAAGGATTGGGGATGTGGTGATACCAAATGGGGCGGTTCGGATGGAAGGGACAGGAACCCACTACCTTCCCATTGAATTTCCGGCAGTTCCGGATTTTGGGATGGTAAAGGCATTGGAGGCGGCGGCCATAAAACTTGGCTTTCCTTATAATATTGGTGTTACCATTACAAAGGATTCTTTTTATACGGAAGTTTCGCCAGAAACCAAGCCGGTTTACTATGAGTTAAAGGAAAAGTGGGACGCATATCAGGCGGGAGGAGCCACGAATACCAGTATGGAGTGTTCTCTTTTGTTTTTGGCTGCCGCTTCTTTAGGCGTTAGGATGTCCAGCGTTATGATCAATGCCACGGAATTTGAAACGTATACGAATGACGATAAGGATTATCCCAGGGACTGGGAGCATCGCGCGATCCAGGTTGGGATTGAGGCTATGCGGCAATTAATCCTGGAGGATCATTAAAGGCCTGTTACGCCGGGAGAAAGTTATAAAATGACCTATTAAATAAACTTTCACGCGCCCGGATGCGGACACGCCACCACCCATGAAAGTCCGGCGGGCACATTTGGCATCCCTGAATTTATACCGCCTATTCGGCGGCGAACGTTCAAAGTAAACCCCATGCCCCGCCAGGGCGCCACTATGAATGAAATGGGGTTTCCTTTAAAATCCAGGAGATGCGCAGAAAACGGGAATGGAAGATGCCGCTTTGCGGCCCCGTTTTTGCGCAGTTCAGCGCAAGGACGCTGAACTTTCAAAGTAAGGAGGAGAAAAGGTGCAGAGAATTCTGATAGACGCAGATACGGGGATTGATGACTCCATTGCGATTTTATATGCGTTGAAATCGAAAAAACTATTGGTGGAGGGCATCACTACCTGCTTTGGAAATTCCGGTGCCGCCCAATCGGCAGATAATTGCCTGAGGCTGATTAAGCTGTCTGGCTGCGGCAGGGAAATTCCGGTGGTAATTGGTTCGGAGTGTTCCTTAGAAGGGGAATATGCCTCGGCTCCGGCACACATCCATGGAAAAAACGGTATTGGAAATGTGGTTCTTCCAAAAAGCGGCCAAAAACCTTTGCAGGAAGACGCGGCTGATTTTATTGTCCGCAAAGCAAATGAACTGGGTGGGGAGCTGGTTATCGTTACTACTGGACGGCTGACGAATTTGGCAAGGGCTTTGGAAAAGGATCCCAAGCTTCCCAGGAAGGTGAAAAAGCTGGTAACTATGGGCGGATGCCTGCAAGTTCCGGGCAATGTATCGCCTTTTGCGGAAGCGAATATCGCTGGGGATGCCAAGGCCGCCAACCAGGTGTTTCGTGCCGGTTTCCATATGTTCTTAGTGGGTCTTGACGTAACTACCAAAACCTTTATTACCAAGCAGGATTTAGAAAATCTGGAAATGTATTGTACAGAGGAAAGCCGCCCCTGTGTGGAATATATCAAAAAAGCGCTGGATTTTTATTTTGAATTCCACCGCCAGTCTGCTGGGATGCTTTGCCGGTGCGTAGTCCATGATCCGCTGGCAATGCTGATTGCGGAGGACGGAACATTAGGGGAGTTTGCCATGATCCGTGCGGGTGTGGAATATCAGGTTCCAGCGTATCGGGGAATGATTGTAACGGATCACCGGTTTGACAGCGAGATGGAGCAGGATGAGATTGCCGCATGCATCCGGGTGGATTCGGATCAGGCTGTGCGGCGTTTGCTTTTTGCGTTTCAGTAGAGGGAACAGGTTTTGTTGAATCTGTTTAGGAAGGAGCAGGAATTTATGGAAAATCGGAATCAAGAGAATGGACAAAAAGAAGGCTCTGGCAGTTTCCAGGATAGTTTTTTAAGGACAGAAACCATAAAAGAGCTTATGGCAAGGAAATCGATTCGGGTTTTTACAGAGGAAGATATCACTCCTGGACAGAAGGATATCATATTCCAGACAGCGATGGAAGCGCCGACAGCAGGGAACCAGCAATTATATACCATTTTGGATATTACAGATCCGTCCTTGAAAGAGAAGTTGGCAAACACCTGTGACAACCAGCCATTTATAGCCAAAGCAAAGATGGTTTTGATTTTCTGCGCAGACTGCCAGAAATGGTATGACGCATTTGAAGCAGGCGGATGTAAGCCAAGGAAACCGGGGGTAGGGGATTTGATGCTGGCGGTAGCAGACGCTGTCATTGCCGCTCAAAACGCGGTGATGGCAGCGGAAAGTTTAGGAATCGGTTCCTGTTATATTGGAGATATTACAGAACAATGTGAGGTACACAGGGAATTGCTTCATTTGCCGCCTTTTGTTTTTCCGGCGGCTATGGTTGTATTTGGCTATCCGACCCAGCAGCAAAAGCAGCGGATAAAGCCAAAGCGCTGCGACTCCGCTTACATTGTGCGAGAAAACGGATATCACCGTATGGAAGAAACCGAGCTGAGAGAAATGCTCCGGCATAATCATCCGGATCGTGACTTTGAAAGCTGGATTCAGGCGTTTTGCAGCCGGAAGTATAACAGCAGTTTTTCCAGGGAAATGAACCGGTCTGTAGCGGAATATCTAAAAAATTTTTCATAGTATAGGCGTTTATAAAAGGTTCCCTTAAGTGACGAGTCTGGAAAAGGGATTTGAAAGCTTAATGGTTCATAATGAAATAAGAGTTTTCCATTGGCTGTTTGCCACGGAAAACTCTTATTTCATTATGAGATGGTCTAAGAATTTTCCGAATCTTAAATCGATGACGTAAAGACGCTTACAGGCTGGGACTGCATGGAGGCAGAGCGGAAATTTCGTTAAATCATTAAAAAAAGTTGAAAAAATCTGCAAAAGTAATGCCACAAATTTTGCCACAGCTTGTCTGGCCGCTTTGTCCGTGTTACAATTTAAAAAATTAATATTAATTCCCATTAAGGATACAGGGAGGCCAGGATGTCAGTTTTATCAAAAAGCCTGGAAAGCTTTATGAAACAAAAAAAGTTGAGCGCTGCTGACTTGGCAAAAAGATGCCAGATTGACCGTTCAACGATGTACCAATATATTCACGGGAAGCGTTCTCTGCAAAACCGGGATTTACTAGAGAACATTCTGTCAGAGCTGCGGCTTACACCGGAAGAGCGGTTTCGGGTTCTGCAGGCTTTTGAGGTAACTCAGGTAGGCGAGGAGCGGTATTACCGGAGGAAAAAAATAAAAGAAATTTTCGAGTCCCTTCTGACATTAGAAGAGAGCAGCTCAAAGGCGGCTGTGGAGCAGCAGGAGGTTTCCGGAGTTGCTCAGGCACTCAGCCAGATTTCAGGAAGCAGGCTGATTACCGGAGAACTGAAGGTGCAGAAAGTTATCAAATGTATTGTAAAAGACGCGGCTGAGAGGGGTAGCCCTATTCGCTTGTTTTTGCAGCCGGAAAACTACTTCGTCCATGCGATGAGCGTGGTTTATGAATATCCGGAAAATTCCAGGATAACCCATATTATCTGCTTGAACGCGAATCCGGATCCTATGGAATGCGATAATCTGGAGATTATTAAAAGGGTGATCCGCAGCGGGATTGCCATCCGGGATTATCAGCCCTTTTATTACTATGGGATGCCGTCTGAGCATTATGGGATGATGAATATGATGCCCTATTTTATTATGGTGGATGAATGCACCATGCAGATTGCCACAGACGGGAAAGCGGTTCTTATCCATAAGGATGAAGAAGTGAACCAATATTTTCAGGAAATATTCGGAAAAATGTTGCGTCTGTGCCATCCGCTGATGAAGAGTACCATTGGTTTGGAAAAACGGGTAGCTTGGGGGATGGATTCACTGAAACGGCAAGGCCATTATAATGATACCATAGAGATGAGCAGTGGTTTGTGCAGCCTGCAGTTCTGGAACCGGGAGCTGGTTGAAAAATATTTGCCGCCTGTTATTCCTGGTTATGAAAATTTGCTGGAAGGAGTTGTCCGTTACGCGGCAGGTTTATATCAGGCAAAGAAAAAGGGGCAAATCAAGATTCTGATGAACCCTGGTTTTGTTTTAGAATTTATTAAAACTGGGGTGCTTAAAGAATATCCATCGATTTATTTTCGGGCGCCGCTGACGCCAGAAGACAGAAGGTATGTGCTGGAACAGATTTTTCAGGCGATGGAAGAAGGCTGGTATCATATCTACTTTATGGAGGAAAGCGTATTTCCGATGGACTATCGATGGGAAACTGTGGTTCAGCCTCACGAAAGCCTGTATATGCAGTATTGCGTCGATGATCAATTCCGGATTTTTGAATTTGAAATACCAGAGGCGGTAGATGCGGTAAGCGATTACCTGGAAAGCCTGATCCAAAGCGATTCCGTGATGGATGAGGATGCCGCCAGAGAGCTTATGGGGAGGTGGATAACACAATATTTATAAAAGGCCATTTATAATACTAAGGGGAAATGAGTAATTTTATAAATGCAAAAGAATAAGCGGGAAAACTTGCAGCATGGGAAGCGCTGCCTGGTTTCCTGCTTATTTGCGTCAGCCAAGAAGACAAAAGCGGATAGAAATAGATGGGAAATTGCATCCAACATACAGGATAAAAATGGGTTTTAAGAGATGAATAAACAGAAAATTGAAAAATATTCTGATAATAAAAAGGATATCCTGTGTGGATACCGGATAATTTGATGTAAAAGTAAAAATAATTTAAAAAAATGTATACAAATCAACCATACTCAAAAAATCATAAAAAATTTTATAAAAAGTATTGACAAAATGGCGCCGGTTTTATATAATAAATTTATCAAAAACAAAGAGAAATCAAGAAAGGGTAAGGTAAACCCCAATGCACAGGAAGTTGAAACGAAAAATCTAAGTAAAGGAGGTACGGACCACCAAACACATAAGACTCGCTTCGTTATAGTTATAAATTATAATTGAAGCAAAAGGACAAACCTGATTTTGATAGGAAAGCTCAGACAAGATCCAGCAGTATGAATTCTGGACGATAATATTTAAGAAGGTTTCAGCCAACTAGGAAGCGTGAACAGGATGTTCGGTTTAGTAATATGACGAGAAAGTATTATTAGAACGAAACAGTTCCCATAGTACCAAAAGGAAAAGGCGAAAGAAAACTTATAGAGCTTTGCGATTCAAAAGAGGTCAAACAATTAAATAATAGAGATATAAAATTGGTGAATGCACAGAAGAAATCAAAGAAACAATTGAAATTCATTTTGCATTACAGGCCAAACAAGAAACGCATTACAACAAAGAGCGGATAATGGAAAAGCAATGGGCGATTCATTTGATGTGAAAGAACGAAAACAGTTAATAGAATAGAGAGGTTACAGTCCGATGGATGAAATAGTTTAAGGGCGGATATCGAAATGAAAAAGTCGATATCCGCTCTCCTTTTTGTGCTTTTTCGTATGATTTCATCGCAAGAGATCATGCGTATGGAAAAATTGTATATCCATCACAAAATTTATAAAAAACCTGCTAAAAAGGTTTGACTTTTGCTAACAGGTTTTTGTGAAAAATAGCAGTTGTAAAATCTGCGATTTTCCGTTAGAATGACTCCGTAATTTGCGGTTTAGCAAAAAGGAGGAATTGTATGAGCGGATCGGTTTCAAAAGCGTCCGTAAAGGATATGACAGTAGGCAGCCCGGTAAAGCTGATTATAAGCTTTGCTGTTCCCATGCTGTTGGGAATGCTGTTTCAGCAGTTTTATAGTATGGTTGACACGATTATTGTAGGAAGGTGCCTGGGGGTGGAGGCCCTGGCGGCGGTAGGGTCCACCGGGGCAGTCGGGTTTATGGTAAATGGCTTCGTAATCGGAATCTGTTCCGGATTCGCGATTCCCGTGGCCCAGCGGTTTGGAGCCCGGGACTATAAAGATATGAGACATTTTGTGGCCAACGCAGGATGGCTTTCCCTACTGTTTTCTGTGATAATGACAACTGGAATCAGCATATTCACCTGGGATATCCTGGTATTGATGCAGACTCCGGAAAATATTATCCAGGGGGCGTACAGCTATATTTTCTACATTTTTCTTGGGATCCCTACAACATTCCTTTATAATCTGCTGGCAGGGGTGATCCGTTCGCTAGGGGATTCTAAGACGCCAGTTTATTTTTTGATCTTTTCCAGTATTGTGAATATTGTTCTGGACTTATTCTTTATTTTGGCAGCGGGGACTGGAATCGCCGGGGCCGCCTATGCCACTGTGATTTCACAGGCCGTTTCTGGTATCCTTTGCTTCGTGTATATGAAGAAAAAATTTGAGATTTTAAAGATGGAGCGGGAGGAAATCCGGTTAAGCGGGAATCATTTAACGATTTTATGCAAGATGGGAATTCCTATGGGTCTGCAGTATTCCATCACTGCTATCGGAAGTGTGGTAATTCAGGCTGCCATTAATTCATTAGGCTCTGTGGCAGTTGCTTCTGTGGCGGCGGCGCAAAAGGCAAGTATGCTGTTTTGCTGCCCATTTGACGCCCTGGGAGGAACAATGGCAACGTATGCGGGGCAAAATGTAGGGGCCAAAAAGCTTGACCGGATTGAGCAGGGGATCCGTTCTGCCACCGTGCTTGGAAGCCTGTATTCCATTGGCGCGTTTGTGCTGTTATTTTTCTTTGGCGGAAGGATTTTGGAGCTGCTTATTGACGCTTCCGAAACCATAGTGCTGCGCCAGGCTCACCAGTATTTAATCTATAATTCCATGTTTTTTATTTTCCTTACGTTTGTTAATGTATGGAGATTTACAATACAGGGACTGGGTTACAGCGGTTTTGCCGTGCTGGCAGGTGTGTGCGAGATGGTAGCAAGAGCGTTTGTAGGCTTTGCCATGGTGCCTATGTTTGGGTATACGGCAGTATGTTTTTCTTCTCCTCTGGCATGGATTATGGCGGATCTGTTTCTGGTTCCGGCTTTTGGCTATTGTATCAGGCGGCTTAAGATCCGGTTCCGGTGTGAAGAATGCAAGAAATGCGGGAATGAAGCCAGAAAGATGGTATGCCATGTGCATGGATAAAAAAGAAATATAGGATAAAAGGGCTGAACGTTTTAAACGTCCAGCCCTTGAAAATTAAAAGGCGGTGTATATTCTTGTTTGGCACTGCTTTTTTTCTGCATATATCCATCCGTCAATCCAAGGCGAATGGCCTCTTCTACGACTTTGTTATACTCATAAGAAGTAATCCTGCGGTTGATTTCCGGATATTGGCCAGAGTGGTAAAGAGGCGTGTACTGGCTCAACAGGCTAATCAGATATTGATTAGGAGGCAAGTTTTCTTTTATCCACCGAAGCAATTTAATCGAGTCTTCTTTTGCGCCTGGAAGAACCATATGGCGGATTATGGTCCCGGCTGTTAGCAAGCCGGATTTCGGATCAAACACAGGGCCTTTCGTCTGCCGGATCATTTGAAGGATGGCCTTGGAGGCTGTCTGGAAATAATCACTTGCGTGGGAATAGCGCTGAGAAAGGATGGGATCCCAATATTTTAAATCTGGCAGGTAGATATCCACCAATCCATCTAACGCGTTGATGGTTTCCTTCCGCTCATAACCGCTGCTATTGTAGACAACGGGAATCGTTAGGGAAGGGCGGGCTAAGACCAGGGCTTCCAGGATGTGGGGCAGGAATTGAGTGGCAGTGACCAAGTTAATATTATGGGCACCCTGAGCCTGCAGGGACAGGAAGATTTTGGCAAGCTGAGCGGAAGACAATTCTTTTCCAAGTCCTTCCTGGCTGATCTGGAAATTTTGGCAGAAGCAGCAGCGGAGGGTACAGCCAGTAAAAAATACAGTGCCGCTGCCCAAGCTTCCGCTGATGCAAGGCTCTTCCCAGTGGTGAAGGGCAGACCTGGCCCCTTTTAGAATGGACAAACAGCCGCAAAAGCCAGGAGTATGCCGGCGGTCAACACGGCACATCCGAGGGCAGAGGGTGCAGGCTTCATAAGATTGACTGGTGATTTGTTCCATATATTCCGTGCCGCCTTTCTGATTTCATTAAACAATATAATACCTTGGGGCCCGCCAAAAACATGAAAAAGTAGCATCCTCAGGATGGATTTTGAATGTTTTTGAGGATTACGGGATCACAAAGTGAGGAGTAATCTGATATCAAGGTGGCAAAAGACCTTTTGACCCTGGTATCACAATATAACCTTATCATAGCTGGCAGGTTTGGAAAAAGCAACGTCTTCTTTTGCTTTTTTCATCCCGGCTTTCCGGGAATTAGCCAAACCTGGGAAATGGAAATTCCGTAACGAAACAGCAATCCGTTCCGTAACTATAACAGCAGTTTTGCGTTGTGGGTCTTTGGCAGGCAAGCATAAAAGCGGTCTGCAAAAAGGCGAAGGAAAAAGGCTTGCGGAGGTACGGAATGAAAATAGCGGTATATAGTGACAGCTCGGAATGGAACAGATATATAAAATCTTGCTTCCGGTTGTGTGAAGAGGTGATCCAGCCGTTAGAGGTGGATTTTTTTAATTCAAAGCACAGTATTCAAAAAAGGCTTGGCGTGAAACCTTATGATTTGATCCTGATTTATGATTCAGCAGGGAAAATGGTAAGCAAAGGGATGTTTTTGGACTATTTAGAAGGCCTATGGGGAGAGATGGTGAAAAGCCACGCCAGGTATAGCTGGCGGTTTGGGAATCAGACTGTGGCACTAAAAGAAAATGAGATTTATTATATCAGCTCATTTCGCAAGGCCGTCAGTGTTTATACAGCAACAGGCAGATACCGGATCAGCACCAGCATGAAACAGGAAGAAGAGCGCTTTTTCGGAAAAGGGTTTGTACGGATACACCGGAGCTGCCTGGTGAATTTAGAGCATGTAAAGGAAGTGGAGGGAATCTGGATCAAACTGGATGATGGAAGGCGTTTGCAGGCCAGTACACGGAGGAAAAAGAAAGTGGCCAAGGCGTTTGGCGATTACCAGCAAAATGTATCGAAAAGGCTTTTAAATAGCGCAAATGGTTAGCCGGTATTGCGGGAAGATACAATGGGTGGTAAATTTTGGGTATCCGACAGCCGTTCTGCCTGTCGCATGGACTCCGGCGTTGATATGGGGCGCCGGAGAGCCTTCCATGGAACGAAACAGGCTGAATGCTCATTCCGCATGTGGGAACAATAACTGGTTCGCAGCGTATAAAGTTTTATTTGCAAAGTTTTATTTTCGGAAAGGAATTGACAAGAGGAAAAGCCTGTGCTATAGTTTAACGGTGTGAGCAAACGCCAAGGCTCAGCCTGCGGCATCTCCAGCCGGGGCTTGGTTTCTGGTAAGAATGGAAGTAAATGATTAAGGAGGAAATCAAGATGATTTCAAAGGAAAAGAAAGCAGCGCTTATTGCCGAGTATGGCAGAAAGCCAGGGGATACTGGTTCACCGGAGGTTCAGATTGCGATTTTGTCCGCGAGAATTGCGGAACTGACTGAGCATTTAAAGAGCAATCCGAAGGACCATCACTCCAGGCGTGGTATGTTGATGATGGTAGGCCAGAGACGTGGTTTGTTAAACTATTTAAAGAAAACTGACCTGGAAGGCTACCGTGCGTTAATTGTAAAATTAGGCATCAGAAAGTAATGCTTGCTTTAAAGTAGGGTGGAGTTTTCTCCACCCTATTATGCTTACCGGAAAGAGAATGGCGAAGGCCTTTCATGAAAGCGAAAAACCTGGATAATCTGGCGGAAGAATACTCCGAGATTACTGAAGTGACTATAGCTGCCTGAAAAGGGAACTCCTTCCATGTGCAAGGGAGCAAGGAATGGCTGTGGGCAGTTCAGTGGTTTCGGTGGCTTCTGCCTGGTTACAGGTAACATTTGGGTCTTTCCGGGTATGATAGAAAGAAAAAGGAGACAAGTTATGGCAAAAGAGTATAAGAGTTACAGTATGGAACTGGCTGGCCGTACCCTGCGAGTAGATGTAGGAAGAGTAGCAGCCCAGGCAAATGGCGCGGTGCTGATGCATTATGGGGATACCGTATTATTAGCAACCGCAACAGCTTCTGAGAAGCCGCGGGATGGGATCGACTTTTTCCCACTGTCGGTAGAGTATGAAGAAAAAATGTATTCTGTTGGAAAAATTCCCGGAGGCTTTAATAAACGGGAAGGAAAAGCGGCGGAAAACGCGGTTTTAACCTGCCGTGTGATTGACCGTCCCATGCGTCCGCTATTCCCTAAGGATTACCGGAACGATGTTCTGCTGGATAATCTGGTGCTTTGCGTGGATCAGGACGCATCTCCAGAACTGCTTGCTATGTTGGGATCTTCCCTGGCAACCTGCATTTCGGATATTCCCTTTGACGGCCCGTGCGCGGCAACCCAGATGGGTCTGATTGAGGGTCAGTTAATTGTAAATCCCACCAATGCCCAAAAGCAGGAGTCTGATTTGAATTTAACGGTGGCATCTACCCGTGAAAAGGTAATCATGATTGAAGCTGGCGCAAAGGAAGTGCCAGAGGATGTGATGATTGAAGCCATCTATAAAGCCCATGACGTAAATCAGTCGATTATCGCGTTTTTTGATACCATTATTGCCCAGTGCGGCAAACCAAAGCATACGTATGATTCCTATGCGGTTCCAGAGGAATTATTTGAGCGTATTAAGGAGCTGGTTCCCCAAGAGGAGATGGAGGACGCAGTATTTACGGATGAAAAACAGAAGCGGGAAGAGAATATCGCGAAAATTACCCAGCGTTTAGAGGAGGCGTTCGCTGAGGATGAGGAAGCTTTAAGCCTGCTTGGCGACGCAGTTTACCAGTATGAGAAGAAAACTGTCCGCAAGATGATTTTAAAGGATCACAAAAGGCCTGATGGACGTAAGATTGATGAAATCCGCCCGCTGGACGCAGAGGTTGATCTGCTTCCCAGAGTTCACGGTTCCGGCATGTTTACCCGGGGGCAAACCCAGATTATGAATATCTGTACCCTGGCGCCCTTATCGGAAGTCCAGAAAGTGGACGGTCTGAATGAACTGGTTACTGAAAAGCGCTATATGCACCATTATAATTTCCCGGGTTATTCGGTAGGTGAGGCAAGAGCCAGCCGGGGGCCGGGACGCCGTGAAATCGGCCATGGGGCATTGGCAGAAAGGGCATTGCTTCCGGTACTTCCTTCCGCGGAAGAATTCCCCTATGCTATCCGTACCGTATCTGAAACAATGGAGTCCAACGGCTCTACTTCCCAGGCATCTGTATGCGCCTCCTCTCTGTCTTTGATGGCGGCAGGCGTTCCAATTAAGGATATGGTGGCAGGGATTTCCTGTGGTTTGGTAACAGGCGATACAGATGATGATTATCTGGTATTAACCGATATCCAGGGTCTGGAAGATTTCTTTGGCGATATGGACTTTAAGGTGGCGGGAACCCATAAGGGCATTACCGCAATCCAGATGGACATCAAGATCCATGGCCTGACCCGTCCCATTGTAGAGGAAGCGATTGCAAGGACAAAAGAGGCAAGGATGTATATTATGGATCAGGTTATGGCTCCGGTTATCGCAAGACCACGGGAGGAACTGAGCCAGTATGCGCCAAAGATTGATACCATTGTAATCGATCCGTCTAAAATTGGCGATGTGGTAGGCAAACAGGGAAAAGTGATTAATAAAATTATTGAGGAAACCGGAGTTAAGATTGATATCAGTGATGAGGGGAACGTATCAGTATGCGGAACAGACGCCTCTATGATCCAAAAAGCAATCCAGATTATTGAAAGTATTGTAACCGATATTGAACCAGGCGTTATCATGAAGGGAACGGTAGTCCGCATTATGAACTTCGGAGCCTTTGTCCAGCTAGCGCCCAATAAAGACGGCATGATTCATATTTCCAAGCTTTCCGATAAGCGGGTAGCCAAGGTGGAAGATGTGGTAAATATTGGAGATGAGGTTACGGTAAAGGTAATTGAAGTGGATAAAATGGGCAGAATTAACTTGAGCATGAAGCCGGGAGATCTTACAAACTAAATTTGGAGCACAGAAAAACTTCGCCGGTTTAGGCGAAGTTTTTGTTGTGCATTTACCGAAAGCTTTACAGTACCCCTTCTTTTTATTCGTGGTAGCGCCTTTGCGGGGCATGGGCTTTTGCAGCCGGGCGCATACAGGTATTGTGCAAAGAATCCGGAAAAACACGTCAGCGATACGGTTTGCCGGATTCTATAGGAAGTTTATCTGATAAAGTCAAACGCTCTCTGGAGTATTTCAAGTGTAAGAAAGTTGTAATGATGATTGGTGCTAAAATATGTTAAAATAAAAAAGCGTAAAAAATTAGCATTTTATAAAAAATGAGCCCAAGGGCTGATAAATATTACACAACTAAGGAGGAAATAACATGAAACATTATTATAGATGGGCGGTGCTTGCGGGGGTGGCAGTGCTGACAGTATCCAACGTTTTGCCAGCCTGGGCGGATGAAGCTGGACAGGACAGCTCCCTTAGTACCGCTCTGGAGGTTCCTGCGCTTGATGGATCGCAAGCTATAACGGAAAGCGGAGAAACAGCCCAGCCTGATATAGGGGTACAGCCAGCGGATCCGATTAACAATGTTCAGCCAGGAACTGAAGCTGGCCAGCAGCCAGATGGCACTTCTGGCCCAGTTCAGGAAAATGAAATCAGCCAGCCGTCAGAGGCTGTTAATCCCGCTCCAGCCAGTGGACAATCCAGCCAGAACGTTGCGGATTCTTCCCAGACTGGTTCCGCCAATCCGTCAGCAACCCGTGTTATACGGGCTGGAGAAAGCCAAAGTTCCGGCACAGTTTCAGACTCCGGCGCTGCGGGAACAGGGGAAATTGACTATTCAAAAGGCCCCGGATACGTTCCGCAGCCGCAAAACCCAACCCCAAACCAAAACCAAAATCAAAACCAGGAGCAGGAGGAGCAGCAGCCAGTTGCCCAGCCTCCCCAGTTGGATGTGAACGGGCAGAGCGGCCAGGATCCAACTATCCAGGTGTATGATATTTTAAATCCGGTGGTAAAGGTAACGGAAAAATATTCTTATGATCAGATGGTGCAGAATATTAATACGCTTCAGCAAAACTACAGCAGCCGGATGCAGGTAAACCCCATTGGTACATCCCTGGACGGCAGAACGCTTTATGACTGTATTATAGGGAATCCGTCTGCCCCTAAGCATATTCTAATCCAGGCGGGAATTCATGGACGGGAGTATTTAAACCCGATGCTTTTGATGCAGCAGATGGAACTGATTCTGGCAAATTATGATACGGGATCATTTCATGGGAATCCTCTGACTTCTATGTTTGAGCAGATAGCCATCCACTTTGTTCCCATGACAAACCCGGACGGGATTACCATCAGCCAGTTTGGTTTGGAGGGAATCCGATCACAACAATTAAGGGACGCCATCAGCACTTGCTATGTAATGGATATAGCAGCAGGAAGAACCAGCGCGGCTCCGGGGGCCTATCTAAGCCGATGGAAAGCCAATGCCCAGGGGGTGGATTTGAACCTGAATTTTGATGCGTTATGGGCAGAATTATATTCTTCCGGCTTCAACTCTTATGCTGACTATAAAGGCACGGCTCCAGGATCGGAACCGGAAACACAGGCCATGATTAACCTGTATCAGGCTCAATATCCATGGAAAGCGGTGATTCATTACCATTCTATGGGAAATGTGATTTACTGGGATATTTTAGGAAATAAAGTCCGGCAGGAATCAGCAGAGCTTGCGAACCTGATGTCAGCGGTAACGGGAGGCTACCGGATCCTGCCTTCAGAGAGCGGCGGCGGCTATAAAGACTGGATCCAGCTTAGCGACTATCCCGTTCCCAGCGTAACATTGGAAACGGGCAGTGTGGCCTGCCCTATGCCCCTGTCTGAGTACGGTTCCATATGGGCAAGGAACCGTCTTACTTGGGCTTATGTGATGGAATGGGCAGCCATGCGGTAAAAAGAGAATGACAGAAAAATAAGGCAAGGAGAATTCGTTTTATTATTCTTGACAAACAAAAATAAATTCTATACCATATGATATAAGAAACGAAATAATATTCTGGCAAAGAAAGGAAGTGAAGCAAGGGTGGAAGGCCGAAGTAGCAGGATGGGAACAGAACATGATAGTCACGGATGGAAGTGGAAAACGCCTCAGGCCACCCTTGCTTTTGGTGCGCCTGAACCGCTGCAACATGCTGCAAAACTAAGGGTATCTTGCAGAAGATGTAAAACAGTTTCCAGCATTCATGACTGCTGCTATCCATCTTGAAAAGACGGGTAGCAGCCTTTTGTTTCCATCTAAAAAACAGATGGAAAGGAGAGATGCAGAATGCAGAAAGTATTAAACATGGAAAAGCTGATTGAATTGGCAGAGGCTAAAAAATTTCGGATTCTGAAAGAAATCCTGTCAATTATGAATGAGGCAGATACCGCAGCGTTTTTGCAGGAACTGACAAAAGAACAGATGACGCTGATATTCCGCACGCTTCCTAAGGAGCTGGCGGCGGAAGTATTTGCTAATTTAGAGCCAGATGAGCAAGAGCATATTATTAACCAGATTACCGATCGGGAACTGAGCAATATTATCGAAGAACTGTATGTGGATGACGCGGTAGATTTATTGGAAGAGTTGCCTGCGGCTCTTGTAAAGCGGGTTTTAAAAAATGCTTCTCCAGATACCCGCAGTCTGATTAACCAGTTTTTAAATTACCCGGAGAACAGCGCCGGAAGCATTATGACAGCAGAATACGTAGGCCTTCGGAAAACCATGACAGTAGAGCAGGCGTTTGACTATATCCGGCATCATGGCATGGACAAGGAAACCATTTATACCTGCTATGTTATGGATTCAAAACGGATATTGGAGGGTGTGGTGACCGTAAGAACCCTTCTGATGAATCCGTATGAAGCGCTTCTTGGGGATATTATGGATACCAATGTGATGAAAGCAGTGACCTCTGAGGATCGGGAGGCGGTGGCAGAACGGTTTTTAAAATATGACCTTCTTTCCCTTCCGGTAGTGGACAGTGAAAACCGTCTGGTAGGCATCATTACTGTAGATGACATTGTGGATGTTCTGGAGGAGGAAGCGACAGAAGACTTTGAAAAAATGGCGGCAATGTATCCCAGCGAAAAACCATATCTGAAAACTGGGGTATTTGCTTTGGCTAAGAACCGGATTGTGTGGCTTTTGATCCTGATGGTTAGCAGTATGATTACAGGAGGAATATTGGCCAAGTATGAGGAGGCATTTGCCGTTCTTCCCTTATTGGTAACCTTTATCCCTATGCTGATGGATACCGGGGGGAATGCGGGCAGCCAGTCCAGCACTTTGATTATCCGCGGAATGGCAGTAAATGAAATCCAGTTAAGTGATGTGCTTTACGTATTGTGGAAAGAGCTTCGGGTAGGGGTTTTGGTAGGTCTTGCCCTTGGAGCTGTAAATTTTATCCAGTTAAGTGTCCGCTATCCGGGGCAGGAAATGGTCTGCTTTACTGTGGTGGCAAGCCTTTTAATTACAATCGTGATAGCCAAAATCATGGGAGGTCTTCTTCCTATGGCAGCTAAGAGCCTGAAGCTGGATCCGGCTATCATGGCAGCGCCATTAATTACTACCATTGTAGATGCCGCCGGCCTTATGATCTACTTTTGGCTGGCAGTGAAACTTCTTCATTTATAATTCATAGGAGTTTTCATTGTTTTTTTCAGAATTATGGTATAAGATAGATAGGATATTAGAAACATTTTATTTTTTTACAATGTTTTCGGTGCTGGTTTTAATTGTGCACGGACGAAGAAGCCGCTTTACAAAAATCGCGCTTCTTCCAGGAAGGCTCATAAGTAAATGGCAAATTGTTTTGCCATTTATTCAGATTAAAGAAAACAGCGGCGCGATATCCGCTAATTAAAAAATGTTTAGGAGATATGGGAATGAAAGTAAGAACCAGATATGCGCCCAGCCCCACAGGGCGGATGCATGTAGGAAATTTAAGGACAGCACTATACGCGTATTTAATCGCAAAGCATGAGGGAGGGGATTTCCTTCTTCGAATCGAGGATACGGATCAGGAACGCTATGTGGAAGGCGCTACTGAAATTATTTACCACACCCTGGCAGAAACAGGCCTGATTCATGATGAGGGGCCGGATAAAGACGGAGGCTGCGGCCCTTATGTGCAAAGCGAAAGGCAGAAAGCCGGGATTTACCTGGAATATGCAAAGCAATTGGTGGAAAAGGGAGAAGCATATTATTGCTTCTGCACAAAGGAGCGGCTGGAGAGCTTAAAGCATGAGGTCAATGGGGAAACGATTATGAATTATGACAAACATTGCCTTCATTTATCCAAGGAAGAAGTAGAAGCCAACTTAAAGGCAGGCCTTCCCTATGTAATTCGGCAAAATAACCCTTCCCAGGGCACAACCACCTTCCACGATGAAATTTACGGGGATATTACAGTAGAAAATTCAGAATTGGATGATATGGTGTTAATAAAATCAGACGGATATCCCACCTATAATTTTGCTAATGTAGTGGACGACCATCTGATGGGAATTACCCATGTAGTAAGAGGAAATGAGTATTTGTCCTCTTCCCCTAAATATAACCGGTTATATGAGGCATTTGGCTGGCAGGTTCCCGTTTATGTTCACTGCCCGCTGATTACCAATGAAGAGCACCAAAAGCTAAGTAAACGCAGCGGCCATTCCTCCTATGAGGATTTGATTGAACAAGGCTTTTTAACGGAAGCTGTGGTAAACTATGTGGCTTTGCTGGGCTGGTCGCCGGAAGGAACCGATGAAATTTTTTCTCTGGATGATATGGTGAAGGAATTTGATTACCGCCGTATGAGTAAATCCCCGGCTGTTTTTGATATGACAAAGCTTAGATGGATGAATGGCGAGTACATGAAATCCATGGATTTTGAAGCTTTTTATGGGTTAGCCCTGCCTTATATAAAAGAAGTGATTAAAAAAGATTTGGACTTAAAAAAGATTGGGTCTATGGTGAAAACAAGGATCGAGGTATTTCCTGATATTTCGGGACATATTGACTTTTTTGAGGAAATGCCGGAATATGATGCGGCTATGTACCAGCATAAAAAGATGAAATCCACACAGGAAACATCCCTGCAGGTTCTTAAGGATGTGCTGCCGATTCTGGAACAACAAGAGGATTACAGCAATGACGCGCTGTATCAGGCGCTGACGCGATATGTGGAGGAGAAGGGCTGTAAGACTGGTTTTGTAATGTGGCCCATCCGCACAGCCGTGTCCGGAAAGCAGATGACGCCTGCCGGAGCCACAGAGATTATGGAGGTCTTGGGCAAAGAGGAATCGTTAAAACGAATCCGGGCCGGGATTGAGAAATTATCAAAATAGGATAGAACCTATGAAGTCAGCAGAATTATCATAACAGGATAGGGAATCCGCAAAACCAGCAGAAACCATATCAAAAATAGAGAGGAAACCGCAAAGAAAGGAAGCGGTTTCCAAAGAGGGAAACAGATGCCATTTAATGAAGCGCAGTCCATGGCGGTACGTCATAATAAAGGGCCGATGATGGTATTGGCAGGGCCGGGATCCGGAAAAACAACGGTGATTGTGGGACGCATTCAAAACCTGGTGGAGAAACGGGGGGTGAATCCGTCCAATATCCTGGTTATTACCTTTACAAAGGCGGCTGCTAAGGAAATGGAAGAGCGGTATTTGGCTTTGGAACAGGAATCTTCGGGTGGAAGGGTCAGTTTTGGCACCTTCCATTCCGTATTTTTCCGTGTCTTAAAGCTGGCGTACCAGTATGACGGGGCAAACATTGTAAGAGAGGAACAAAAAGTCCAGTTTATCCGTGAGGAGATGGGGAAGCTTTCTCTGGATGTGGAAGACGAAAAGGAATTTATCCATTCTATTTTAGGCGAAATCAGCGCGGTAAAGGGGGAAATGATCCCCTTAGATCACTATTACTCAAAAAATTGTTCGGAAGAGATTTTCAAGTCATTATATAAAAGCTATGAAGAGCAGATGCGTCGGCAGGGGTTATTGGATTTTGACGATATGCTGGTAATGTGCTGCCAGCTTTTTCGGGAGCGGAAGGATATTTTGTCTGCATGGCAAAGGAAATACCAGTACATACTGATTGATGAGTTTCAGGATATTAACCGGATTCAATATGAGGTGGTTCGCATGATGGCGCTTCCAGAGAATAATTTATTTATCGTGGGGGATGACGACCAGTCTATTTACCGGTTCCGAGGCGCGAAACCAGAACTGATGCTAGGATTTATGAAGGATTATCCCCAGGCAAAACAGATCCTTCTGGATATGAATTACCGTTCCACGCCCCAGATTGTAAACCGGGCAGGGCTGCTGATTCAGCATAATAAAACCCGTTTTCCGAAAGCGATCCGGGCTGTAAAGGGGAACGGGAAACCAGTTATTACAAATGTGTTCCAGAACGGGACGCTGGAGGTAGTGGCGATTTGCGAAGAAATCAGGGATTACCTCCGGGCAGGCATTCCTTTTGAAGAAATTGCTGTGCTGTTTCGGACGAATCAGGGCCCCAGGCTTTTAGTAGAAAAGATGATGGAATATAATATCCCCTTTCAAATCCGGGATGTGCTTCCCAATATTTACGATCATTGGATTGCGAAAAACTTGTTGGATTATATTATGGTTTCCAGAGGGCATACGGAGCGTGCCAGGGTGCTGTCGATTATAAATCGGCCCAAACGGTATATAAGCCGGGATGCCCTGGAAGGGGAACTGATTTACTGGGATCGGGTGAAAGCGTTTTATCAGGACAAGGGATGGATAGTGGAGCGGATTGAAGATTTGGAACACCATTTGCTTCAAATCCGGAAGATGGCACCCGGGGCGGCAATTAACTATATCCGGAAAGCAATGGGATATAATGATTATTTAACAGAGTGCGCCAAGTTCAGACGGATGAAGCCAGAGGAGCTGTTTGAGATCGCAGATCAGATTCAGGAAAGCGGGGCAGAGTATCAAACCTGTGAAGAATGGTTCCACCATATCCTTCAGTATAAGGAACAGCTTAGCCAACAGGCAAAAGATAGGAACCAAAAGCGGGAAGGGGTATCCCTGATGACCATGCACAGTTCAAAAGGCCTGGAATTTCGTGTCGTTTATATCCTGGATGCCAACGAAGGCGTTACGCCCCACCACAAAGCCTTTTTAGACGTTGATATGGAAGAAGAGCGGCGCATGTTTTATGTGGCTATGACCAGGGCAAAAGAACGGCTCCATGTGTATTATGTAAAGGAGCGATATCATAAAAAGCAGGAAGTTTCCCGATTTGTCAGGGAGTATCTGGGAAGAGAAGATGGGCAGAGGAAAAAGGAAGGTGGCCTGTGGAAGAAAAGGATTTAGGACGGATTCATATTTATTGCGGGAACGGAAAAGGAAAAACCACGGCAGCCTTAGGCTTAGGGATCCGGGCGGCAGGCAGGGGGAAACAGGTCGTAATAGCCCGCTTTTTAAAAACAGAAAACTCAGGAGAGGTGTTTACCCTGCGACAGATCCCAGGGGTCCAAGTGCTGCCCTGTGAGAAAAGCTTTGGATTTACATTTCAAATGACACAAGAGGCAAAGAGAAAGGCAGCTTACTATTACAGCCAGATGTTTGAGCATGCGGTTGAAATAGCAGAAAAGAGGAAAGGGGATATGCTGATCCTGGATGAAATCTTAGCTGCCTGCCAGGAAGGGTTTGTGGCGAAAGAAAGGCTGGAAGCTTTTTTAAAGACTAAAAAGAAAAATCTGGAAGTAATCATAACCGGGCGCGGCCCATGGAATGCAGTTTTGGAACTGGCTGACTATGTGACAGAAATGAAGCAAATCCGCCATCCCTATGAGAAAGGAGTTTTGGCTCGGGAAGGGATTGAGTATTAAAAATCACGGAAACAGCTTGCTTTTTACTGTATAATTTGGTAAAGTTATTGGGAATCACGGAGGCTTAGGCTGTGCCAGAGAATTGGGGAATGAATGCTCAGGCAGGCTTTACAATGGTAAGGAATGAATTTTCCCAGGAGGATAAAGGAATGAAGGAAAATCAAAAATTCAACTGCAATTTAGGAGAGAGTGGTGAGGAGCCAGAGGAAACTACCGTTACGCTTACCCTGGACGACGATACTACCCTGGAATGCGTTGTAATCAATATCTTTCAGGCTGGGGATCGGGAGTACATTGCGCTGCTTCCCATGGAAGGGCCGGCGTCGGAAGAGGGCGAGGTCTACTTATATCGGTATTCGGAGGATGAAAGCGGACAGCCCAATCTGGAAAATATTGAGGATGACGACGAATTCGAACTGGTGTCAGACGCATTCGATGAAATGTTAGACGCTGCCGAATATGATGAAATTGTAAATGAAGAGGAGCTGGACTCCTGAAATCCTTTTTCGGCGTTTTTATGCTTGTGTCCATAAAGACTGGACAATGAATTGAGAAATATGGAAAAAGAAAGTCCCTGCTGGAAACCAATAACAGGAATCCGATTGGTTTTGGCAGGGACTTTTCTGTTTCTGATATATTTGCGGGTTTGAAAAGGTAAGCTGCTGACAGTAATGTTTTTATGTTTACACATTAAACCGGAATAAAATCACATCTCCGTCCTTTACCACATAATCTTTGCCTTCCAGCCTTACCAGCCCCTTTTCTTTGGCAGCCGAATAGGTTTTACAGTCCAGCAGATCCTGGTAGTTTACGACTTCTGCCCGGATAAAACCACGCTCAAAGTCAGAGTGGATTTTTCCGGCGGCCTGTGGTGCCTTTGTACCAACTTTAATGGTCCATGCCCGGGTTTCGGTTACTCCGGCAGTCAGATAACTAATCAATCCCAAAAGCCGATAGCTGGCGGCAATCAGTTTGTCTAAGCCAGACTCCTTTAATCCCAGCTCTTCCAGGAACATAGTTTTTTCATCCTCATCCAGCTCTGCAATTTCCTGCTCAATCTGGGCGCAGATAACAAATACCTCCGAATGGTTTTGTGCCGCGAAATCCCGCACCTGCTGCACGTAACCATTGGAAGTGCCGTCATCTGCCAAATCTTCTTCCCCAGCGTTTGCCGCGAAAATCACCGGCTTCCAGGTAAGAAGGTTTAAGGATTCCACGAAAGCCAGTTCATCCGGATCCGCGATTTCCATACTTCTTGCTAGGTTCCCATTTTCCAGATGCTCTTTCACGGTCTTTAAAAGGGTTACTTCTTTTGCTAACTCTTTATTATTAAAGGCTCCTTTCGCAGTTTTGGAAATCCGGCGTTCCAGAATTTCAATATCGGAAAAAATCAGTTCCAGGTTAATGGTTTCAATATCACGCATGGGATCAACGTTTCCGTCCACATGGATCACATTTCCATCATCAAAGCAGCGGACTACATGGATGATGGCATCCACTTCACGGATATTGGAAAGGAACTGGTTACCTAAGCCTTCTCCTTTAGAGGCGCCCTTTACCAGACCCGCAATATCCACAAATTCAATTACAGCAGGCGTAATTTTTTCCGAATCGTACAAGCTGGCCAGCTGCTTCAGCCTTGGATCCGGCACTGCCACTACCCCGATATTGGGATCAATAGTGCAAAACGGATAATTGGCAGATTCAGCCCCTGCCTTTGTCAAAGAATTAAAAAGCGTGCTTTTTCCCACATTGGGTAATCCTACAATACCTAATTTCATGATTGTTATCCCTTTCTGTTATAAAGTTTAAATGGATCTGGTAACCCCTTTTTCTTGCAACGTACGCTGAAACGTTTCGGAAAACCTTTGCGCGCCTGTATCCGGGCGTATTGCCTGGCATTATTATAAATGAAAGGGGGTTGGCGCCCCTCCCAAAATGCGCGGAAAACGGGAATGGAAGATGTTGCTTTGCTGCTATGTTTCGCACAGCTTAACGCTCTGTTGCTAAACTTTCCTAAATAGACTCAGCTAATAGAATAACACATCTTTTCGTGAATGAAAAGCAGAAAGATAGATTTCCTTTTATTGTCGAAAACTTGTACATCCTGTCAATCGAATTTCGTTGATTTTTCGGGAGATTAGGGTTAAAATGTAAGAAGCTCAAAGGCGGAGAGGAGTATTACATATGACATCGAGTGGAGCAGATATAAGCTTCGTTAATCTGGGGATTACGATTGGACATCTTCGGAATGATATCACAGTATTTGGTTTTCGGATTGCGTTTTATGGAATTATCATCGGATGCGGAATGCTGGCTGGTATTTGGCTTGCCCAGAGGGATGCGAAAAGAAGGGGACAGGATCCGGAACTGTACCTGGATTTTGCGCTGTATGCGATTATATTCGCAATTATCGGAGCTAGGATGTACTACGTCTTATTTGAATGGGACGCATACAAAGAGGACCTGCTTCAAGTATTTAACCTGAGGGCTGGAGGATTGGCTATTTACGGCGGGGTAATTGGCGCGGTGCTGACCCTGATTGTTTTTACCAGGATTCGGAAACAATCTTTCTTTTCTATGGCGGATACGGGTGTGCTGGGCCTGACATTAGGCCAGATTATAGGACGCTGGGGAAATTTTTTTAACTGTGAAGCATTTGGCGGTTATACGGAAAGCCTGTTAGCGATGCGAATTAAGAAAACCCTTGTAAATCCGTCTATGATATCACAAGAGCTGCAAAATCATATTATTGAAGCGCAGGGCGTGGAATATATCCAGGTACACCCAACGTTTCTCTATGAGTCCCTTTGGAATCTGTGCCTTCTGATTTTTATGCTGTGGTACCGAAAACGAAAGAAATTTGACGGAGAGATGCTTTTCATTTATTTACTTGGCTACGGATTAGGAAGAAGCTGGATTGAAGGCCTTCGAACGGATCAGCTTCTGCTTTTCCAAACTAATCTCCCGGTTTCCCAGTGCCTGTCTATTATTCTAGCGGTAGGCGCTGCCTGTCTCCTGATTTGGAAATATAAGCAATTAGGAAGTGGGAAAGAGGAAAGCATATGAAAAATCTATCAAAAAACGAATTAATTGAACAGATAGAATCAGCAAGAAAAGTACTAAATACCAGTATTGACGAAGGAGAAGACTATCAGCAGATTTATCAATACAGTGTAGAATTAGACAGTTTAATTGAACAGTATATTATAGCAGGATTTTAAAAATAAAATGGAAAAACGGAGGAACTTATTTCCGCCGGCCTGCAAAAAATTGTGCGGGAGGGCAGCTGCCCTCCTTTTTTAATTGAAAGGAAATGGCATCCTTAAACTGATTCCAGAGAATCAAGAATATTGTGGCGGAAAAAATTAATAGGAAAACGCATTTTTATACCGTTGCAGAATCATAATATACCCATGGCAGGAGGCGATTTTAAATGGCCATATGCGGTTATATCACAGGGTATTTACAGCTAGGATCAAGGGGTTTGCCTTTTTAATCCTTTTGTGAAAAATTCCTTGCTATTTTGTGGTGAATGTAATAAAATGAATATACAGGTGGTGGAAAGTGGTAGAATGTGGGACAAAGGGGTAGCCAAGTGGATTTTATTTAAGATCCAACCGAATGTGCGGTGGCATAGTTTGGAAGGTTGGCTGTATGGAATGGATGCCAGGTGATAGATATGTTCATGGGTGAGTACAATCATACAGTAGACGCGAAGGGGCGTGTAATTGTTCCTTCTAAGTTCAGGGAGCAGCTAGGAGATGTATTCGTGGTTACGAAAGGATTGGATGGCTGCTTATTTGCGTATGAAAATGATGAATGGAAAGCCCTGGAAGAAAAGCTTCACGCCCTGCCCCTTACCAATGCCAATGCCAGAAAGTTTTCAAGGTTTTTCCTGGCAGGCGCTACCTCCTGTGAAGTAGACAAGCAGGGAAGAATCCTTCTCCCTTCGGTTCTTCGGGAATTCGCGGGGATTGAAAAGGATGCGGTACTGGTTGGAGTAGGAAGCCGGATTGAGATTTGGGCGAAAAACCGCTGGCTGGAAGCGAATTCCTATGATGACATGGAAGAGATTGCGGAGAATATGGAAGGACTGGGAATTTGATGGAATTTCAGCATAAATCAGTTCTGCTTTACGAAACCATTGACAGCTTACACGTGAAACCGGACGGTATTTACGTGGACGGTACATTAGGCGGAGGCGGACACGCGTATGAGCTTTGCAAACGTCTGAACAGGAACGGAAGACTGATTGGGATTGATCAGGATGAGGCTGCGATTTTAGCGGCGTCAGAACGGTTGAACGAATTTGGAAGCCAGGCAACCATAGTCAGAAGTAATTATTCCCAGATGCCCCAGGTTTTAGAAGGCTTGGGGATAGGGAAAGTAGATGGGATTTACCTGGATTTAGGCGTTTCTTCTTATCAGTTGGATACACCAGAGAGAGGATTTACATACCGGGAAGATGTACCCCTGGATATGAGGATGGATCAGAGAAAACACAGGACCGCTGCGGATATTGTAAATACCTACAGCGAGATGGAGTTATATCGGATAATCCGGGATTACGGTGAAGATAAATTTGCGAAAAATATCGCGAAACATATTGTAAAAAGGCGTCAGGAAAAGCCCATTGAAACCACAGGAGAGTTGATTTGCGCTATAAAAGCGGCCATACCGGCAAAACTGAGGGCGACAGGGGGCCATCCGGCGAAACAGACCTTCCAGGCCCTCCGGATTGAACTGAATGGGGAGCTGGAAGTGCTTAAGGGTTCTCTTGACCACATGATAGGCCTTTTAAATCCAGGAGGGCGTTTGGGGATCATTACCTTCCATTCGCTAGAGGATCGGATTGTAAAAAACAAATTCCGGGAAAATGAACATCCGTGTATCTGCCCGCCGGAGTTTCCTGTATGTGTCTGCGGGCGGGAGAGCAGGGGGAGAGTAATTACCAGAAAGCCAATGCTCCCCACAGAAGAAGAAGAGAGGGAAAACAAGCGCTCCAAAAGCGCGAAGTTGCGGGTTTTTGAGCGGAGATAAGCAAGGCTCATATAGAGTACACATACAAAGATAGGGAGGAAACCTGACATGGCTGAAAAAAGGAATTCGAATTACACCAGGGAATATGTTGATGGGAATACTGTTCGGAAATTAAGGCCGGAGCAGGCTCCTGTAAAAAGGGAAGCGGGATCAAAAAACCGCCGGAAAGTAAATTATACAGTCAGACGAAATCAGGAGAAAGCGCTTCAGATAAATCTGCCTCATCTTCTGATGCTTACGGCTGCCGCAATCTGTATGTTATACTTGTGTGTAACTTATCTGCAGGTGCAGTCTTCCATTACATCACGGATGCACAATATTGAACAGTCAGAAAAGGAGCTGGAGGTATTAAAGTCAGAAAATGACGCCTTGGAAACCAGCATTAATACTTATGTGGATCTGGATTATGTATACGAAGTCGCGACAGAAGAATTGGGTATGGTGTATGCCAATAAGGATCAAGTTATCATGTATAACAGAACAGAAAGTGAGTATGTAAGACAGTATGATGACATCCCAAAATACTAAGCGGCCGGGGAAGAAGAATCAGAAAGGCGGCCCGAAGCTATTTGTGACATACATGCAGGAAAAGCTGGCGGTTACTGTAATGGTAATTACGCTGGCTTTATTTGCATTAGTTATAATACTTTATAATATTGCCAGAACCAAACAGGACGACTACTCGAAAATCGTTTTGTCCCAGCAGGAATATGACAGCCGGGTAATTCCTTACAGGAGAGGAGATATTGTAGATCGGAACGGGACATTTTTGGCTACCAGCGAGAAGGTTTATAATCTGATTTTGGATCCGAAGCAGATTATGTCTGACGCGGAATCCTATTTGGAACCTACATTAAACGCACTGTCACAAGTATTCCAGTATGATATAGGAGAAATCCGTACTTTAATTCAAGACCGCAGCGAGGTGGCATACATCCGCTATGCCAGACAGCTTTCATATGATGAGAAAGTGGCGTTTGAAACATTAAAAACATCCATGAATGATACTTATAGCAAAAGCGGCGTAAAGGAACGGGTAAAAGGCGTCTGGTTTGAAGATGAATACCGGAGATTTTATCCTTATAATTCGTTAGCTTGCAATGTTATTGGTTTTACCCAGGGAGATGGGGCGGGAAGCGGAGGGATTGAGCAGTATTATAATGACTCCTTAAAGGGGGTTAACGGAAGGGAATACGGCTATTTAAATGAGGAAACTAACTTAGAACGGGTTATTAAGCCGGCTTCCAATGGAAATACGATTGTATCCACCATAGATGTAAATATCCAGAAGATTGCGGAAACATACATTGATGAGTGGGAAAGTACCACAGGCAGCGATATGAGCGCCGCAATTGTGATGAACCCAAATAACGGGGAAGTACTGGCTATGACCAATAAAAACCGGTTTGATTTGAACAATCCCCGGGATTTGGATGGGCGCTATACCGATGCCCAGATTCGTGAATTCGGGATTCAGGAGGCGATAGATGATTATCACCGAAAAAACCCGGATGCGCAAAAGCTTACAGAGGCCCAGGTAACGGATCATTACAGCAGCGAAGAGATTTTGTCCTTAGGCACCCAGGTGGCCTGGAATAAGGTTTGGAGAAATTTTTGTGTCAGTGATACGTATGAACCAGGCTCGCCTCAGAAGATTTTCACTATAGCCACATGCTTAGAAGAGGGTGTGCTTTCTGGCAATGAAAGCTTCCTCTGTGACGGTTACCAGGAGGTAGGAGGCTGGACGATCCGGTGCGTAAACCGGAATGGCCATGGGATGCAGACCATTCCGGAAACCTTAATGAACTCCTGTAATGATGCCATGATGCAGATGGCGGCAATGATGGGGAAAGAGCGGTTTTCCAAGTATCAGTATCTGTTCGGTTTTGGTGCCAGAACCGGGATTGACCTGCCTGGGGAAGCGGAAACCAGCACCTTAGTCCGAAGCGGGGAGGAGATGCGTTCCTCTGATTTGGCTACGAATTCCTTTGGACAGAATTATAACTGTACCATGATCCAGATGGCCGCCGCTTACTGTTCTGTCATTAACGGAGGTTCTTACTATGAGCCCCATGTGGTTAAGCAGATTTTAAATGATCAAGGCTCTATGGTAGAAAAGATAGAGCCCAAGCTGGTACGGGAAACCGTTTCGGAAACAACGGCAAATTATATTAAAGATGCCCTTTTCCGGACTGTGGCGGAAGGTACCGGAAAGGCGGCGCAGGTAGACGGCTATGAGGTAGGGGGGAAAACAGGAACTGCGGAAAAGTACCCCAGGGAAGAAAAAAATTACCTGGTATCGTTTGTCGGATTTGCGCCAGTGGATGATCCTCAGGTATTGGTTTATGTGGTGATAGATGTACCCCATGTGGAAAAAAAAGAGCAGCCTCACAGCTCTTATGCCACAAAGGTGGTTCAGCAGATTTTAACGGATGTGCTTCCTTATATGAATGTATTTCCGGACAAAGAGCTGTATGATACACCAGAGGAAATTGAAAATCAACTGCCTGAGGATGAGGGAATTACTTCCGGTACAACGGATCCGGATGAAATTCTGCCAGAGGAAACGCAGCCGGAAACAAAGGTATACGAAACGGATGAGTATATTGTCCCGGACGAAGAGCCTCTTCTTCCACCGGATTTGTCCGATCCGGAAGGAGGAGAGGAACCAGAAGAGCAGAGCGGGGAAGAAAATGGCCTGGATGGGGATGGCACCCGGGTAGGCCTTCCGGGAAGCCCTCCAAGCCAGGATGGAAATCCATAGGCCTTCTGGGAAGACCATGGGGTGTTTCTGGTTTGCGTTTGCAGGCATATGTGATTTTAATTTCTTCCTGACACGTTTTTTGACATATTCTTACCGAATCAGACAGGTAGTTCCTGTAATCTATATTTGTATAAGCCATACATAAACAGACCGGCGGTTTCATATAATGAACAAAAAAGCAGGAGCCGGGCATGAATGAAAATCGAACCTGTCACAGGGGGAAAATAGCCGTTCTCTATTTCCTGTTGTCGATTATGATGATTGGATTAGCGGGGCGGCTTTTTTATCTGATGGTATTTTGCTCCCAGTATTATATGGCCAAGGCAGAGGATCTGCACCAGAGGGAGCGGACGATAAAGGCAGCCAGGGGACGGATACTGGACAGAAATGGAATTGTTCTGGCGGATAACCGAACGGTATGTACCATATCCGTTATCCATAACCAAGTAAAGGAGCCGGAAAAAGTGATCCAGATGTTATGTGATGAGCTGGATCTGGAGAAAGAAACGGTTCAGAAGAAAGTAGAAAAAAGAAGCTCCCGGGAGGTGATTGCCACAAATGTGGAAAAAGAGCTTGGAGATAAGGTGAGAAGCTGGGGACTGGCCGGGGTAAAGGTAGACGAAGATTATAAGCGTTATTATCCCTATGATAGCCTGGCTTCAAAAGTACTTGGTTTTACCGGAGGGGATAATCAGGGGATTATCGGCCTGGAGGTGAAATATGAGTCGTATTTAAAGGGAACCAACGGAACGATTTTAAGTATGGCCGACGCGGCTGGTGTGGAACTGAAAAATGGAAAAGAAGAGCGGATTGAGCCGGTGGCTGGTAATGATCTGATTACCAGCCTGGATGTAAATATTCAGCAATATGCCCAGCAGCTTGCTTATGAAACCATGGAAAAAAAGAACGCGAAAGGCGTTTCGATCTTGGTAATGAACCCGCAGAATGGGGAGATTATGGCTTTGGTAAATGTACCAGAATTTAACTTAAACGATCCCTTTACGCTGGATCAGAACCTGGTAAGCGAGGCGGCAAGGCAGATGGCGGCAGACCAGGTGGCTTCCGGGATGGATAACCAGGAGCGGCGGAACCGGATGTGGCGAAATAGCTGTGTCAGCGATACGTATGAGCCAGGTTCTACCTTTAAAATAATAACGGCTGCCGCCGGTCTGGAGGCGGATGTGGTAAATCTGGAGGATAAGTTTTCCTGTCCTGGTTTCCGGATTGTGGAGGACAGGAAAATACGGTGTCATAAAGTAGGAGGGCATGGAGGGGAGAATTTTCTCCAGGGGATGATGAATTCCTGCAATCCGGTACTAATCGATGTAGGGCAAAGGCTTGGGGTGGATTTGTACTGCCAGTATTTTGAACAGTTTGGATTAAAGGGAAAAACTGGAATTGATATTCCAGGCGAGGCTGCTACCATTATGCACAAAAAAGAAAATATGGGGCCGGTGGAATTAGCAACAGTTTCCTTTGGCCAGTCATTCCAGATTACCCCCATCCAGCTTATAGCCACAGTATCTTCCATTATCAATGGCGGAAGACGTGTAACGCCCCATTTTGGGGTGGAAGCAAGATCAGCAGATCATACATGGATCCGGGAGCTTTCCTATCCCATTGGACGGCAGATTTTGTCTGAGGAAACCAGTGAAACCATGCGATTTATATTAGAACAGGTGGTAGCGGAAGGAAGCGGGAAAAAAGCGGCGGTGGAGGGCTTTCGAATCGGCGGAAAGACGGCTACGTCAGAAAAGCTTCCAAGAAGCTTAAAAAAGTATATTTCGTCTTTTATCGGGTTTGCTCCGGCTGATAATCCAAAGGTAATTGCGCTGATTACCATAGACGAGCCGGAAGGGATTTACTATGGAGGAACAATTGCGGCCCCGGTAATAGCAGATTTATTCCGGAATATTCTTCCGCTTGTTTCCTGAGATTACAGTTGATTATTCACGGAAAAAGACGTATACTACTTAATGACTCCTGCGGTAATAACGCGTGAATTTTATGATACATAAGAATTTGAGGTGTCCTATGATTAATGAAACGATTTTAGCCATTATTATAGCATTTGCCATCAGTGCGATTTTATGCCCGGTGGTCATCCCATTTCTCCACAAGCTGAAATTTGGCCAACAAGTCCGGGAGGAAGGACCACAGGCTCATTTAAAAAAACAGGGAACTCCTACTATGGGAGGGCTGATGATCCTAACCAGCGTGATTATTACATCTCTGTTTTACATTCCAAGATATCCCAAAGTTATCCCGGTTTTGTTTGTAACCGCAGGTTTTGGGATCATCGGATTTTTGGATGACTATATTAAGATTGTAATGAAGCGCTCAGAAGGCCTAAAGCCAAAGCAGAAGATTCTTGGCCAGTGTGTGATTACTGGTATTTTTGCCTGGTATCTGGTAACCTCGGGAGAAGTCGGGTGCGGGATGCTGATTCCGTTTACAGGCGGCTTTCAAGAGGGGATTTATTTGAATTTGGGGATTTTATTTGTCCCCGCAGTATTTTTTATTGTTTTGGGAACGGATAATGGGGTAAACTTTACGGATGGCTTAGACGGGCTCTGTACCAGCGTAACCATTTTGGTCGCCACCTTTTTAACCATCATTTCCCTAGGAGAAGGAAGCGGAATTAGCCCCATTACTGGCGCGGTGGTGGGAAGCCTGCTGGGATTCCTTCTGTTTAACGTATATCCGGCCAAAGTATTTATGGGAGATACCGGATCCCTGGCTTTAGGAGGTTTTGTGGCATCCAGCGCGTTTATGCTTCAGATGCCGCTGTTTCTTGTAATTATCGGATTTATCTATCTGATTGAAGTGTTGTCGGTTATCATTCAGGTAACCTATTTTAAGAAAACCGGCGGGAAGAGGATCTTTAAGATGGCTCCGATCCACCATCATTTCGAACTATGCGGGTGGTCGGAAACCAGGGTTGTCGCGGTGTTCGCCATCATCACAGCCGTGCTCTGCATGGTGGCATACTTAGGATTATAGGAGGGTGTTAGCTTGAGCAGTCAGAGAGTGTTAGTGGCAGGAAGCGGAGTCAGCGGTATTGCGGCGGCAAAGCTTTTATTAACAATGGGCGGAGAGGTTGTGCTGTATGATGGTAATGAAAAACTGGATGAAGCAGAGATAAGGGGAAATTTTGAGGACAGCAGTAGGGTTGCCGTTATTCTTGGACAATTGGAACGAGCGGCTCTGATGGGCGTGGAGCTATGTATCATCAGTCCGGGGATTCCCCTGGACGCCCCGTTTGTAGCGCTCCTGGATGAGGCGAAGATTCCTATCTGGGGAGAAATCCAGTTGGCTTACCAATGCGCGAAAGGCAGGCTGGCGGCAATAACCGGAACTAATGGAAAAACTACCACAACAGCCTTGACCGGCCAAATTTTAAAGGACTATTTTGATGCTGTATTTGTGGTAGGGAATATAGGGACTCCTTATACAGAGGTGGCCTTAGAAACCACAGACAAGTCTGTAACTGTGGCAGAAGTTTCCAGTTTCCAGTTGGAAACCATTATGGATTTCCGGCCTCAGGTCAGCGCCATTTTAAATATTACCCCAGATCATTTAAACCGCCATGGAACTATGGAGCGGTATATTGGGGCAAAAAAAAGCATTGCTGTAAACCAAACTGAAGAAGATACTATTGTATTAAACTATGAGGATCCCGTATTAAGGGAATTTGGTTTGAAAAAGAATACAAGTGAAGAGAATGAACTGAACTTCCCCTTAAAGGCAAAGGTGATCTTTTTCAGCAGCAAACGTACGTTGGAGGAAGGTTTGTTTCTGGATGGAGATGAGATTATCCTGAAAGAAGAAAAAAAGCGGGAAGTTGTGGTAAATGTCCATGACTTAAAGCTGCTAGGATGCCATAATTACGAGAATGTAATGGCGGCAGTTGCCATCAGCCGGACCCTTGGGGTTCCGCTGGAATCCATCCAAAAGACAATTAAAGAGTTCCAGGCAGTGGAGCACAGGATTGAATTTGTGATGGAGCGCAGCGGCGTAAAATACTATAATGATTCAAAAGGAACTAATCCGGACGCAGCGATTAAGGCGATCCATGCCATGCCGGGGCCAACCCTTTTGATTGCCGGGGGATACGATAAAAACAACGAATACGATGAGTGGATTGAATCCTTTGGAAATAAGGTAAAATATTTGGTATTGATTGGACAGACCAGGGATAAAATTGCTCAGTGCGCAAGAGAACATGGTTTTACAGAAATCATGTACGCTGAAGATATGCAGGAGGCGGTGAAGGTTTGCGCTTCGTACGCGAATATGGGGGAACATGTACTGTTAAGCCCGGCTTGCGCAAGCTGGGGGATGTTTAAAAATTATGAGGAAAGAGGGCGTGTCTTTAAAGAATGTGTGAAGAACCTCTGATGGAAAAGGAAGAGCTTTGGAAGTGCGCGAAAAGCGGCGCATAAAGGTTTAAGGAGGATACTGCATGGCAAAACAGCAGCAACCGAAAACTTCGGGACAGCGGCCTAACCAGAAGCCCAATCATACCCGTACGATGCAGCCGATGAAGTCAGGAGGAAACCAGAGCCGGAATATACGGCAGGAGAAAAGCCCTCAGGTTCAAAAAAACGGGCAACCCTATGTGAAAAAGATGCATGCCAGGCGTTTTTATGATTACAGCCTGCTGTTCCTTATTATCTTCCTGACCTTGTTTGGCCTAGTAATGATTTATAGTTCCAGCTCCTACTCGGCTCAGTTAAAGTATGGCGATACAGGATATTTTATGAAACGTCAGGGATACATAGCGTTAGGCGGAGTTTTTCTTATGCTGGTTATTTCAAAAATTAACTACCATTTTTTTGCTAAGTTCGCAGTGCTGGCCTATGTTCTTTCCTATGTGCTGATGCTGATGGTTATGTTTACCCCACTGGGGATTGCGGCAAACGGAAAAAAACGGTGGTTAAAGTTAGGGGCGCTTCAGTTCCAGCCTACTGAGCTGGTAAAGATTGCGCTGATTCTTCTTCTAGCCGTTGTGATCACGGAAATGGGGGCGCAAATTAATAAAATTAAGGCGTTGTATTGGATTGCCGCCATTACAATTCCCATAGCGGGCCTGGTAACCAAGAATAATTTAAGTTCCGGTATTATTATCTTAGGGATTGCTTTTGTTATGTCGTTTGTGGCCAGCAAACTGCGGTGGCCATTTGTCACTTGCACGGCGGCAGTAGGGGTGATTGCCGCATTTGCTGGTCCCATTGCTACCGTTCTTGAGAAAATTGGCCTGATGCAGCCTTACCAGCTTATGCGGATCCATGTGTGGCTGAATCCGGAAGCCTACCGTCAGGATGGCGGCTACCAGGTGCTCCAGGGACTTTATGCTATCGGCTCCGGCGGTCTGATGGGGAAAGGCTTGGGAGAAAGTATCCAAAAGCTTGGGTTTGTGCCAGAGGCGCAAAACGATATGGTATTTTCCATTATCTGTGAAGAATTGGGAATTTTTGGGGCGGTTGGCATTATTTTGATTTTCCTGTTTATGATTTACCGTTTTATGCTGATTGCCAGCAATGCTCCGGATTTATTTGGCGCGATGCTGGTTGTGGGGGTAATGGGGCATATTGCAATTCAGGTAATTTTAAACATTGCGGTTGTTACCAATACTATTCCTAATACTGGGATTACCCTTCCCTTTATCAGTTACGGAGGAACGTCCGTGGTATTTCTTATGATGGAAATGGGAATGGTTTTAAGTGTATCCAATCAGATTAAATTGCAGAAATAACAGAGAAACGGTTACGAAACAAGCGTTTCATTCATATAGTGTTAATGAAAGAAGCATAGGGTATGTATGCATACGATGGTTGGAGGGAGCTTTCTTGTCGGAGATTCGCGTTTGCGGTTACCGGCCTTTATCAGGTGAGATAAAAATCCAGGGTTCTAAAAATGGAGTGCTGCCTATGCTGGCAGCGTCAATCCTTCAAAAGGGAACCGTCCAATTTACTAATGTCCCCATCATACAGGATGTTGCCTGTATGGTGGGAATTTTAGAGTCCATGGGATGCCGCTGCAAATTAGAAGGCAGCCGGCTGTCAGTGGATGCGTCTGAGATCGAAAATACCCAGATTCCCAGGGAAGATGTGGGAAAGATGCGCTCCTCTATTTTGATTATGGGTGCCCTGCTTGGAAGAAAGAAACGGGCTGTTACCTGGTATCCGGGAGGGTGTTCCATCGGGAGCCGCCCCGTTGATCTCCATTTAAAGGCTTTTTCTTGCCTGGGTGTTCAGGTAAAGGAGGAGGAAGGACGGATTGAGGCCTTAGCTGATTCTCTGAATGGAAGCCGGATCGTATTCCCGTTCCCAAGTGTGGGAGCCACAGAAAATGCTTTGTTGGCTGCCGTTTTGGCAGAGGGAGAAACGGAAATTACAGGGGCCGCAAAAGAACCGGAGATCGGAAGCCTCTGCCGTTTTTTGAACCAGATGGGGGCGGATATCAAGGGGATTGGAAGCGGAAACTTGAGGATTCGTGGGGTAAAAGAGCTTCACGGAACAGAATTTGAAGTTCCAGGCGACCGGATAGCAGCCGGCACGTATCTGATGGCAGTGGCAGCCGCGGGAGGGGAAGCGGGGATGTTAGACGCTCCCTGGGAGGATATGCAGGAAGTGGTGCAGGTACTGCGGGCCGTAGGAGCTAAGGTGGAACCTTTTTCCGGAAAACCGGGAAAGGCGGGGATTGAAATTAAGATGAAAAATCGCCCTAAACCAGTGCGTTTCATTACCGGGCCTTACCCCGGGTTCCCTACCGATTTGCAGTCGCCTATGCTTGCCGTTCTGACACGGGCAGAAGGGACCAGCGTAATCGAAGAAAGGGTGTTTGAAGCCAGGTTTAAAACCGTTGGAGAGTTATGGAAGATGGGCGCCCAGATCGAGATCGCGGGAAGACGGGCAGTGGTTTACGGGACAAAACGGCTTCGGGGCGCTGATGTGAAGGCTTGGGATTTAAGGGGCGGCGCGGCTCTGGTGGCAGCTGCGTTGGCAGCCGAAGGGGAAACCAGGATTTCCGACTGCATTTATATAGAGAGAGGATATGAAGACATATGCCGGGATATTCAGGGGTTAAATGGAGCAATTAAACGATTTGGCTCTTAAAGCCTGGTGATACTTCTATTAAGTGAGATTTGACTATGCCAAACAAAATAGAAAAGAAGAAAAAAAAACATATGGGAGCCTGGTTCGGGATTGCGTGCGGCTTGCTGGTAATCCTGACCGTGCTTTCCGTTAATATAACAAAAATAACAGTAACCGGAAATAAAAAGTATACACAAGAACAAATAGAGAGATTGCTGTTTGAAAGCAGAAAGGATCGGAACAGCCTGTATGTTTACTGCCAGGAATCCTTCAAGCCTCATAAACAGATCCCGTTTGTAGAAAGTTATGAAATCGTGTTTCACAGCCCTGTGGAGATTGAAGTAATCCTGTATGAAAAAAGTGTAGTAGGTTATGTGTCTTATATGAGCAGCAACATGTATTTTGACAAAGACGGGATTATTGTGGAAAGCTCTTCCGGAAAGCTGGAGGGGATTCCACAGGTAACAGGTCTTACCTTTGGCAGTATTGTCCTGAATCAGCCTCTTCCGGTGGAGGATCAGGGGATTTTCGAACATATTATGAATCTGACTCAGGCACTTTCTGTTAATGAAATTCAGGCGGATCAAATCCGGTATGACAATCGGGGCAACGCAACCTTAATCATTGGGGATATTGATGTGTATTTAGGCAATAATAAAGAGATGAACGGAAAAATCCTGGAACTATGCAATATGCTTCCCGAACTGGAGGGAATGGCAGGAACCTTATATCTAGATCGGTACGACGAAACTAACGGCAATTTGTGGTATTCTTTTATAAAAAAGTAGGCGATAATTTCCATAAATATATCAAAAAAATAGTTGCTATTTTTGAAAAAATCAAATATGATATTAGTTAGACTAGAATTTCTATATGAATAACGATAAAGTTACAAGAAAGAAACAGAAATCAGGGAGAATAAGGAGGAGACAGTCTTGTTAGAAATTAAGATAAATGAATCAGAAAGCGCTGCGCGCATAATTGTAGTAGGCGTAGGTGGTGCGGGAAATAATGCGGTAAACCGGATGGTAGAGGAAAATATCATTGGTGTCGAATTTATAGGAATTAATACGGACAAGCAAGTGCTGTCTACCTGTCAGGCTCCAACCACGATGCAGATTGGCGAAAAGCTTACTGGAGGAAAAGGCGCTGGCGCAAAGCCAGAGGTAGGAGAGAAAGCGGCAGAAGAAAGTTCTGATGAGATTGCCCAGGCGATCCGCAGTGCTGATATGGTATTTGTTACCTGCGGTATGGGCGGCGGAACGGGAACCGGTGCGGCCCCTGTAGTGGCAAAGATTGCGAAAGATATGGGGATTTTAACGGTAGGCGTAGTAACAAAGCCTTTCCGGTTTGAAGGGAAGACCCGTATGGATAATGCTCTGAGGGGTATCGATCGCTTGAAGGAAAGCGTAGATACCTTAATTGTGATCCCAAATGATAAGCTTCTTGAGATTGTAGACCGTCGGACAACCATGCCCGAATCCTTAAAGAAAGCGGATGAGGTATTGCAGCAGGCTGTCCAGGGAATCACGGATTTGATTAATGTGCCCGGATTGATAAACCTGGATTTTGCTGACGTCCAGACGGTTATGACGGATAAAGGAATCGCGCATATTGGAATCGGCAGTGCTAAGGGAGATGATAAAGCCATTGAAGCAGTGAAGCAGGCAGTATCCAGCCCGCTTTTAGAAACCACCATAGAAGGCGCTACCCATGTGATTATTAATATTTCCGGCGATATCAGCCTGATTGAGGCGAATGAAGCCGCAAGCTATGTCCAGGAACTGACGGGAGAGGATGCTAATATTATTTTCGGCGCCATGTATGATGAAAATGCCCAGGATGAGGTTACCATTACGGTGATTGCTACCGGGCTCGACAACCAGGGAGCTGCCCCTGCAGCCCGGCAGACAGCAGGTTTTGCGGGAAACACAGGTTATAAGACTCCTCCCAAGCAGCCTATGGCTGGCTACGGCACACCTTCCCAGCCTATGCCAAAGGCAGGCTCAGAAGCGGCCGCAACGGCGCCTCTCGGCTATAATCAGCCCAACGCGACTCCTCCTTATCGGCCAAGAAATCCGGAGGTACAGATCAATATCCCTGATTTCTTAAAGAATAAGAGGTAATCGGTTAGTAAACCTTCATGCGCCCGTTTGCGGGCGCGTACCATATATGAAAATCCGGGGGCGGATTTTGACGATGAAAAATAGGAATCTGGCCCCTCCGTTTGACAAACTTTGAAGCCTTTTCTGTCTATAATCAGAGTAATAGACAGGGAGGGCTTTTTCTTATGGAAATTACATTATACCTGGACGTATTTCTTTTAGTGAATTTCTCCATGGATTTTTTCCTCCTTTGGATGTTAAGAATGATTCTCAAATTAAAAGGAAGCGGGATCCGGCTTGCTGCAGGAAGCGCTGTGGGGGCTTTTCTTTCTGCCCTGGCGTTTCTTGTCTGGATGAAGCAAATGGGAACCAGCATTTGGTCTGTTTTTGTGTGGTCGGCAGGCGTGCTTGGTATTAGCAGCCTGATGGTAATCACCGCGTTTTGCCCCAGGTGCTTCCGGGATTTTATCCGAGGGGAAACAGGGCTGCTTCTTGGGGCGGCCTTGACAGAAGGCGTTTTGGAATGGGGTAGCACAGCTTGGCTTTTCATGGGTGGAAAAAGCTTTGGCTTTGGATCCGCCGGAGCTGGAGCCTGGCTTTTCGTACTTGCGGGAAGCTGCTTGTTAGCGGACGGGATCTGGAATATTGTCCATGAATCTGCTGCCGAACGCTCCTGCCGGTATCAGGTAACCTTGTTTCATAAAGGAAGGCAGGTAACGGCAGAAGGATTCCTGGATACGGGAAACCGGCTTCGGGATCCTATATCTGGCCGTCCGGTCCATGTGGCTGACAGGAAGCTTTTAGAAAATGTCTGCCCTAGGATAGAAAAAATCAGCATGATTCCTTACCGAACCATTGATGGAGGAGGCGCTATGCTGAAAGCCGTTGCCATAGAGCGAATGGAAGCAACGCAGGGAAAGCAAAAGCTGGTATATGAACATCCGCTGGTGGCGGCAAGCCCCAGAGAGCTTCGGATGAAAAATGGCTGTCGGATCCTGCTGCATGAGTAATCAGGCGGCAATCTTTTAGAAAGAGAATCAGGTTTAAAAGGTTTTGTTAAATTTTGAGGAGGAGTTTCCATGATATTAAAAGTTTCTGTACCAAGCCGTTTTCAGTTTAAAACCAGGCCTAGTTTTTGCGCGATGCTAATGCAGCGGGAAGGCGAAATCCATTACATAGGGGGAGCGGATATCCTTCCGGCGCCCTTAGACCAAGAAGCAGAACAAGAGATGATACGCAAATTAGGAGGCCCGGAGGAACAAGAAGCTCGTTCTGGTTTAATTGAGCATAACCTGCGCCTGGTGGTATATATTGCGAAAAAGTTTGACAACACTGCGGTAGGAGTGGAAGATTTGATTTCCATCGGGACTATCGGATTGATTAAAGCCATTAACACCTTTAATCCAGAAAAAAATATTAAGCTGGCAACGTATGCCTCCCGGTGTATTGAAAATGAAATTCTTATGTACCTGCGCAGAAACAGCAAAACGAAAATGGAAGTATCCATTGATGAACCGCTGAATGTGGATTGGGACGGAAATGAGCTGTTGCTATCCGATATATTAGGAACGGATGAGGACGTGATTTATAAGGATCTGGAAACGGAAACGGAGCGGAGCCTTTTAAATGCCGCAATCAGCCGCTTAAATCCAAGAGAACGGAAAATCGTAGAACTGCGATATGGGCTGACCAGCGAAGATGGGGAGGAAATGACCCAGAAAGAGGTGGCAGACCTTTTGGGGATTTCCCAGTCCTACATATCAAGGCTTGAAAAAAAGATTATGAAACGACTGAAAAAAGAAATTGTACGGTTTGAATAGAAACGTTTTGAAAAATGGTATTCTGGCAATCAGGATACCATTTTTTGATTGGGCCGTACCTGCTGTAAAATGGAAATAAATTCATACTTACGTCAGTTGTCATAACCTAAGATTATATCACCGATTCCAATCTCGTATATTTCATGAAAAAAAAATCAGGATGTTTTGTTGAAATTCCCTTTCAAATAAGATATCATGATAGGAACTGGTCTTTATGCTGTTTAATATCTGAATATAAGGAGAGTGGAAAAATGAATTATCATATAACAACCATACCCGGCGATGGAATCGGGCCGGAGATTGTAAAGGAAGCCTGTAAGGTGCTGAATCAGGCGGGGCAGGTATTTGGCCATTCGTTTGACTTCCAGGAGGTTTTGATGGGAGGCTGCTCTATCGATGCTTACGGTGTGCCGTTAACAGAGGAAGCACTTGAAACAGCAAGAAACAGCGATGCGGTTTTGCTGGGGGCAGTAGGAGGGGATGTGGGAAATTCCCGCTGGTATGACGTGGCTCCCAACCTTCGGCCAGAAGCAGGTCTTTTGGCGATCCGAAAAGGTTTGAACCTGTTTGCGAATATCCGTCCGGCCTATCTGTACCGGGAACTGGCAGGGGCCTGCCCGCTAAAAGAATCCATTATCGGCGATGGTTTTGATCTGGTGATTATGCGGGAGCTGACAGGCGGTCTGTATTTCGGAGAGCGGTACACCAAAGAAGTGGATGGTGTGGTTACGGCAGTGGATACCCTTACATATAACGAGAATGAAATCCGCCGGATCGCCGTAAAGGCCTTTGATATTGCCATGAAGCGGAGAAAAAGGGTAATCAGCGTGGATAAGGCCAATGTGTTAGACTCCTCCCGCCTTTGGAGGAACGTAGTGGAACAGGTGGCAAAGGATTATCCGGAGATAACACTGTCCCATATGCTGGTAGATAACTGTGCGATGCAGCTTGTGATGAATCCGGGGCAGTTTGACGTGATTTTGACAGAAAATATGTTTGGAGATATTTTATCGGACGAGGCCAGCATGATTACCGGATCTATCGGAATGCTGTCATCGGCCAGCATGAATGAAAGTAAATTTGGCTTATATGAACCAAGCCATGGATCGGCGCCAGACATTGCGGGAAAGGATTTGGCAAACCCGATTGCGACAATCCTTTCAGCCGCTATGATGCTGCGGTACTCCTTTGATTTGGACGCAGAGGCAGATGCCGTTGAAAAAGCGGTACAGCAGGTTTTAACAGAAGGGTATCGCACAGGAGATATTTACGGGGAAGGCTGTAAGAAAGTTGGATGCGCCAAGATGGGAGATTTGATTGCAGAACGGATTGCAAGGTAAGAAGGCAATGATAGACAAATGGAGGATTCGGTTATGAGAAGTGATCAGGTAAGACGCGGGATGCAGCAGGCGCCCCATCGTTCATTATTTAACGCGTTAGGTATGACAGAAGAAGAAATGAAACGGCCTATGGTAGGGATTGTAAGTTCCTTTAATGAAATTGTGCCAGGCCATATGAATTTGGATAAGATTGTAGAAGCGGTTAAACAGGGGGTTGCCATGGCAGGAGGGACTCCGGTAGTATTCCCGGCTATTGCGGTTTGCGATGGGATTGCCATGGGGCATATTGGCATGAAGTATTCCCTGGTTACCAGAGATTTGATTGCGGATTCTACTGAGTGTATGGCGCTGGCCCATCAGTTTGACGCCCTGGTTATGGTTCCGAACTGTGACAAAAATGTGCCTGGCCTTTTAATGGCGGCGGCAAGGGTTAACATCCCTACCGTATTTGTCAGCGGAGGCCCTATGCTGGCTGGCCATGTAAAAGGAAAAAAAACCAGCCTGTCCAGTATGTTTGAGGCAGTAGGCTCCTATGCGGCTGGCACCATGACAGAAGAAGATGTAATGGAATTTGAAACCAATGCATGTCCCACCTGCGGCTCTTGTTCTGGCATGTATACCGCCAACAGCATGAACTGCTTAACAGAAGTTTTAGGCATGGGCCTAAGGGGAAATGGTACAATTCCGGCAGTCTACTCCCAAAGGATTAAGCTGGCTAAGGAAGCCGGCATGGCAGTTATGGAACTGTACCGAAAGAATATCAGACCAAAAGATATTATGACAAAAGCGGCCTTTTTAAATGCGTTAACGATGGATATGGCCTTGGGCTGTTCCACAAACAGCATGCTTCATCTGCCTGCCATCGCAAATGAAGCAGGGGTAGAATTAAACCTGGATATTGCCAATGAAATCAGTGCCAAGACCCCTAACCTTTGTCATCTGGCCCCGGCAGGCCCTACCTATATGGAAGACTTAAACGAGGCAGGCGGCATCTATGCCGTAATGAAGGAGATCAGCAAAAAGGGGCTGTTAAATTTAGACTGCATTACTGTTACCGGAAAGACGGTAGGGGAGAATATTGCCGGTGCGGCCAACAAAAATCCGGAAGTGATCCGCCCAGTGGAAAACCCTTACAGCCAGACCGGAGGCATTGCGATCCTGCGGGGAAATTTAGCGCCGGACAGTGCTGTTGTGAAACGGTCGGCAGTGGTGGCCGAAATGTTAAAGCATGAAGGCCCGGCACGGGTATTTGACTGTGAGGAAGATGCCATTGAAGCGATTAAAGGCGGAAAAATTGTGGCAGGAGATGTGGTGGTAATCCGGTATGAAGGTCCAAAGGGAGGACCAGGCATGAGAGAAATGCTAAATCCCACGTCGGCTATCGCGGGGATGGGATTAGGTTCCAGTGTGGCGCTGATTACAGACGGAAGGTTTTCCGGTGCCTCCAGAGGCGCTTCCATCGGCCATTGCTCCCCTGAGGCTTCGGTGGGAGGCCCTATTGCGCTGGTAGAAGAAGGAGATAGGATTTCCATTGATATTGATCATCATAAATTAGAGCTAAAGGTTTCAGACGAAGAACTGGCAGCCAGAAAGGCTAAATGGCAGCCGGCTCCGCCAAAAGTAACCACAGGCTATCTGGCAAGATACGCAGCCTTAGTTACATCGGCTGACAAGGGAGCGGTATTAAAGGTTCCGGAAGGAAGCAAAAGGACGACAGACAACTAACAGGATTTGAATTAGAAGGAGAGAGATGCTTTCATGAGCAGATTAACAGGAGCAGAAATTGTAATTGAATGTTTAAAGGAACAGGGAGTGGATACGGTTTTCGGGTATCCGGGCGGTTCCATTTTAAATATTTATGATGCGTTGTATAAGCATCAGGATGAGATTACCCATATTTTAACTTCTCATGAACAGGGAGCTTCCCATGCGGCTGACGGCTATGCCAGAGCAACCGGAAAGGTTGGAGTCTGCCTGGCTACATCCGGCCCGGGAGCTACAAATTTGGTAACAGGCATTGCAACGGCTTACATGGATTCCGTTCCGGTGGTAGCGATTACTTGTAATGTGGGAACCAATCTTTTGGGGAAGGACAGCTTTCAGGAAGTGGATATTGCCGGAGTGACCATTCCCATTACCAAATACAGCTTTATTGTAAAAGACATTGCAAAGCTTGCCCAGGTAATCCGCCGGGCGTTTGTTATTGCCCAGTCTGGCCGTCCGGGCCCTGTGCTGGTGGATATAACAAAGGATGTGACGGCAGCGGAATGGGACTATGAATATGAGGCGCCTGCGGAAATCCAGCGGCTGACTGACCAGATTACAGATGAGGCCATGGATACCGCGGTTGAGATGATCCATAAGGCAAGAAAACCATTTATTTTTGTAGGCGGCGGCGCAGTCATCGCTAATGCGGCAGACGAGCTTCGGGCATTCGCCAAAAAGATCCAGGCTCCTGTAGCAGACAGTTTAATGGGAAAAGGAGCGTTTGACGGCACAGACGAGCTTTATACCGGAATGGTGGGAATGCATGGGACAAAAACTTCCAATTTCGGAATTACAGAATGCGACCTTTTGATTGTAGTAGGCGCCCGGTTCAGTGACCGGGTAACAGGAAACGCGTCGAAATTTGCAAAGAATGCAAAGATTCTCCAGTTTGATGTGGATCCAGCGGAAATTAATAAAAACATTAAGGTTGACGCCTATGTAATCGGGGATGTAAAAGTGATCCTTCGGAAATTAAACGCCCGTTTGGATCCCATTCACCATGATGAATGGATTGCCCATATTGAGCGGATGAAAGATATGTACCCCTTACGTTATGATAAGAGTGTGCTTACAGGGCCCTATATTATTGAACAAATTTATGAAGCCACAAAAGGGGATGCCTTGATCGTAACGGAAGTTGGGCAGCATCAGATGTGGGCGGCACAGTACTATCGCTATAAAAATCCCAGAACCTTGTTAACCTCCGGCGGCCTTGGAACCATGGGCTATGGCTTAGGAGCCTCCATCGGGGCAAAGCTTGGCTGTAAAGATAAGACGGTAATTAATGTGGCAGGTGACGGCTGTTTCCGTATGAATATGAACGAAATCGCCACAGCTACCCGGTACAACATACCCATTATCCAAGTGGTCATCAATAACCATGTTTTGGGGATGGTACGCCAGTGGCAGACGCTATTTTACGGCAAACGGTATTCTCAGACCGTGTTAAATGACGCGGTAGATTTTGTAAAGCTTGCGGAAGCCATGGGCGCTAAGGCTTACCGGGTAACGAAAAAAGAGGAGTTTATGCCAGTATTGAAAGAAGCCATGGAATTAAATATTCCATGTGTGATTGAATGCCAGATTAATTGTGATGATAAAGTATTCCCAATGGTGCCTGCAGGGGCGCCGATAGAGGACGCGTTTGACGATACCGATTTAAAAATTCAGTAAAATTCAGCAAGATTGTTTGGTTTAGCTTGACAAAGTGTTAACAAATTAATAGAATAAATGGTTAGTACATACAATAGTGAATATGAAAATTTTAAGGAGGCCAAGATATGAGCAGAGTATATAATTTCTCGGCAGGACCGGCTGTATTGCCAGAAGAGGTATTAAAAGAGGCCGCGGCGGAAATGTTAGATTACCAGGGAACCGGAATGTCGGTGATGGAGATGAGCCACCGCTCAAAGGCATTTCAGCAGATTATCGATGACGCGGAGAAGGATCTGCGGGAATTAATGAATATCCCGGATCATTATAAAGTGCTCTTTCTCCAGGGAGGCGCTTCCCAGCAGTTTGCAGCAATTCCGATGAACCTGTTTAAAAATAAAGTAGGCGATTATATTATTACAGGCCAGTGGGCAAAAAAGGCGTGGCAGGAGGCAAAACGTTACGGCACAGCCAATGCGGTTGCATCCAGCGCGGATCAAACGTTCAGCTACATACCAGACTGCTCGGATCTGCCGATTGATGAGAATGCCGATTACGTATATATCTGCCAGAATAATACCATTTACGGAACAGTTTTCCATGAGCTGCCAAATACGAAAGGGAAAACGCTGGTTGCCGATGTATCCTCTTGCTTTTTATCAGAGCCGATTGATGTTACAAAGTATGGGGTAATCTACGGCGGCGTTCAGAAAAATGTAGGGCCCGCGGGAGTGGTAATCGTAATTATCCGTGAGGATCTGATTACAGAGGATGTGCTTGCGGAAACCCCTACCATGCTCCGCTATAAAACCCATGCAGACGCCGGTTCCCTGTATAATACGCCTCCATGCTATGGCATTTATATTTGCGGCAAAGTATTTAAGTGGCTGAAAGCCAAAGGCGGCCTGACTGCCATGAAAGAATATAACGAGAAGAAAGCAAAGATTTTATATGATTTCCTGGATTCAAGCAAGCTGTTTAAAGGGACTGTGGCAAAGAAAGATCGTTCCCTGATGAACGTTCCCTTTGTAACAGGAAATGAGGAGCTGGATGCCCTGTTTGTAAAGGAGGCAAAGGCTGCCGGCCTTGAGAACTTAAAGGGCCATAGAACCGTAGGCGGGATGCGTGCCAGCATTTATAATGCCATGCCCATAGAAGGCGTAGAAAAGCTGGTTGCCTTTATGAAGGATTTTGAAGAAAAACATGCATAATTCGGGGGGAATGAAAATGATGAAATTACATTGCTTAAATCCAATTTCCAAATACGGGACAGAGCTGCTGACTGACGGATATGAAATAACGGATCAGGTGGCAGAGGCAGAGGGTATTTTAGTCCGCAGCGCGTCCATGCATGACATGGAATTGCCGGATCCACTTCTGGCAGTTGCCAGGGCAGGCGCGGGCGTGAATAATATTCCCCTGGACGCATGTGCCGAAAAAGGGATTGTTGTATTTAATACCCCAGGCGCCAACGCAAACGGAGTAAAAGAACTGGTGCTGGCAGGGATGCTTTTGGCTTCCAGGGATATTGTGGGAGGCATTCAGTGGTGCCAGGAAAACAAAGAAGATGAAAATATTGCCAAGTCTGTGGAAAAGAGCAAAAAAGCATTTGCGGGCTTTGAGATGAAAGGGAAGAAACTTGGTGTAATCGGCCTGGGGGCAATCGGTACCGAAGTGGCCAATGCGGCAGCCGCGCTGGGAATGGAAGTTTACGGATACGATCCCTTTATCTCAGTAAACGCGGCTTGGATGCTTTCCCGTGCGGTAAAGCATATTACATCCGTAGAAAGCATTTACCAGGAGTGCGATTATATTACGGTTCATGTGCCGCTGATGGATGCCACCAAGAAGATGATCAACGAAGAAACCATTGCTTCCATGAAGGATGGGGTTGTTGTGCTGAACTTTGCCCGTGATCTTTTGGTGGATGATGACGCAATGCAAAAGGCATTGGAATCCGGCAAGGTTCGCCGCTATGTTACGGATTTCCCCAATCCAAAGTCGGTTCATATGAAACATGTAATAGCCATTCCGCATTTGGGCGCCTCTACAGAGGAATCTGAGGATAATTGCGCGGTAATGGCTGTAAAGGAAATGATGGATTACCTGGAAAACGGAAATATTAAAAATTCTGTTAATTATCCTTCCTGTGATATGGGGATCTGCCGCACAGCCAGCCGTGTTGCGGTGATGCACCAGAATATCCCCAATATGATTGGACAGATTACCGGAATCCTGGCAGGCCAAGGTGTGAATATTTCTGACATGACCAATAAAAGCCGTGATAAATATGCTTACACCCTTTTGGATTTGGAGAGTGTGGCGGAAGAGGCCACAATACTGAAGCTGAAGGAAGTAAAGGGAATTCTTCGGGTTCGTGTGGTAAAATAAAAACTGGAAATTAATAAGGCAGGGATGTTGGGAAACGAAAGGTGGAACAGCATCCCTGTGTAAGTAATTGCCCAGTTATATTAATAAGCATAAGGAGGAATAAACGTATGGCAGTGGTAAAACCGTTTCGTGCCGTAAGGCCAAACGCGGAAAATGTTTCCCAGGTAGCGGCTCTTCCCTATGATGTATATAATCGGAAGGAAGCATGCGAGGCAGTAAAAGGAAATCCATTATCCTTTTTGAATATTGATCGGGCGGAAACCCAGTTTCCGGATGAGGTAGATACTTATGCGGACTGTGTGTATGAAAAAGCCAGAGAGCTTTTAAAGACCAGGATAGAAGACGGCACCTTTATCCAGGACGAAACCCCTTGCTATTATATTTACCGTTTGACCATGAATGACAGGAGCCAGACAGGGATTGTTGCCTGCAGCTCGGTAGATGATTATGTGAACCAGGTAATTAAAAAACATGAGAATACCAGAGAAGATAAGGAACAGGATCGGATCCGCCATGTGGATACAACCGACGCCCATACAGGCCCTATTTTTCTGGCCTACCGAGCCATGGAGAAGCTGGATCGGCTGACAGCCAGGGTTACGTTAGGAACCCCGGTTTATGATTTTATTTCAGACGACGGCATTGGCCATACTGTATGGAAGATTGCGGCTCCCGGACTGGTAAAGGAGATAGAAGACGCTTTTTTGCAGGTTCCTGCCACGTATATTGCTGACGGCCACCATCGGGCGGCATCGGCGGTAAAAGTTGGGTTAAAGCGAAGAGAGGAGCATCCGGACCATACGGGTAAAGAGCCATACCACTACTTTCTGTCCGTTCTTTTTCCCGACGAGCAGCTTATGATTATGCCGTATAACCGAGTAGTTAAGGACTTAAACGGACTGTCAAAAGAGGAATTTTTAAACCGTATCACAGAATCATTTACCGTGGCATCGGCAGGGCCGTTGCCTTATTCCCCGGAAAAAAAGGGAACTTTTGGCATGTATTTGGACGGGCAGTGGTACCGGCTGGAAGCAAAACCGGAAATCTTGCGCCAAGATCTGGTAAAAGGCCTGGATGTATCGGTGCTGCAAGACTACCTGTTAGGCCCGGTGCTGGGAATCGGAGATCCCAGAACCGATAAGCGGATCGATTTTATCGGCGGAATCCGGGGACTGAAGGAATTGGAAAAACGAACGAAAGAAGATATGACAGTGGCATTTTCCATGTACGCGACATCGATCCAGGAGCTTTTAAATGTGGCTGACGCTGGTCTTTTAATGCCGCCGAAATCCACCTGGTTTGAGCCAAAGCTGAGAAGCGGGTTGTTTATCCATCTATTATCCCAGTAGCTTTAACTGGCCCGATTAAGGAATGATTTTCAGGTCTGATCGGAAAATAGAATGGCATGCCGCGTTTGACGGAACGGATACACCACAGGAAAAGGAAGGGATTCATGTACGAATATCAATGGTATCAGTGGATAATCATTTTCTTCTGCTATTGCTTTTTTGGGTGGATATTTGAATCCACATATGTATCACTAAAACAGCGCCGTTTTGTTAACAGAGGGTTTCTCCGGCTTCCCATGTTGCCTCTTTACGGTACCGGAGCGGTCATGATGCTGTTCGTGTCCCTTCCCGTAAAAGAACATATCATTTTCGTATACGTGCTTGGGGTAGTGGCGGCTACGGTTCTGGAATATGTGACCGGATGGGGCATGGAGAAGCTTTTTAAGATGAAGTACTGGGATTACAGTGATAAAACGTTTCAAATAAACGGATATATCTGTCTTAGCTCCTCCATTGCATGGGGATTTTTAACCATCGCCCTAACCAAGGTGATCCATAAGCCAGTGGAACGGCTGGTTTTAAGCATGGATCCGTTCTGGGAAATCGTGTTCGTGGTAGTTTTTGGAACCGTGTTTTTGGCGGACACAATCGAGTCTACCAAGGCCGCCCTGGATCTTGGGCGGGCGCTGGAAGCCATGTCCAACATGCGGATGGAACTAGAGGAGCTGCAGGTACAGCTTACCGGGCTAAAAAGCAGGCTAACAGAGCAGACACAGCAAAAGCTGGCCATGGCTCAGGAAGAAACGGCCCTGCATATGGATGAGCTGCGCCATGCGGCTGCTGCCAAGATAAGTGAATTCAAGGATTCCACAGTAGCGCTGATAGCAGAATCGACAGCACGCCATGCTGTGGAATGGAAAACGGAGCTGAGAGCAGAAGTTGACGAAAAGCTGGAAACCATCCGGGAAAGTGCCAGGGCATTATCGGAAAAAATCGAGAAGCTGCAAAGGCATAAGAAGGAAATGGGAGAAAAAATCTCTGGTTTTCGCAGATTTTATTTTCGAGGCATCTTAAAAGGAAACCGGATTGCGGTCCCCGGAAAATATGGGGAGGCCTTAAAAGAATTGAGAGAAGAATTGGAGAAATGAAATACACCGGCTTAGGCCGGTGTATTTTGGGAATGGTAGGTATTAAATAAGAAAATGTTTTGGGGGCCGGAACTTAGTAATATTAGTACCATCCGGTATGAATATGAAAAAGTTTGCTTGGCAGTTGCCTTATTTGGTAACTGGCTTTAGTATAAGGGATAAATATGTCCAGAGTATGTCAACATCATTTAAAATTTATAAACTATCTGAAAAAAATCTTACTAAAATATATGACATGATACCAGGGTCAAAAGAAAGGAAGAGAATATGAAAAATCCATACCGTTGCTGTATCTTTGATTTGGATGGAACAATTATTAATACAATACACGCATTAACTTATACCACAAACCTGGTGCTGGAACAGTTTGGCCTGGGGCCTTTGACAGAGGTGTGTATGAAACAAATAGTAGGTGACGGCTACCGGATGCAGATGAAGCGGAGCTTGGAAGTATGTGGCGATAAAGAGCTGGCGCATTTGGAAGAATCCCTTCCGATTTACCAGAAATTATTCCGGGAACACTGTTTATACAGCCTGGAGCCGTATGATGGGATGAAAGAACTTTTAGACCGTATGAAGGAGGCGGGGATGAAGCTGGCGGTTCTGACCAATAAGCCTCATGACAGAGGTGTGGAAAGCGTGGAAGCCGTATATGGGAAGGGATATTTTGACTATATATTAGGAGAGCAGGAAGGTCTTCCCAAAAAACCGGATCCTGCCGGTGTTTATCGAATCCAAAAGGCGTTAAACATAACAGCAGGGGAATGCCTGTACATGGGGGATACCAACACAGATATGCGGACAGCGATTCATGCGGGCCTGGACGCGGTGGGGGCAGCTTGGGGATTTCGGGGAAGAGAAGAGCTAGAGGCCTTTCATCCTAAGTTAGTGGCAGACAGGCCGCTGGAAGTAGCGGATTTTCTTCAGTTAAGGAAACTGTAAGACAACGTAAGAGGAATAAAGCTTGTATTTTTCCATATCATACATATAATGGAAGGAAAGCCGGAAAGGACGGAAATGCTTTTGCCTAAATGGCTTTTTCGTGTGCCAAAGAGCCTGCAAAAGCGGCTCCAAAGTAGGTATGGAGGAACGGGTGAAAGAAAAAAAGAAGGAAGGACAAAATGCGAACACACATTTTTCACCCTTTGTGTTTGCGCTTTAAATGAACACGCAACTGTGTTTACTTAAGGCTGGTGCGAATTATGAAACAGACGTTAGGGAAAATAAGGGAAAAGCTGGGACCGCTGCTTTGGATTGTACTGGCGGTTTTGCTGATGATTTTAAATCTGGGGGTGAATACAGCCCATGCAGAAGGGCTTACACCTGCGGAAAATGTACAGATTACGTCTTGCGCAATCAATGGGGAACAGGTACAGGTTACTGCCGTAAACTATGGGGGCGTCCTGGCCAATGACAGCCAGTTTTATTTATTTGAGCTTGCCCCCTATGAGGACAGCATCGGGACGCGTACCGATTACGCCGCTACAGCGCCGAAAGGAACGGAAGCCGCGTTTGCGATCCCATTAAACTTGGGAAGCGCTTCCAGCCGCCTGTATTCAAAATTTGCAGTCGCGGTTTGGGATGGGGAGCAATATGTACAGGTGAGCCATCCGGTTTATATTACCAATCCGGAGGTTGTGGCCAAGAACCAGGAGCCATTTAAAACCCCTTTGACCAAAAAAGGACTTTTAATTGAAACCTCTATGCTAGATGACGCCTTTCACCTAGGCGTGAAGCATGTAATTGTTAATTTTCCGTTCCAGTTTATTTTGGGGACAGGAATCGACTATGAATATGAGGGCAAAACGTATCATTTTAATAAAGACCTTCTGGATGAGTATGATAAAATTGTAAAAAATTTCACAGCAAAGGATCTGTCGGTAACGGCGGTAATTTTAAATAGCTGGAATGATGCCACGCCGGATCTATATTATCCCGGAGTACAGCAGACGGCTGGAATCAATTACTATATGTTTAACGCCTCTACGAAAGCAGGCTATGAAGATATTAAAGCTATCGCGTCCTTTTTAGCGGAGCATTATGGCGGAACCGGGAATGGCAAGGTTTCCAACTGGATTATCGGAAATGAGATTAACAACCAGGAATGGAATTATATCGGCCCTATGGATATCAACCAGTACGTGCAGGAGTATGAGAGGGCGTTCCGGGTATTTTATACGGCAATCAAGAGTACCAGCGCTAATGATCGGGTATATTTTTCTACCGATTATAACTGGAACCATGAGGCAAATGGCACAACCAAGTACAATGCAAAGGATATTATTGATACATTCCAGTCCCGCATTCTGGCAGGGGGGCCCATTGACTGGAACCTGGCATACCACCCCTACTCTGTGCCGCTGACAGAACCGGAATTTTGGGATGACGGCGCCACTGGTCTTGTAACCTGGTCAGAAACGTCGCCGATTGTGAATATCGGAAATTTGTCTGTGCTGACTGATTACTTCCAGAAACCAGAGATGCTTACCGCTTCCGGCCAGGTGCGCCATATTATATTGTCGGAACAAGGGTTTACCTCTACCAGCGCAACCAGGGGGGAATGTGAAGAGCTACAGGCGGCGGCTATTGCCTATGCTTATTATATTGTAGACAGCAATCCTTATATTGACGCTTTTATTATGAGCCGTCAGATCGACGCGCCTTCCGAAGCGCAGCTTTCCGCCAGCTTTGGCCTGTATCGGTGCGATATGAATCAGCCAGATCGGATTGTGCCGACTACCATGAAAAAAAGCTATGAGGTATACCGGAACATTGATAAAAGTACAAAAACCCTGGAAGCTACCAAATTTGCGAAAGAGATTTTGGGGATTGAACACTGGTATGATGTGATTCCGGATTTCCGATGGAAAGGCCTGGAAAAGAGAACCCAGAATTAAAAGTAAAGGTTATCTATGAAAGCGATAAGGACAACATCATTAATTGGTTCATTATTTTCTGTAAAGTTTGGAGAGGATAAGAGAGATATTATGATAGTTTGCAATCTAAATTGAAATGAATTCCAATATAAGATTGCATTGAAGAACGATGCGGCAGTTGACAGAAACAGAAACAAAAGGTATAATTAGGAGCTATAAGTTGTAATTATTTTACAAGAAAAAGGGGATATACTATGAAAAAATTGTTCTTGAGTTCTGTGGCTGCTGTAGTTTTAACGATATCAGTTTCCGGATGTGCGGGGGGGACAAATGATGTGGTAGTGGAAGAAGAAAGCTCTCCTGCGGGAAACGGTGAAACACCTATATCCACAAGTCCCGCAGAAGCATCTCAGGATGGGAAAAACGGAGAACGGGTTTTGATTTCAGAGGTGGAATTGGAACTGGAAATTAAGCCGCAAGATACCCAGGGAATGGTAGAACAGTTAAAGACGGTTACGGCGGAACATGGCGGATATATAACCGGCCTGATTACTTCCATGTATGAAATAGAAGAAGAGGAAACAAAAGAGGAAGCGGAAGAAGAAACAGAAGACGGTGAAACGAAGGAAACCGAAGGAATGACAGAAGTGGAAGAAGAGGACAGCTATTACGGTTACGATGATTATAATGACTACTATGACTACTATGATGATTATTATGGAAAGTCCAGTACCCTTTGGACCAAGGTGGACATTATAGTTCCGGAGGATCAGGCAGATGAAGTAATCCAACAGGTAACAGAGAGATATAAGGTAACCGATCGTTCCGACTCCATAGAGGACTACACAATCCAATATCAGAATTTAACCAAACGAGTAGCGGATCTGGAAGAAGAAAAGCAGCGTTTAACTGCTATTTTGGAGGATATCCGTTCTTCCGGAAAGGTCAGGACATCCGAGGGTGGAAGTGAGTTTTTAGAAAAAATGATTAACTTAGAAAATAATCTGTGGTCGGTTACAAATGAATTGAATACATACCGTTACGGAGACGGCGACTATTACAGTTACAGAAGCTATTATTATTTTAGTGGCAGCAGCCTGGCAGCATTTGAGGACAGAAAAGGAAAAACATTGATTGAAATTTCGGTTTATGTAAACGACGAGGAGGAATCATAAATAGGTTCCATTTTATAGTCGGTCTTAAGGGTCAGCGTTAAAATTTCGCAAAGCGGGTCATGGCGTGCTTTGCGGGATACTTTGTAGGAAAATAGGAAAAGGCAGCTCTGCCAATGCACGGCTTCGTCATTGACAGGGCTGCCTTTTTAAATGAATCATTAATTTCGTTCTTTCCACTGAATCATCTTTTCGTTTGCCCAGACCACCTGGTTCCGTCCAAAGTGTTTTGCGTCATACAGCATCCCGTCCGCAAGCTTTAAGCAGACTTCGTATTTGTCATTTAACTTGGGAAACATAGTAATTCCGCCTATGCTGATAGTAACCCAAGGGGAAACGGATCCGCTGTGCTGGATATGCAGATCTTCCACGGCCTGACGGATTTTTTTAAAATGGGAAAAGACTTTATCAGCTTCCCCGCCTAAAACCACAGCAACAAATTCCTCTCCGCCATAACGGGCAAAAAAGTCGGTGCCCCTTTGCAGATAGGAATTTACAGTCTGAGCGACAGATATAATTACTTGATCCCCGGCGGGATGTCCATATGTATCGTTATACAATTTAAATTTATCAATATCAAACATGCACACGGAAAAAGAAGTTTTTAAACGGATTGCTTCCTGCCATTTGAGAATACTGTACTGTTCATAATGCCGGCGGTTTGCCACTTTGGTCAGTTCATCTTCCATGGCCTGCTGCTCATACCGGATCCGGTACTGATGCAGTTTTATATGAGTATTTACCCGGGCCCGGACAATCAGGGGATTAAAGGGTTTCACAATATAATCTACAGCGCCAAGAACAAGCCCGTGTTCTTCGCTGTGGATGTCAGAAAGGCTGGTAATCAGGATGACGGGGATATGTTCGGTAATCAGCTCTTCCTGGAGTGTTTTCAGTAACATAAAACCATCCACATCCGGCATAATCACATCCAGAAGGATTAGGGAATATAAACCGGTTTTGGCATAGGTAAGACCGTCGTTTGCTGTGTGTGCAAGAGTAATCTGATAAGTGTCCTCTAAAATTGTTTTTAAATATTTGGCGTGTACGATGCTGTCATCGATAATTAATATTTTCTCCATGCAGATGCTCCTTATGTAATATTCTGTACGCCTATGAAATGGAGTATTTCTTAATTTTATCGGGCTGCCCGGTAACAGGCGGTTTGTATTGCTCCTTGGAACAAATGCAAAAAATTACATTCAGGGCGGCTTCCTGTTTGGGATGCCCTATGCATTCCCGGCAACATGAAATATAGTTCTTGTTTTCAGCATGTTTTACATGCTGGTTTAACTAAAAGTATATCACATTGCGTAGTTTTGTCAACCTGAGAATCGGAAGGTTTTCTTTGCTAGGTGTTTCAATTGGCGCTGGGAAAAGAAAGGAATCCCTTGATTCCATACCAGCTTGCGTCGGATTTTGTTCTTGCCAATCTTGATAGGGGGAAGTATAATATTTTTATTGGATGAGAGCGTTTCCCGCTGACTGGAACAAGCGTCAAAAGAGCGATAAGAAGCTTGACATTTTGCCTATGGATTGGCACAGGCATAAAATAAAATTAATATTAGATCAGGGAAATAAAAGGAGAGAAGTATGGCTGCAAAGGAACAGATAAGGGATCTGGAAAAAGAGAAAATTAAGATCCCCAGGCAGTATCAGGTTTTGATCTATAATGATGATTTTACACCGATGGATTTTGTGGTAGAAGTATTGATTCAGATTTTTAACAAGGATCCGGACAGCGCGATTTCTCTGATGATGAGTATTCATAAGGGAAGCTATGCTGTGGCCGGCATATATCCAAAGGATATCGCGGCAACGAAGGCGGCGGATGCGGTCCAGTGGGCAAGGCAAGAGGGATATCCGCTGAAAGTGGAAGCTGTATGCAGATAGCAGAGGCGGAATGGAACTGAAAACGCGGTAGAGAATGAGGCAGAAAAACGATGGAATTCAGTAAAAACATGCAGAAGGTAATGGAGCGCGCGGTGGGTCTGGCCAGAGAGGAGAAACATCGATACTTTATGCCGGAACATATGATATATGGTCTAACCTTTGATGAAGATTTTTCTCAGGAATACGAAGCTGGTGGAGGAGATGTAAACATGCTCCGAGAGCAAATCCTCCAGTATGTAAAGGAGCATGCGGAAAAGACAAGCCAGGAAGAAAATGTAAGGCTTACTGCTGATACGGAGAAGGTTCTTTATATGGCAGAGGGGCAGGCCAGGACCAGTGGCAGAAACGTAGTGGATACGGGGCATTTGCTGTCAGCTATCCTTAGGCTGGAGGACAGCTACGGTCTGTATTATCTGGCTGTCCAGGAAGTAGATTTGGTCCAAGTATTGGGCGGCATGTCCCGGATTAGCCTTGCGAAGGAACGACCAGACGAGATAGAGGGATATCAGGAGGAAAACCAAAGCGGACCCGGAAAACAGACGAATCCAGAACATAAAAGAGAAAAATCAGGGGAAGAGGCAGAGGAAGAAGGGGGAGCCAAGTCTGGGAAGGGGCGCTGGAAACAGTATTTGGAGGATATGAATGAAACATGCAAAAAGCAGAACCCCCTGATCGGACGGGAAGAGGAGTTGGAGAGAACCATCCAAATCCTTTGCCGGAAAGATAAGAACAATGTACTTTATATCGGGGAGCCGGGGGTGGGAAAAACAGCCATGGCGTACGGTCTTGCGCAGAAGCTGCTCCAGAACCAGGTTCCGCCCCTTTTGTCCGGTGCCAGGCTGTATGCTTTGGATTTAGGAAGCCTTCTGGCCGGAACTCAGTACCGGGGAGATTTTGAAAAGCGGTTCCAGGTCATTATGGAAGGATTGTCTGGGCAGGAGAAACCAATTCTTTATCTGGATGAAATCCACAATATTGTGGGAGCAGGAGCGGTAAATGGAGGCAGCTTAGATGTGGCAAACCTGTTAAAGCCGTATCTGGCAGCCGGACAAATCCGGTTTATCGGCGCTACTACGTATGAGGAATATAAGAAACATGTTTCCGGAAGTAAAAGTCTGGTGCGCCGGTTTCAAAATGTGGACTTGAAAGAGCCTTCTAAGGAGGAGGCGGTTCAAATCTTGAAGGGCTTAAAATCCGGCTATGAGAGCTTTCATGGGGTTAAGTTTGGGAAAGGAGTGCTAGAACACGCAGTGGAGGTTAGCAGCCGCTTTGTAAATGAGCGGTTTCTTCCAGATAAAGCCATTGACCTGATTGATGAAGCAGGAGCTTACCGCCGCCTTCATCCCCTGCAGCAGAAAAGCCAGACCGTGGGGAAAGGGCTGATTGATCAAGTGCTGTCAAAAACCTGTAGAATTCCCTTGCAGACTGTGGAAAAAGAGGATACAAAAAAGCTGGCCATGCTGGAGCAACAGTTGAAGGCCCGGATTTTCGGCCAGGATGAGGCGGTAGTTCAAGTTTGTAACGCAGTGAAGTTTTCAAAGGCCGGGTTAAATGATGAAGGGAAGCCCATTGCCAGCTTTCTTTTCGTTGGAGCCACAGGAGTTGGAAAGACGGAGCTAGCTAAATCGCTAGCAGAAGAGATGGGGATTTCCTTTCTCCGCTTTGATATGAGCGAGTATGCGGAAAAGCATACGGTGGCAAAGCTGATTGGCGCCCCCGCCGGATATGTAGGCTATGAAGAAGGCGGTCTTCTCACCGAAGAAATCCGCCGGCATCCTCACGCGGTTCTTTTGCTGGATGAAATTGAAAAAGCCCATCCAGATATTTTCAATGTACTTCTCCAGGTGATGGATTACGCTACGTTAACAGACAATCAGGGAAGGAAAGCTGATTTCAGAAATATTATCCTGATTATGACCAGCAACGCAGGGGCGAGCCAGGTGGGAAAAAGCCGGATTGGTTTTGGAAGCGGTGCTGTTAATATGGATGCGTTGACAGAAGCGGTAAACCGGACATTCCAGCCGGAATTCAGAAACCGGTTAAGCCGCATTGTGCAGTTTCGTAGCATGGATGATGAAATGGCTGGAAGGATTACCCAAAAGAAGCTTGATGAGCTGGCGGATAAGCTAAGGACCAGGAAGGTGGAACTGCGTATTCAGCCGGAAGCTGCCGAATATGTGAGAAAGGCCGGGATTACAAATGAATACGGAGCCAGGGAAATTGACCGGGTAATAGCCGGACAAGTAAAACCTCTTTTGGCGGAACTTTTGCTGTTTGGGCGGCTGAAGCGGGGCGGAATATGCACGCTGGCCATGAAAGGCAAAACGTTAGCTGTAAAATAAACGGGGAGCACAAGTTCTAATTTTAACCGTTAGCCAGGCGGTTACCCAATAGGCAAACGAAAGGATGACAGGGGAAAATTCAGAACATACGGAGGATGATAGAATGGAAGCCAAAGGAAGAAGGCGGTTAACATATTATGTGCCGGATTATGTGGTGTTCGACTTGGAAACCACGGGATTAAGAACGGCTGCTGATGACATTATAGAGATTTCAGCAGTAAAGGCGAAGAATGGGAACGTTATTGCCACATTTTCTACCCTGGTAAACCCGGGGCGCCCCATTCCCAAAGAGGCTTCCAAGGTAAATGGGATTACGGATGATATGGTGAAGGATGCCCCGAAGCTGTTCCAGGTACTAAATCAGTTTTTGGAATTTATTGGGGATTATGTTTTGGTCGGCCATAATATCCAAAGCTTTGATATGAAATTTTTAGATTGTGCTGTTGCAAAATGCGAGAGAAAGCAAGTGGAAAATGATTATATTGACACCTTATTTATGGCCAGGAGCTGCTTAAAGGAACTGCCACGCCATCGATTGACTGATTTAGCAGCCCATTTTCATATTAGCACAGAGGGAGCCCACAGGGCATTAAATGACTGCATGATCAACCAGAAATGTTATGAAGAGATGGGAAAACAGTTAAAAGAAAGAAAGGCGGATCTGGATGCGGGGATTTGCCCAAAGTGCGGAGGGGAACTGGTGAAACGGAACGGACGGTTTGGCGCGTTTTTGGGATGCAGTAATTTTCCGGGGTGCCGGTATACCAGAAACGGATGAAAAAGCTTGCTTTTTTGTTACGGATATTGTATGTTAACAACGATCTTGCTTAAGATACAGGCAGGGGAAGCTTAAAATTTATGAGGTCTGACGGTTTGCTGCTTATAGCAAAGTCAGTTAGCGTATTGGAAAAGGAGCCGCTGGTTATGTGCTGGAAAACCGCAAATGTATTCAAGCTAAAAGGAAACATTTGATTCATCCAGGCTATCAGTGCGCCCTTTTTCAGGAAATGTTCTTTTATTCTGTCGCCAGTTCGGCGTTATTTCCTGTAATTGAGTGCTTTTTTAATCCTGATGGACAGGATTCTTTTTCTATCATATGGAACGTGAAATAAGTAAGCCGCCCATGTTGCCGTGGCATGAAGCAACAGGCAGGAGTTCTTTATTTTGCGGGCATTTTATTTTGTCAGTATTTTATTTCGCTTTGCTGGAGAGTGTTTATGAAGGACGATTGTTCGTCTTTCATAAACAGAAAAAAGACAGAAGGGAACGAATTATGAATATTGAAAATCAAATTAAAAAGCTATATGTTTTCGATGCGTCGGTTTGTATCTGGATTTCGGACGGAGTATAAGTATTATTTTTGCTGAAGCGGGGATTTTCTTTGACGCAGGTGGGAGTAGCAGAAGGTATTTTTCACATTACCAGTATGATTTGTGAGGTTCCAAGCGGAATGGCGGCGGACTTGTTTGGCAGGAAGAAAACGTATTTGCTTAGCATGGGCCTGTATGGGGTGTCGATGGTGTCCGCGGCCATGTTGACGGAGCCTTTTGTGGCCAAAGCGCCGAAAATGGGGCAGGCAGGCCTTTTTACGGGAATGAAAAAGCGGCTTGCGGCACATATTAAGGCCAGTGCCGCGTTTATGGAAAGCCATCCGAAAACCATGTGCAAGCTGCTTGCCAGTGCGGCAGTCGGATGCCCCGTATATGTTACAGTTATGTTTTTGCAAGAGCATCTGACAGCCATAGGATGGCCTGAGATCTGGATAGGGGTTCCTTTGCTTACTATGCGGCTTTTTGGCGCTGTAGGGGTCTGGCTGGAAAGCCGGGTAAAGGGAAGGCTTGCTAGGAATATGGCAGTTTGCGGCATACTTAGCGGAGCAGGCGCCTGTCTGGCCGGCTGTTCTTGGATTTTTCTTAATGGGGATATCTCTGGCAGCAGGAACCTGCGTGGTCTGGATGCTCGATTCACGGTACCAGAGGAAAAACAAATGACAAAAAAATAAATGAAGGAAACCTCTTGTCCCATAAAAGCAGTACATGGTAAAATAGAACCAGTAAATTTTGAAGGAGGATATGACATGGCATTACATGTTATGGATGAAGCAAACCGCTGCTTACAGTGTAAGGTGCCCCAGTGCCAGAAGGGATGCCCGATTCATACAAATATTCCGGAAGCAATTCGCCTGTTAAAAGAAAATCAGCTAGATGAGGCAGGAAGGATGCTGTTTGAGAATAATCCGTTAACAACCGTATGCAGTCTGGTCTGCAACCATGAAAAGCAGTGCGAAGGCCATTGCGTTTTGGGAAGGAAAGGCGCTCCAGTCCATTTTTCCACTATAGAAAATTATATTTCTTCTACTTATGCCAATAAGATGACCAAAGGTCCGGCCACCTCCAACGGAATGCGGGTTGCCATAATCGGATCCGGCCCGGCAGGCATTACCATTGCCATTATATTGGCCAGATATGGGTATCAGGTTACCATATTTGAGGGAAAGGATAAAATCGGCGGCGTGCTCCGCTATGGGATTCCGGAATTCCGCCTCCCGAAATCAGTTTTGGATGATATTCAGTACCGCCACTTGGAAATGAAAGGGATTAAGATTCGACCGAATACCACCGTAGGAGGCGGGGCCATCGGGATTGAAGATCTGTTCCGGGACGGGTATAAGGCCATCTTTATCGGAACCGGGGTATGGAATCCCAATACCCTTCATATTAAGGGGGAAACCTTTGGCAACGTTCATTTCGGGATTAATTATCTGAATAATCCAGACAGTTATAAGTTGGGAGAGCGAGTGATTGTAATCGGAGCGGGCAATGCCGCTATGGATGTGGCCAGGACGGCGATCCGGAAAGGCGCGCAGCAGCTTACCTGTTTCTCCCTGACAAAAAAAGTAGCGGCCAGTGATTACGAGTTCAGCTATGCCAAACTGGAAGGGGTGACGTTTGAATATAATAAAATGCCAGTGGAGATTAAAGATGATGGCGTGATTTTCCGGGATATGGAGGAAGATGAAGAAGGAAACCTGACAGAAGTGCCGGGATCGGATAAATGTTATCCGTCGGACAGCGTAATTATTTCCATCAGCCAAGGGCCAAGAAACCGGATTGTCAGTACCACAGAAGGCCTGAAGGCCAATGAGCAGGGCCTGTTGGTGGCAGATGAAACGGGGCATACTTCAAGGCCTGGCATTTTTGCTTCCGGTGATGTGGTAAATGGCGCGCGGACCGTAGTGGAGGCTGTGGCGCACAGTAAAATCGTAGCCGAATCCATGCATCAGTATATGCAAAGCCTTCCAAAAGAAGATGAAAGTAACGTTAGCGAATAAGGGCAAATTTGGAAAACAGACAACCGGGATTTGATCATGAAAGAAAACCAAAAGAAAAAATTATCCTCTGCCACATTGGCTGCCAGGTATGGCCTTTTGATTTCACTGGCCTTTTTATTCAGCTACATCGAAACCTTATTCCCCGTTTATCTGGGCGCGCCAGGAATCAAGCTGGGTCTTGCGAATCTAGTAACCGTAGTAGGCCTGTACACCGTAGGGAATGGAGGCACAGCCCTGATTAACGGGGTAAGGATCCTGTTGGCAAACCTTACCTTTGGCAGCCTGTTTGGCATGCTCTACAGCTTATCAGGAGCCGTATTTAGCATGTTCCTGATGATTGTATGCAAAAAAAGAGGATGGTTCAGTATAGTGGGGATCAGCGTAATCGGGGGGATCGGCCATAATATCGGTCAGCTATTCATTGCCGCTTTTGTAGTTCAGACCATAGGGGTATTTTCCTATCTTCCTGTTTTGCTGATCGCCGGAACCATCGCCGGTTCTTTGATCGGTCTGTTAGGCGGGATGATTGTGGAACGGATTACACGATACGTAAAAAGGCTTTAAGACAAGGTTCCCAGGCATCATTTTTTGTGAGCGGTGAGCCGTAACCGCGACTTTAAAACAAAAATATAGGTTTGAAAAACATTTTTCCATGTTCTTTTTGGAGATTTTCCATTATAATAAAAAAAACAGATGTCTGAGAATCAGGTGGACAGAGTGTTAAAAGGAATTAGGAGGAATGTGGTATGGTTTACGAAGCAGTCAAAGGATTGGTACAGTATGGTCTGAATGCCGGGCTTTTAAAAGAAGAGGATCGGATTTATGCCACAAATCAGATTTTAGATGTGCTGAAGCTGGAGGAATACGAAGAACCTAACGGGGGAGTGGAATGTGAAGACCTGGAGGGGATTTTAAAGGAATTAATGGATTATGCCTATGAACAGGGGATCCTTTCTGAGGACAGTGTGGTATACCGTGACTTATTTGATACCAGGTTGATGAACTGCTTGATGCCCAGGCCAAGCCAGGTAATCGAAACGTTCTGGAAGCATTATCAGGAATCTCCACAGGCCGCTACCGATTATTTTTATAAGCTGAGTCAGGATTCTGACTATATCCGCCGATATCGTGTTTGCAAAGATTTAAAATGGAAGACCGCGACCAGGTACGGGGATTTGGATATTACGGTAAACTTGTCCAAACCAGAAAAGGATCCCAAGTCCATTGCTGCCGCTAAACTGGCAAAGCAAAGCGGTTATCCCAAATGCCTTCTGTGTATGGAGAATGTAGGTTATGCGGGGCGAGTAAACCATCCTGCAAGAAATAACCATCGGGTGATTCCCATCACCATTAATGACTGCGGCTGGGGATTCCAGTATTCGCCATACGTATACTACAATGAACACTGTATCGTTTTTAACGGCCAGCATATTCCCATGAAAATTGAGAAAGCCACATTTGTAAAGCTGTTTGACTTTGTAAAGCTGTTTCCCCACTATTTCCTGGGGTCCAACGCAGATCTTCCGATTGTAGGCGGCTCCATTTTAAGCCATGACCATTTCCAGGGCGGTCATTATACCTTTGCCATGGCAAAGGCGCCAATCGAACAATTTTTTCAAAAGCCAGGGTTTGAGGATGTGGAAGCCGGGATTGTCTTTTGGCCCATGTCTGTGCTGCGTCTTCGTGGAAAAGACAGCGATCGCTTAATTGAGCTTGGGGATCAGGTACTGAAGGCCTGGAGGGGATATACTGATGAGGAGGCATTTATTTTCGCCGAAACCAACAAAGAGCCTCATAATACCATAACTCCAATTGCCAGGAAGAACGGGGAGTGGTTTGAGCTAGATCTGGTGCTGCGGAATAATATTGCAACAGAGGAATTCCCCTTGGGTCTATACCATCCCCATCAGGAACTGCACCATATTAAAAAAGAAAACATTGGCCTGATCGAAGTGATGGGACTGGCAGTGCTTCCTTCCAGATTAAAGGCAGAGCTGGCGGCTTTAGGCGATGCCATTGTAGAGGGCAAGGATATTCGGGCTGATAAGGAATTGGAAAAGCATGCTGACTGGGTGGATGGATTCCGTGGGAAATATGACGCAATAACGAAAGAGAATGTAACTCAGATCCTCCAGGAAGAGGTAGGGCATGTATTTGCGAGGGTATTGGAAGACGCAGGCGTCTATAAGTGTGATGAAAAGGGGCGTGAAGCATTCAGGCGTTTCCTGGTCTTTGCGGGCTTTGTGGGCAAGTAAACCATCATGCGCCCACAAGCAGTCGCACTATCATGAATGAAAGGGGCTTCCTTTATAAATCCAGCAGATGCGCAGAAAACGGGAATGGAAGATGTCGCTTCGTGACACCGCTTTCGCGCAGTTCAGCGCAGAGGAGCTGGACTTTCAAAATAAGAAACTCTGAGAATGCGTAAAAAGAAAAGGAGAAGGATGTTTATGGGGAATTTAATCGGAAAAGAAGTGGAGGAGTTTAAGGTTTGGGCATACCGCATGGGGAAATTCGCTGAGATCGCAAAAGAAGATCTGTTAGGCCATTGGTCGGTTCTGTTTTTTTACCCGGCGGATTTTACCTTCGTATGCCCCACTGAGTTAGGGGACCTGCAGGATTTTTATGAAGAGTTTGAGGAAATCGGCTGTCAGATTTATTCTGTATCAGAAGATACCCATTTTGTCCATAAAGCTTGGGCGGATGCTTCTGATACCATTGGACGTATCCAATATACCATGCTGGGAGATCCGGCAGGCGTTCTGGCCAGTCAGTTTGGTGTTTTGGACGAAGAAGAGGGGCAGGCGTTTCGTGGGACATTTATCCTGAACCCAGAGGGAAAGGTAAGGGCGTATGAAATTCATGATATGGGAATCGGACGGAATGGGGCGGAGCTTCTTAGAAAAGTCCAGGCAGCCCAGTTTGTGGAGGAACACGGGGATCAAGTATGCCCGGCTAAGTGGAAACCTGGTGAAAAAACGTTAACACCCAGCTTGGATTTGGTGGGACTTTTGTAGAACGGAGGCACATATGATTGATTTGGCCAGGATATCAGAAGAAAGCCCTTTGCTGGATGAAAAAACAAAGGAAACCTTAAAGGGAGTATTCTCTAAGCTGGATAAGGAGATTGTAATTAAGAGCGTAGTGGATTTACAGGAGGAAAAGTCAGCAGAAATGGCCTCCTTCCTAAAAGGGATTATGGCATTTAGCCATCGGATCCATTTGGAGCTTTATGAACCGTCAGAGGGATCTGGTCTGGAAATGGATACCAGCCATCTTCCCGCCACAGGTCTGTATCGCGGTTCCGCCTATGCTGGTGTTGCCTTCCACGGGGTTCCCGGAGGAAAGGAAATCAATTCCTTTGTAATCGGAATTTACAATTTGGCGGGGCCTGGGCAGGAGTTACCAAAAAGCACAGTGAAAAAAATTGAGAAGATACAGCGCCCGGTATCGGTTAAAATCTGCGTTTCGTTAGCCTGTCATCATTGTCCGGGGGTTGTGATTGCGTGTCAGAGAATTGCCATGTTGAATCCGCTGGTAAAAGCTGAAATGTATGATGCCAATTTGTATCCCGACTTGGTAAAAGCCTATCAGATAGAGCGGGTGCCGCTGGTGATTTTAAATGACCGGGATACTTATGTAGGTCCAAGGAGTATCGAAGATGTTACCCAGCTTTGCCGGGATGCCCACTGATGGATATTAAATAAAGACAAAGAATTATACATGATTTTGATAAAAAAATAACGAAAAAATTGTTAATATTTCACAGTAATTAGAAAAAATATCCTTTAAAATATGTATAATTTACAAGAAATTACAAATATTACTTGCAAAATTCTGTGCAGTATGCTATATTGATTTCAGATAAAGAAAACAAATAACATGCTGAGAGATGAGAGCATAGCATTACAACAGAAATGTTGTTTGATGCTGTGCTCTTTTTATTTTCTCCACATCCGACAAAGGCTCACAGGAAAGTACGTCCGCTCCTTCCCGACATAGTAACAAAACAGCAGCAAATCAATCATGCTGCTGCGAATGATACGGCAGTGAGCAGGAGAAAGGGATAAAAAGGAAGGAAGAGATACATGGAACAGAAATTTTACGATATGGTGGAAGCGAATCCAGTGATTGCGGCGATTAAGGATATGGATGGTCTGGAGAAGTGTTGCTGCCTTCAGGATGTAAAAGTGGTATTTGTTTTATTTGGAGATATCTGTAACATTAAGGAGATCGTAAATCGGATCCGGAAATCCGAAAAATTAGCGATTGTTCATGTGGATTTGATTACAGGTCTTGGGTCAAAGGAAATCGCTGTGGATTTTATCCGCCAGCAGACAGGGGCTGATGGAATTATTTCCACAAAGCCCACTATGATCCGTCGTGCGAAAGAGCTGGAAATGTATACGGTAATGCGTTTTTTCCTTATAGATTCTATGGCATTTGAAAATATAGAAAAACAGCTTTCTATGGTACGGCCAGATTTTATTGAACTTTTGCCAGGTGTCATGCCTAAAATTATCCGCAAAGTTTGTAAGCGGGTGAAAACTCAGGTAATTGCGGGAGGGTTAATTACAGATAAAGAAGATATTATGGCAGCGTTGGATGCAGGCGCTATTTCCGTATCGTCCACCAATCAGAAAGTATGGATGATGTAGGCAGGAATTTTGCCGGATGATTTGCCATACCGATAGGGCAATAGGAGGGAAGCGAATCAAAAGCATCCAAACGAAAACAAGATACTCATCTGCCGGGGGAGGGTTCGGCAGTGCGTATAGATAAAAAATTTATTACATACTATTTTTAAGAGGAGGTATTTTTATGGCAAAGTACGTAATGGCACTGGACGCGGGGACAACCAGTAATCGGTGTATCCTTTTTAACGAGAAGGGTGAGATGTGCAGTGTGGCTCAGAAAGAGTTTACCCAGTATTTCCCAAAACCAGGCTGGGTAGAGCATGACGCCAATGAGATTTGGTCGTCCCAGTTAGGCGTGGCAGTGGAGGCTATGTCCAAGATCGGGGCTGTGGCAAGCGATATTGCGGCAATTGGAATTACCAACCAGCGTGAAACCACCATTGTTTGGGACAAGGCTACAGGGGAGCCGGTGTATCACGCAATTGTATGGCAGTGCCGCCGTACTTCTGAATACTGTGATTCTTTAAAGGAAAAAGGCCTGGTGGATACGTTCCGTGAGAAAACCGGCCTGGTAATCGATGCCTACTTTTCCGGAACCAAACTAAAATGGATTTTAGATAACGTAGAGGGAGTAAGAGAACGAGCGGAAAAAGGGGAGCTTTTGTTTGGTACGGTAGAAACCTGGCTGATTTGGAAACTGACAAAAGGAAAGGTTCATGTAACCGACTACTCCAATGCCGCAAGAACCCTGCTGTTTAATATTCAGAAGCTGGAATGGGATGATGAGATTTTAGCGGAGCTGAATATTCCTAAGTGCATGCTTCCAGAAGCAAAGCCATCCAGTTGTGTTTACGGTGATGCGGATCCTTCCTTCCTCGGAGGCCCGATTCCCATTGCCGGAGCCGCGGGGGATCAGCAGGCTGCGCTATTCGGGCAAACCTGCTTTAATCCGGGAGAAGCTAAGAATACTTACGGAACCGGGTGCTTCCTTTTAATGAATACGGGAGAGAAGCCGATTTTCTCTAAGAACGGACTGGTTACCACCATTGCGTGGGGACTGGACGGGAAAGTAAACTATGCATTGGAAGGTTCCATCTTTGTAGCAGGCGCCGCAATCCAGTGGCTTCGGGATGAAATGCGGATTATCGATTCTGCGCCGGATTCCGAGTATATGGCAAATAAGGTAAAGGATACCAACGGCTGCTATGTGGTACCAGCTTTTACAGGCCTTGGCGCGCCCCACTGGGATCAGTATGCGAGAGGAACGATTGTAGGAATTACAAGAGGCGTTAATAAGTACCATATTATCCGTGCCACATTAGAATCTCTGGCATACCAGACAAATGATGTGCTTCAGGCCATGAAGGCAGATTCCGGCATTGATTTGGCTGCCCTGAAAGTAGACGGCGGCGCCAGCGCCAATAACTTCTTAATGCAGACCCAGTCCGATATTATTAACGCGCCGGTTCAAAGGCCACGCTGTGTGGAAACTACCGCTATGGGCGCCGCTTATCTGGCTGGCCTGGCAGTGGGGTATTGGACAAGCAAGGAAGATGTAATTAAAAACTGGGCCATCGATCAAGTATTTACTCCTACCATTGGTGATGAAGAACGGGCGGAGAAGGTAACCGGATGGAATAAGGCGGTTAAATATTCCTATGGCTGGGCAAAAGAAAATTAACTGGAAGGAAAATTAGCGGGGTGAAGGATGAAAATCCTTATGGTTTACTAAAATAAGTAAAAGAGAAGGGGGAAATTATATGTTGCCATACATAGCGGAATTTATTGGAACCATGTTGTTAATTATATTAGGTGACGGCGTAGTAGCAAACGTAACCTTAAACAAATCAGGGATGAAGGGGGCAGGTTCGATCCAGATTACATTTGCCTGGGGCCTTGCCGTTATGATTCCCGCGTTTATCTTTGGCGCGGCATCCGGCGCCCACTTTAACCCGGCACTGACCATTGCGCTGGCCGTAGACGGAAGCTTGTCCTGGGGCCTGGTTCCCGGCTATATTATCGCTCAGTTTGCGGGCGCAATCGTAGGAGCATGTCTGGTGTATGCCCTGTTTAAAGATCAGTTTGACGCAACCGATGATCCGGGAACTAAGTTAGGCGTTTTCTCCACAGGCCCATCTGTTCCTAATATGCCGTTAAACATTTTAAGTGAAGCGGTTGGAACGTTTGTTTTGGTATTTGCCATTAAGGGAATCCCTGCAACAGCCGCTCCCGGTGTAGAAAAGTTTATGGTATTTGGAATTATCGTATCCATCGGTATGTCCTTAGGCGGCCTGACAGGCTATGCGCTGAACCCGGCCCGTGACTTAGGACCGCGTATTGCCCATACCATCCTTCCCATTAAAGGAAAGGGAGATTCCAATTGGGGCTACGCTCCCGTTGTAATCGCAGGCCCGGTAATCGGCGCGGTGATAGCTGTTTTATTATACGGCGCCATTCCGTGGTAAAATTAGTTGTCAGGAAATTGTAATTGGTTATTTTGCGGAACCATTACGTTTAATTTAATAATGTAGCATGAGAGAAGAGCCTGGCAATCGTATTCAAACACGTTTTTTGTCAGGCTCTCTTTGCAGGAAGAGAGGACGGATTACTATGTATGATGTAATCATTATCGGAGCAGGCGTATCCGGGGCGGCAGCCGCCAGAGAGCTGTCACGTTATCAAGTAAGAGCCTGTGTATTGGAAAAGGAAGAGGATGTGTGCTGCGGTACATCCAAGGCTAACAGTGCGATTGTCCATGCCGGTTATGATGCGGCAAATGGCTCCCTGATGGCAAAGTTAAATGTAGAAGGAAATAAAATGATGTCCAAGCTTTCCAAAGAGCTGGATTTTGAATTCATCCAAAATGGTTCCCTGGTGGTGTGCACAGATGAGGAAAGCCGCCCTGGTTTGCAAGAGCTTTTAGAACGGGGTGTGAAAAATGGAGTGGAAGGGTTAAGGATTATTGAACGGGAAGAGCTGGTTTTGATGGAACCTAATATTTCCGATCAGGCAGTTGCTGCCCTTTATGCTCCTACCGGGGGAATTGTGTGCCCCTTTAACTTAAATATCGCGCTGGCAGAGAATGCTTATACCAATGGGGTAGAGTTTTGCTTCAATACGCAGGTAGAAGGGATTGAACGGATAAAAGGCGGATTCCGTCTGAAAACAAACAAAGGAGATGTGGAAACCAAGTGCGTGGTTAACGCAGCCGGCGTTTACGCGGATCAGATTCATAATATGGTGGCAGATGAACCGATTACCATTATTCCAAGAAGAGGGGATTACTGCCTGCTCGATCAGACGGCAGGAAAGCACGTAACAAGAACCATATTTGCTTTGCCGGGAAAGTACGGAAAAGGGATTTTGGTATCGCCTACGGTTCATGGCAACTTAATTGTAGGCCCTACCGCCATTGATATTGAAGACAAGGAAGGAACCAATACCACACGGACAGGCCTGGATCAGGTGATTGAAAAATGCGCCAATACCGTAAAAAATGTACCGATGCGCCAGGTAATTACCTCCTTTGCCGGTTTACGTGCCCATGAGGAAGGCCATGAGTTTATCATTAAAGAGCTGCCGGAAGCCCCGGGCTTTGTAGACTGTGCCGGAATTGAGTCGCCTGGATTAACCAGCAGTCCAGCCATCGGGTGTATGGTAGCCGATATTGTAAAGGGGATTTTGGATTTAAAGGAAAATCCCAATTTTGTGGGAAGCAGGAAAGGCATCTTAAATCCAGAAACCCTTTCCATGGAAGAACGGAATGAGTTAATTAAAAAGCAGCCGGCTTACGGCAACATTATCTGCCGCTGCGAGATGGTAACAGAAGGAGAAATCCTGGACGCAATCCATCGTCCTTTAGGAGCAAAATCCTTAGATGGAGTGAAGCGCAGAACCCGTGCCGGAATGGGGCGGTGCCAGGCTGGCTTCTGCTCGCCCCGAACCATGGAAATTTTATCAAGAGAGCTTTCCCTTGACAGGATGGAGATTACCAAATGCGGAGGGGAATCCAAAATCGTAGTAGGAACCAACAAGGACAGGATATAGGAAAGGGCGTCAAAAAATGAAAGCATATGATATCGTAATCATTGGCGGCGGCCCTGCAGGGCTTGCAGCCGCAGCTAGCGCAAGAAGAAGCGGAGTAACGTCTATTTTGATTTTAGAGCGGGATAAGGAGCTGGGAGGAATTTTAAACCAGTGCATCCATAACGGCTTTGGCCTCCACACGTTTAAAGAAGAGCTGACAGGGCCAGAGTATGCAGCAAGATTTATTGAACAGGTGAAGGAACTTGGGATTGAATACCAGCTTAATACTATGGTAATGGATATCAGCCATGACAAGGTGGTAACAGCCATGAACCGGGAAGAAGGGATGTTCGCGATCCAGGCAAAAGCAGTGATTTTAGCAATGGGATGCAGAGAACGGTCAAGAGGCGCGCTAAATATCCCGGGATACCGTCCGGCTGGCATTTATTCGGCTGGAACGGCACAGCGCCTGGTAAACCGGGAGGGGTATCTGCCCGGGCGTCAGGTAGTAATTTTAGGATCCGGCGATATTGGCCTGATTATGGCACGGCGTATGACCTTTGAAGGTGCGAATGTCAAGGTAGTGGCAGAGCTGATGCCTTATTCAGGAGGATTAAAACGAAATATTGTGCAATGCCTTGACGACTATGGGATTCCCTTAAAATTAAGCCATACAGTAGTGGAAATCCGGGGGAAGGAGCGTCTGACCGGAATCACCATTGCCCAAGTAGACGGCAGGGGAAAACCCATTCCGGGAACGGAAGAGGACTATGACTGCGACACGCTGCTTCTTTCAGTAGGGTTAATACCGGAGAACGAGCTTTCCAGGGGGGCGGGGGTTGACATCAGCCCGGTTACGTCCGGCCCGGTGGTAAATGAAAGCCTGGAAACTAACATAGAAGGCGTATTTGCCTGCGGAAATGTGCTTCATGTTCATGATTTGGTTGATTTTGTATCAGAAGAAGCAGGGGCAGCCGGTAAAAATGCGGCGGATTATGTGCGGGGACTGAGGAAGAACTGTTCCGGAAATGAAATCCAGATGAATCCGGTGGAAGGGGTGCGCTATACCGTGCCAAGCACCATCCGTCCTGACCAGATGGATGATAAGCTGACAGTCCGGTTCCGGGTAGGCGGCGTTTATAAAAATTGCTATATCAGCGTATACTTTGATGATGAACGGGTCATGCGCCGTAAGCGCCCGGTAGTGGCTCCCGGCGAGATGGAGGAGATTAAGTTAGAGAAGGCAAAACTTCTTGAATACCCGGATTTAAAGACAATAACGATAAAAATTGAGGAGGCATAGGCATGGAAAAAAGAGAATTAATCTGCATAGGCTGTCCTCTGGGCTGTCCGGTGACAGTATCCATGGAAGCCGGTGAAGTGGTATCGGTAGAGGGGAATACTTGCAAGCGGGGTGACGACTACGCCAGAAAAGAGGTAACTAATCCAACCAGGATTGTTACCAGCACGGTTATGGTGGAAGGAGGCGCAGACGTGACGGTTTCGGTGAAAACACGTTCTGACATCCCAAAAGGAAAGATTTTTGATAGTGTGAAAGCGTTAAAGGGAGTTACCGTAAAGGCTCCAGTTAAAATCGGCGATGTGATTGTAGAAAACGTAGCGGAAACCGGGGTAGACATGATTGCGACAGCAAATGTAGCAAAAGCATGAGGAATTGCTGCATCTTTGCGATTGAAAAGGAATAAAAAGGCCATTGACAGGCGGATCCCAACGAGTTAGCATAATAAGTGTAAGAAGGTTACCAGCGGTATTTTTGCACAGAATGGAGAAAAATATGGAAAAGAAGAAAGCAGCCGGATGGGCAAATTTAAACGGAATCAGCGATGATGAGAAAACCTGCGGTTTAAATGATATGAACTGCTTAGGGGATGAAGATGATATAAGCTGTGGTTTAAATGACATGAACTGTTTAAGCGGCAATGAGGACAGTACCTGCGGCTTAAATGATATGAATTGTCTTGGAGAAGAGAAATAAACGCCAAAGGGGGTTGTTTCCAGAACGGTAAAAGGAGCTGAAGGAAATTTTAAAAAGAGGGAGGTTTCAGGATGAAGAAATTTATCAATGGGGTTGACCAGGTGGAGAACCAGATGATTCAAGGGATGGTAAAGGCTTATCCAAAACATCTTAGGAAGCTGGATTGTGGGAATGTAGTTGTGAGGGCCAAGAAAAAGGAAGGGAAAGTAGCTCTTATCAGCGGCGGCGGAAGCGGACATGAGCCAGCTCACGGCGGCTATGTAGGGGAAGGCATGCTGGATGCGGCGGTTGCTGGCCCTGTATTTACCTCTCCTACCCCAGATCAGATTTTAGAGGGAATCAAAGCGGTTGCCACCGATCAGGGGGTATTGATGGTTATCAAAAATTATACGGGAGATGTGATGAACTTTGAGATGGCAGCCGAAATGGCCCAGATGGAAGGGATCCAGGTAAAGCAGGTAGTGGTAAACGACGACGTGGCTGTGGACGGAAGCCTTTACACCGTAGGCCGCAGAGGAGTGGCAGGAACCGTATTTGTCCATAAGATTGCGGGTGCCCTGGCGGAAAGAGGCGCTTCCTTAGATGAGGTGCAGGCTGTGGCACAGAAAGTAATTGATCATGTGCGGACAATGGGCGCCGCCATTGCCCCTTGTACCGTTCCAGCGGCAGGTAAGCCCGGCTTTGAGCTGGCAGAAGATGAGATGGAAGTGGGAATCGGAATCCACGGTGAGCCAGGCACCCACAAGGAGGCCATGAAAACGGCGGATGAGATTACAGATCTGCTTTTGGACAAGATTTTGGCAGATCTGGATTATTCCGGAAGCCAGGTGGCAGTCATGGTAAACAGCTCTGGCGCAACCCCGTTAATGGAACTGTTTATTATCAATAACCGTGTGGCAGATGTGTTAAAGGAAAAAGGGATTTCGGTATACCGCACATTTGTTGGGGAATATATGACCTCAATTGAAATGGAAGGATTTTCTATTTCTCTGCTGAAACTGGACGATGAGATGAAGGGCCTGTTAGAAGAAAAAGCAGATACCCCGGCGTGGAAGGAGTAATATTGGCGACTTTGCGTTTTGCCCGGCGGCTTGTTCTGGCAGGAATCAGGCAAGCCGTTTGCGGTCTGGGATTTGGCAAAAAGAAGCAGGCAGAGGAGAGAGCAGAAGATGGCAGATAGTAAAAAGGTAATCTCTGTGTTACAGAAAATCGGAGAAAAAATCGAAGAGCAAAAAGAATATTTGACAGAGCTGGATCAGCCGATCGGCGACAGCGATCATGGAATCAATTTGGCCCGTGGATTTCAGGAAGTGGACAAAAAGCTTCCTGTCTTAAACGATCAGGATATGGGAACCATTTTAAAGACGGTAGGGATGACCCTGGTATCTACAGTAGGCGGAGCGTCCGGTCCTCTGTACGGCTCCGCCTTTATGAAAATGGGCATGGCGCTAGCAGGAAAAACAGAGATTGGCACAGATGATTTTTTAAATAGTATGGATGCGGCAGTAGAAGCTGTAAAACAGCGTGGAAAGTCTGCGGTAGAAGAAGCAACCATGCTGGATGCAATGGTTCCTGCCCTGGCTGCTATGAAAAAGGCAGCGGCAGAAGGAATGGATGGGAAGGCGGTGCTTCAGGCTGGCTGTCAGGCAGCCTGGGCCGGGGCAGAGCATACCAAAGAGCTGGTGGCTACAAAAGGGCGTGCCAGCTATGTGGGAGAGCGAGGGCTAGGGCACCAGGATCCAGGCGCGACTTCCTTTTCGTTTATGCTTGACGTGGTAAAGGAGTGTTTGTGATGGTAGGCCTGGTAATTGTGTCCCACAGCGAAAATCTTGCGAAAAGCGTGATAGAACTGACTTCCATGATGGCAAAGGACGCCAAGATCGCTCCAGCGGGAGGTCTGGAGGACGGCAGCTTTGGAACCAGCTTTGAGCGGATTCAAACTGCCATTGAACAGGTTTACTCAGACGATGGCGTAATTGTGCTGATGGATCTGGGAAGCGCGGTAATGACCACAGAAATGGTGCTGGAAATGATGGAGGATAGGAAAATCGCCATGGCCGACTGTCCCTTGGTAGAAGGGGCGGTAGTTGCTTCCGTTAATGCCGCGGGCGGCATGAAATTTGAAGAGATTTTAAGCGCGTTAGAAAGAGTCCGGGATATGAGAAAGCTTTCGTAGCCATTTCTTCCAAAAGCTTCCTTGCAGAAACCCCATGGTTCCATCAGCCATTTGGAACCATGGGGTTTTTTTACAAGGCAGCTTTTTCTGATTTTTTAAATCTGGCAATCAATTCCCGGCAGGAAGGAAAGGGATTCTAAATCCCTATCCTGCGATTCTTGTAACATTTCTACAAATCTAACTTTAAATCCCTGGGCTTAATCCATCCGATTTTCCGCATTCCTTCCCCGATGATCCAGGTCAACACTGCCGGGAGCAGGAAGCAGACAAGAAGGATGCCAAGCCACATGCTGCTTCCGCCTCCCATGCTGGTATATATGCCGATTGGGCCTACTAGGCCGCAGGTTCCCATACCGGAAGCTGTGTGGATACAGGTTATACCAAATACTACGGTGGCGATTGGCCCGGTTATCATGGAGGCTAAGGTTGGCGCAATCCAGATTTTTGGATTTTTTACAATATTCCCCATTTGAAGCATAGAGGTGCCCAGACCTTGGGCCAAAAGGCCTCCTACTCCGTTTTCACGGAAGGAGAGGACGGCAAACCCTACCATTTGGGCGCAGCATCCGGCCACCGCCGCTCCGCCTGCCAGGCCGTCCAGGGTCAGGGCAATGCAGATGGCGGCGCTGGATATGGGAAGGGTTAAGGCGATGCCGATTAAGGCGGAAACCAGGATGCCCATAAAGAACGGCTGCATTTCGGTAGCGGTTTTTACCATCATGCCGAAGGCATCCATAAATTTCGCTATGCCTGGCCCCGCAAATTGGGCAACCAGCACGCCGGAAATAATAGTAAGGCCTGGGGTAACTAAAATATCTACCCTGGTTTCTTTTGATACGATTTTTCCAAGTTCTGTGGCAATGATGGTGGAAACTAAGGCGCCTACTGGGCCGCCTAAGGCATTGCCGGCGATTCCGACGGTTGCCGCGGAAAACAGCACCAATTGAGGGGCTTTTAAGGCATAGGCAATGGCCACCCCCAGCGCCGCCCCGGTGGCGCTTTTTGCGTAGTCCGCAATTACCTGAAATAATTCAATTCCTGATTTTTCGCCGATTGTGGCAAAGATCGTCCCGATTAACAAAGATGCAAACAAACCAAAAGCCATGGCACCTAATGCATCAATGAGATAGGTCTGGACGGTGATATTCACATTCTTTTTCTTTAAGAATGCTTTCATTCCTGTCTGTTCCATATAATGGTCTCCTTTATGTATTTGTGCACACATTTGACATTGGCTGTTTGTCAAAGCAGTTTTGACCGTATTTTATCAGGTGAAAAGGAAATTGGCAAGAGTTTTTTGAAAAATAGCAGAATATTGATAAAAAAATAACAAATTAGAGGGGAGAAAAAGAGAAAACAGGATTGCTCCCAGTAACCCCCATTTATTCATGGCGGCGCCTTAGCGGGGCATGAATAAATGGGGGTTACTGGGAATTCTCCAAAACTTAATCCATAGCCTTTTTTATTGCCGCCATAAGCTCTGGGAAGGTTTCATAAGCCGGAAGTTTTGGGTGGGCAGCTTTGATTGCTTCTGTACTGCGGAATAAAAATCCTGCCTTGCTAGCTTGAATCATGCCTAAATCATTGTAGCTGTCGCCGCTTGCTATAGTTTCATAGCCGATGGACTGAAGCGCTTTTACTGTGGTCAGCTTGGAATTTTCAATGCGCATGTTAAAACCGGTAATTTCCCCGTCTTCTGCCACTTCCAGGGAATTGCAGAAAATGGTGGGCCAGCCAAGTTTTTTCATCAGAGGCGCAGCAAACTGGGTAAAGGTGTCGCTGATAATGATTACCTGGGTGAAAGAGCGCAGTTCATCTAAAAATTCCTTGGCTCCGGGAAGTGGATCAATGGAAGCAATGGTTTCCTGAATTTCCTTTAACCCAAGATGGTGTTCCTTTAAAATTCCAAGACGCCATTTCATTAATTTTTCGTAATCCGGTTCGTCCCTGGTGGTTCGTTTCAGTTCCGGAATATTGCTGGCCTGCGCAAAGGCAATCCAAATTTCCGGAACCAGTACGCCTTCTAAATCAAGACATGTTATGTACATAATACTTCCTCCATTCATAAAGATAAAAATAATGATAACTTCCTCTCTCGGGAGGCCTAGCCTTTTGGTTCGTGAAAATGCCCCCTGTCCACAGCCGCCAGGCTACAGATAAGGGATACGTTTCCTTATTATACCCTGCCCACAGCCGCCAGGCTGCGGATAAGGATACGTTTCCTTATTATATCATAAAATCCGATTTATGAAAATGGTTTGTTTTGTAATGTGCGGGATCGGAAATGTATGGGAACAAAAACGCGTAGGAACGCATTTACAGCTTATTACGTTTCATGCCACGTCCTTTCCAATCGGATCTCTTGACCAACCTATGAAAGGCAACTAAGGTTTCGAGTGGGGAACTTGATTCCGATTCCGCCATTCTCTTGGGGAAACCTGGTATACATGTTTAAATGCCCTGGAAAAGTGCAGCGGGTTGTTGTAGCCCACAGCGGCGCTGATGCTTCCTATGGAAAGCTGCGTCAGTTTCAGAAGCTCGGCAGCTTTCGTCATGCGGTAATTCAGGAGAAATTCCTGAGTGGTTATTCCAAGAGCTTCTTTGAAAATCTTTCCGAAATAGCTGCGGTTTAAGCCGCACACTTCCGCAATATCTTCGACTGAAATATCATTTTGAAAATTCTGTTCAATAAATGCCAGAGCCTCATGGATATAGAAATCTCTTAACTTTCCGCCTTTTGAGAGCTTTGCGGGGGAAACGGAGCGGATCAGGGCATCCAGAAATAGGTATAAATGGCCAATCAGGTGAAGAGCTGGCTTTTCCTTGGTCTTAGCAATGTAAAGCATTTCGTTCATCATAATTTCCCGTAGATCGTGAAAATGGGCCCGATAGATAGGGGAATCCGGGGAGAGGCCAGTGATTCGGATTGCCTCTTTTGCCCGAAGTCCGTCAAATTCCACCCAGGTATATTCCCAGGGAAGTTCTTTGTCAGCAATATAAGTATTAATCTGGCTGGGAAAGATCATAAATCCCTGACCGCTTTTTACAGAATATACATGAGTTTGCCCGGAGGAATCATCCGCCATCAGGGTTCCAGTGCCAGAAATTACGTAATGGAACAGAAAATGATTCCGGGTGGCAGGGCCGTAGGAATGTGCAGGATTACACCTCTCCCAACCGTATTGATACAGGCTAAGATCCACAAAATTTTCGTTTGGAAATACCGAAAATAGTAAATTTTCCATAAAAATTCACCTCCTTGCTTTTTTAGTATACCTTAAAAGATATCAAAATGCTAGATAACTTATAAAAAATGCACAAAAAATAGCATAATGGTATAAAAATAAAAAAATTAAGCTATTTAAAGACGCATTTTGATATGTTATAATAGCTGCACGAAAGGAAAACGGGTATGTTTCCAATGAGAAAGGAGTAAAAAAGGGATGAAAAGTAAAAAAACAATGTTAAACCTTTTTCTCGCAGGCATAATGCCGGCAGGGGCCCTGCTAACCGGATGTGGAGCAGGGGCAGACAACAGCGGAAAAATCGAGATCGAGCTGGTACAGTATAAGCCGGAAGCAGTAGCCGTATTTGAGAAGTTGGAAGAGGAGTTTAACCAGACCCACGACAACATCCATCTAACCATCGAATCACCCAACGATGCCACCACCATTTTAAAAACCAGGTTTATCCGGGAGGATTATCCGGATATTATTGGAATCGGCGGCGACATTAATTTCTCCTACTTTATTGATTCGAATATTTTGGCGGATGTGTCAGACTATCCGGGACTTGCTTCCATTAAGCCTGCTTATGTTGAGATTCTGGAGGGTCTGGAATTCGTTCCCACAGAAGGAACCTATGGCGTTCCCTATGTAGCGAACGCGGCCGGCGTGTTGTACAACCGGGCTATGTTCCAGGAACACGGATGGGAAATCCCCACCACTTGGGATGAATTTATTTCCTTATGTGAAGAGATACAGGCAGCAGGGATTCAACCTTTGTACTTTGGCTTTAAAGATACCTGGACCTGTCTGGCGCCATGGAATGCCCTGGCGGTAGATTTAGCTCCAGCAGATGTATGTAAGCAGGTAAACAGAGGTGAAACAAACTTTACCACAGAATATCGTGAGATTGCTGAGAAGATGCTGCAGCTTTTACAGTATGGAGAAGACGGGCCGTTTGCTTACGGCTATAACGATGCGTGTACCGCATTCGCCAATGGGGAATCGGCCATGTTTACCATCGGAAGTTACGCGGTGTCTCAGATTAAGTCGGTTAACCCTGATATGGATATAGACTCCTTCGTAATGCCGGGCAATGACAACGCAGATGGCAATGTGCTCAACTCCGGCGTGGATTTACAGTTCTGCGTGATGGAAGCCTGTGAAAATAAGGAGGCTGCATACGAAGTTCTGGATTTCCTCCTGTCCCATGAAAGCGTTCAGTTTTATTTAGACGATCAGAACGCGGTTCCTTGTAAGGATGAGGAATTTGAACTGGCATCTATGCTGGACGGCATGAAAGAATACATTACCGCCGGAAAAATGTCGGATTACCAGGATCACTACTATCCTTCCGAGATGGCAGTGGACGCTCAGATCCAGACATACCTGATTAACCAGGATGTGGACGCGTTCCTGGCAAAGTTTGACAAGGACTGGATGCGCTATAACCGTGATATTATCCGCATGGTGGAAAAATATCAGGCACAGAACGGGAATTAATTAAGGGGAAAGGAGAAAACAAAGATGAAGAATATGAATGACAGAGAACGGACGTATCTTTGGATGACATTGCCAATCCTGGCACTGTTCTTTTGCTTTAATACACTGCCTCTGATTAAAGGTGTAATCTACAGCTTTACCAATTTCAAAGGGTACGGCTCTTATGACTGGGTAGGGTTTCGGAATTATATTGATTTGTTCCAGGATGGCCGGGTAGGAAAATCCTACCTGTTTACTGTTAAGCTGGCTGTAGCTTCTACCATTGTAGTAAATGTCCTGAGCCTGCTTCTGGCATTAGGGTTAAACAGTAAGATTAAATTTAAGAGCGCGTTAAGAGGCCTGTATTTTATTCCGAATATTCTGGGCGCTCTGGTAGTAGGTTATATTTTCAACTACTTCTTTACCTATATCCTTCCGGCTATGACAGGAACCACCAGTATGCTGGCAAGCACAAGCTGGGCCTGGGTTGCTATCGTAGTAGTTTGCGCCTGGCAGTCCATTGCCATGAATACCATTATCTACATATCCGGCATCCAAACCGTGCCAGAGGATGTATATGAAGCTGGTTCCATTGACGGCGCTACCGGCTGGTATAAGTTTAAAACGCTAACATTCCCCTTAATTATGCCTTTCTTTAGCATTAATATGGTACTTTGTATGAAGAATTTCCTGATGGTATTTGATCAGATTATGGCATTGACCAAGGGCGGCCCCGCACAGAGCACCGAGTCAATTTCTTTCCTGATTTACAATAACGGTATGTCGGGGGGGCAATTTGGATTCCAGAGTGCTAACGCAGTGGTATTCTTTATCCTGATTGTAATACTTTCTGTTGCACAGATGACATTTAGTGGTAAGAAGGAGGAACAATTGTAATGAAGAAAGAAAAAGTAGCAGAACGAGTAAATTGGCCCATTACCATTCTTTTAATCATTGGATTGATCACAGTTGTATTTCCCCTTTATATGGCGCTTGTGATTGCATTAAAACAGCCTTCTGAGATGACCAACTCTATCGGGGGCATCCTTTCTCTGCCAAAGGCATTGAGCTTTGCCAACTTTGCGGAAGCCATGCGGGTAACAGACTTTTGGCGTTCCCTGTTTAACAGCTTTTTGATTACAGCCATAAACCTGGTAATTTCCCTTCTGCTTCATGCAACCATTGGCTATGCGGTTGGAAGAAACAAAGCAAAGAACAAATTTTATAATTTCATATATCTTTATATTGTAAGCGGTATGTTTGTTCCGTTTGCTATCCTGATGATGCCTTTGGTAAAACAGACGGCACAGATGGGAATCGCGAATGTGGTGGGTGTAATCTGCTGTTATGTGGTATTTTATATGCCTATGAACATGCTGCTATATTCCGGATACCTGGTAAATATCCCTATAGCCCTGGAAGAAGCGGCACGGGTGGACGGCGCAACCACATGGAGAACGTATTGGAGCATTATTTTCCCGATTATGAAGCCGATGCACGCTACAGTAGCGGTTCTGACTGCCCTTGGCACCTGGAATGATGTTATGACTCCTTTGGTTATTATGTCCGGAAGCGGCATGAATACCTTACCGCTGGCTCAGATGACGTTCCAGACTCAGTTCGGAACCAATTATAACCTTGCGTTTGCGTCTTACCTGTTAGCACTTCTGCCGATTCTGATTTTCTATCTGGTTTGCCAGAAGCAGATCTTAAACGGCGTTGTAAACGGTGCGGTAAAGTAATGGTTAGAGCCTATCAGGAAATATATAAATGTTCAGTAACAGTTCAGACACCCCCTAAAAAATATGACGAAATTTTAGAGGCATACCA
>CAJUTC010000008.1 GCA_910589195.1 uncultured Lachnospiraceae bacterium
GCTGTCCGGGGTTTCCAAAGGGGCTTGCCCCTTGGCACACGACTTTGCCTGCAAAGTGTAGTGTGTTATATGCTTTGTCGGCGTTGCTGCGAAAATGAAGTTGCCGCCGGGAGGACAAATACATTTGAAGCAGCAGGAAAGCGACAATTATTTTCAAAGTTTTTAAATCGTGTAATCATGGTAATAAGAACATATTTTTAAATTGTTTTAACAGATTGTAAACATCGATACCAGTATTAGTTAGCAAATATTCAAATGCTTGCGCTCCAGTAAGTACTGTCCATCCGCCACGAACACAGGCTGTAATAGCAGCGGATAAATTATCATCACGAAGAATTAATAATACTGGACGATAACCATAATCGTGTAACAATTTTCCATATTGCTTAAATTTTTTGAGTGTTCCTGAATCGCCAGAACCAATTCTATATTTGGTGTCTATTGCGTCTTTCCCTATAATTAAGTCACAAGGTTCATCACTATCAATTTTTAATGCCGGCTTGAAAGAAGAACAATGATGCTTACATATTTCCACCACAATTAATTGCCACATCATACCGAGTTCTCTACCCCAATACTGTCTATTTTCTCTTTTTTGCTCTGGAGTAATTCCAAAAATATCCATTAGCACATCAATATCATTGTTTTCGGCAGAATATGTTTTTTTTAAAAGCCTCATAATATTTCTTCAAAATAGGGTTAATGTAATTTTCGTCATTCATCTGTATTGCCTCCAAAATCAAATAATTTATAAGCTGGAATTTTTAAGGCACTGGAAATTTTCTCTATATTTTTCAACGAAATACTTCGAGTACCACGTTCGACTGCACTAATATATGTTCTATGTAAATCTGATAATTCAGCCAATTCTTCTTGGGATAAGTTTCTTTCAGTGCGGTACTTGTATACGTTTCTACCAAACTTTTCACAGATGTCCATTGTTCCACCTCCTCTATCAAATTTTAATCGTTGCATACAATAAGTCTACAGACAATACGTTTCATTTTGACATAAGAAAAGCGAAGACTTTGAGAAGTCTCCGCTTTTCTAAGTGAATTATTTATTTTCTAAACGTTTTTTAGCAATATCTACATATTCTTGGTTTATTTCAATTCCAAAATAATCGATACCTAAGTTTTTGGCAGCAACCAATGTGGTTCCAGATCCAGCAAAGGGATCAAGTACAATGTTTCCATATCCCTTCGGAACTGTTAGCTTGACTAATTTTTCCATTAATGCTAAAGGCTTAACAGTTGGATGGGTATTGAAATCATCTAAGGCTTCACGTTTTATGTTCTCAATAATATTAGATTGAAATCCTGCATTATCTTTTGCCTGAAAAAGTCCGACATGATGTGTTGTTAGTGTTGCGACATAATTATTTACTAATGGTTTTTGAAGAATAACGATAGCTTCCCATTCATTTCTCAAACAACTATGCCATCCATTCCATTCTTGAGCATTTTTATCGCCCATTTTTTCTAGTTTTTTACTGATATTTATTCCTTTTGGAATACCGCTATTTCTGCGCCAAACAAGAATATCTCGTGCGTAGAAACCAGCGTTTTCTAATGCAACTTGAATATGTGCAGCTGTCCTAGTGCTGTTAAATGCAAGGACGAATGCACCTGGTTTCAGAATACGGAATAACTCTTTTCCCCATGACTCTACCCAATCTTGGTATTCTAAAATATTTTTTCGATTTTTATCATACCATCGAGAGTTACGAACACCTCCGGCTAAGCCACTTCCATACGGAATGTTTTTTACTAATGTAGAACTAGAGTTTTTTACGTTATCTAATCTACGATTTATTTCTACCTCATTCCATGAACGTCCTATAAATTCATAGTTATAAGGGGGATCTGTGATACAACATGCGATGCTATTCGTATCCATCTGCCGCATGATATTAAAACAATCCCCACAGAGAATACTGTTTACAATAATCATTTTTAAGAGTTCTCCTAGCTGGTTTAATTTTTATTTTATATTTTAATTATTTGTAAGAATAATGTTTCAAATAACTCCTTTGCCTCATCATTCATCTCAATAGTTAGAGATAATTGATTAGTAATTATTGGGATAACATTATCTAATATTATGGGAGCGTTTTTCTTTGCAGAGGTTAGTATATTTTGAAACATATCGGCAGTCAAGTTTAAAAACAACGAAAAAGCTTGATAGGGGTGGTCTGCGCTTTTTTGGCTACCCGGAAGGTATTGTTTCAAAGTAATCCGTATCAGCCTGATTCGGCGGGGGAAATTTTTATGTTCCAACAGCCGGTTGAGAATTTCTACATCTACCGAACCTGTTACAAGACCTTTCACAGCTCCCTCGGACAAGCCTAATTCAGAAATATCATAGCTTTTGCGAACGCTCACGGTGGACAAACCCAGTATGTAGTCTGTTGATACCTTAAATTCTTTTGCCACGCCTATAAGAATATCGCTGCTGACCGTCTTTGTTTCTCCGCTGACAATACGGCTCAACTGGGAGGCAGCGCCTATCTTCTCCGCAAGTTGCTTTTGTGTGATGTGGTTTTCATTGCATAAATCGGAAATCCGCTGTCCGGGTGTTTCGGGTAAAGACATATGACGAACCTCCTTTGCTTACTTCCATTATACAGAAAAATTGCAGAAATGCAATTTTGAAATTGAATATTGCCCTAAAATGCAATTCTCGTAAGATTCCAGGAATTGCATTTTTGTATCACAGTAAGAATACCCCCTGCTCAGCAGGGGGAGGGAAGCTCTTTAGATAAAAGTAAACTCTTGTACTGAAATAAAAATGGGTCTGCAAACCACAAATAAAAAGCACAGGAGGTCCAAAATGGACAATAATAGTTTAGTATAAGAAATAGGAATGCAAGTATTATCTGGTATTTGCACCAAAATACCGTAGGCAAATTATATACGAAGAGATAAAAGCGGATGTAGGACAAATATTAGGGACATTATGCCGCTGAAAGGGAATAGAAATAATTATTCCGTATCCGAGGTTAGTATACTTAAAAGGGAAAAGTGCGCTGATGATATTTGAAAAGCATGCAAATTTGAAGTATAAATATGGGAACCGCCATTTTTGATGTAGGGGATATTATGTAGATACAGTGGGAACGAACACAGCGGCAATAAAAACATGCAGGCGGTCTATCTTTCCAAACAGGCGAGGGCGATTGAAACCACGCTGGACGGTATTACACCGTTCAATGCCGGGAAGAAGAAAGAGGAAGCCCTCTCCCTGCTGAAAAAGTGGTTTCCGCAGATGGAGAATTTTTCCGGTCAGCTCAAAAAATACAAGGTCACGATAAATGACCTTTTGGAAGAAAATGAAAAGCTGGAAGCACGAGCCAAAGCCAGTGAAAAGGGCAAGATGAAAGCCAAAGCTATCGTTGATTTATGGGGCTGTTGACGGTATAATAAAGGTGTCAGCAGCTCTTTTCAAGATATAGGTTCTTAGGCGATTGCGAAACTCCCTTTCGGGGAACCGTGGATGATCAAACCAGGCAAAATAAGAACTGCCTGCCGCTGCATTAGAGCCTGACGTTATCTGGCTGTTAGACATGTTACTCAGGTAGAAGAGTTCGTAATTATTTATTTACATACCAAAAGAAAGGATTCTATAAAATGAAAGCATTTGTTTTACATGACATAAATGATTTCCGATTTGAAACGGTTCCCACGCCAATTCCCAATGACGATGAGGTGCTGGTATCGGTAAAAGCAGCAGGCATCTGTGGTTCCGATATTCCCAGGGTATACCGCACAGGCACCTATTCTTATCCATTAATCCCAGGCCATGAATTTTCCGGGGTGGTGACGGAAACGGGTGCAAAGGCGGATGGCAGTTGGATAGGGAAGCGGGTAGGTATTTTCCCGCTGATCCCATGCGGCAGTTGTGTACCCTGCCAAAAAGGGCAATATGAAATGTGCCGCCATTACAGTTATTTAGGCTCCCGGAGAGATGGCGGTTTTGCAGAATACGTGGCAGTGCCGGCTGCAAATCTGGTTGCTTTGCCAGATAACGTAGCGTTTGAGGAAGCTGCTATGCTGGAACCTATGGCAGTGGCAGTGCATGCCATGAGAGGGATGACAGGCTCCATGCTGGACAAGTCCAATTTGGCAAAGGAAATGGACGATACAGTAGCTGTATGCGGTCTTGGAACCATAGGCCTGCTGCTGATCGCGTTTCTTCGGGAAGCCGGGTTTTCCAATATATTAGCAATCGGGAACAAAGAATTTCAGAAAAAGGCGGTTTTAAATATTGGTCTGCAGCCAGACCAGTACTGTGACAGTAAAACCCAAGATGTGCCCAAGTGGATTATGGAGCGGACAAATGGGACTGGTGCCGATTTGTTTTTTGAGTGCGTCGGAAAAAATGAAACAGTAGCTCAGGCAGTGGATTGTGGGGCTCCCGGCGGCAGGATTATGCTGGTAGGCAATCCATATTCCCATATGACACTGGAAAAGGCTGTATATTGGAAAATTTTACGAAACCAGTTAACAATAACCGGAACTTGGAATTCTTCTTTTTCGTATCATGGGGATTTGATAGAAGATGATTGGAGTTATGTGGTGAAACGGCTTTCTGCTAAAAAAATCAATCCTCGAATATTGATTTCCCATCAATTTCCCTTGGAAGAATTAGAACAGGGGTTTCATATAATGCGGGATAAGAAAGAAGATTATGGGAAAATCATAGGGTATTTGGGCAACAACTTCCTGTAAAGAGTCAATAAATTTTTACAAAGTATCCGACAAAACACGCCAGTGACACATTTGCCGGATACGCGAAACATTCAGCAAATTGGAATATCTGAGAAATTGATAAGCAAATCATTATAAATACCAACCTTTACAGAATCAGCAAAGGTATAATCTCCGGTATTCTCCGATTCAAAATCATAAACAAGGATGCGGTTTTTCTCTGGGTCAACGATCCAGTATTCACGAACCCCAGCAGTACGGTATTTAAACAATTTGGTATAATAGTCCATCCGTCTGCTGCCTGGCGATACAATTTCAATGATCCAGTCAGGGGCGCCAGAACACCCCTTGTCTGTGAGTTTGTTCGGATCGCATATAACGGAGATATCCGGCTCCACATAGTTGACATCATCTTGGTTCAGAAATACTGCAAATGGAGCGAAAAACGGTTCACAAGAATTACCGTTTGACTTGATATAAGAATTTATAGAGGAAAATAGTTCCCGGGCAATTGTCTGATGCGTGCGGTTGGGCGGCGCCATATAGTAAATCTGGCCGTCGATCAGTTCGGCTCTGCTGCCTTCTGGAAGGCCATAGATATCATCAACCGTATAGATCTTTTCTTGTGCTAGTTCTGGTGGCATGGTAACACTTCCTTTCTGAAAATGCCTTATTGATGTGGAACATTCTGGGGTCAAACACCATTCGGAACACATTGTAAAGATTTGGATCATCATATGCGCCACAAGGAGGGAAATTTGGGGCATATAACATCATTTACAGGGAAATAATTTCCCCATCATCCGGAACCAGGAGATTACCATGGTAATACTGTTTTCCTTCTTTTGTATATTCCCTTTTTCGGGCGGCTAAATTCTTATCTTCTGTATGCCACAGTATCAGATTTGGGATTTCCAGACGCTCAGCTAGGATGCAGGCATCTTTTACCGTGCTATGGTGTTTTTCATAGGGTTGAAATGTTTCCCGATCCCGGTACAGGCAGAATGCTTCATGCAAAAGCCAACTGCTTCCCCTTATATAGGTTTCGCAGCGTTCCTGATACGGCTCATCACCAGCGCAGGATAGTATTCGCCCGTCACTTAAGCGGATATTAAACCCAAACTGGGGCGCTTTCGTAGAGTGAATATCAAAAAACGTGACTGGATGCCCTAAAATTTCCCGTGTTTCTCCATCAGAAACGGGAATGATCCGGATCCGATCCCCGATCCATTTTAGCACTTTATTCTGCAAGGTCAGACGGCAAAGGGTCATAATCGTTTCGACTAATCCGTTATGGCAGTAAATCCATAAGGTTCCTTCGTATTTCCCTTTGTTTATCTGCTGGCCAATCATCCGAACCATCCAAACTACGCCTAAAATATGATCCGTATGTTCATGGGTAACAAAAAGATGATGGATGGCTTCAAAGGGAACATTCATATCTTCTAAAATCCGAAGGATTCCATTCCCTCCTCCTGCATCCACCATAAAAAATTCATCCTCCATACGAAGCGCGAAACAGGTGTTATAGCAGCGGGAAACCGCCGCGTTGCCTGTCCCGAAAACATAAAGCTGTTCCATAAATAATCCTCCATTTGTTTTTTCTATTGTTTGATGAATTTGCCAAAGCAGAGCGCTTTGATCAATTAATGAATACATTGCGTTTGTATTATTAAGTAATGATGCTGGTGTCAAAAGGTCTTTTTCCACTTTTTGACCCTGGTATCGTGTAATATTATAAAATAAGGTCAAACAGTTGTCAAACTCCTGATGCGTTGATATTCCAGCCATTCAACCCATTCACCTGCCGCATAGCGCAAAAAGCTTTTTACTAATCAGCGAGTATTCCCCTTGACAACAATATGCGGAAATGATAAATTGAAGATCACCAGACACTGGTGTATATTCTATAAGAAATATCGCTTAAGGAGGAAACATATGGACAAATATTTATGTGAGCCATGCGGCTATATTTATGATCCAGAAACAGGTGATCCGGATAACGGCGTTGCTCCCGGTACGGCATTTGAGGATATTCCCGACGATTGGGTATGTCCGATCTGCGGTCTGGGCAAGGATGCTTTTGTAAAAGTGTCATAGGCTGTCCCATGATGGAAAAATTGGCATAGGGGGAACCAATTAAAATTTTGCAATTCAGAAATGAGATTCGGATTTGGAAACAGGACTTTTGCGATATTTACAAAAGCCCTGTTTTTGTGTAAAATAGTAAAGAATAATAGTATGGAATATAAAAACGGATCGTGTATGGGGAATGTGGGGCCGTTTTATTGTACAGGCAAGTTGTCTGGATGATTATCAAAAAGCATTATCTGAATGATCCGCTCCCCGCTGGTGTACAGTCTGCATCACATCTGATCTGTACATTAGATGCCACATACGATACAAGAGAGGAGAATGGTGAGGTGGAAGATTTTGATTTAGAACAGCAGCGCCAGGCCAGGCGCGTTGACAGAAAACATTTTTCAAGAATTGCCGCCGGTTTTGTGCTTTATGATATTTTTGGCGCCGGGCTGCAGTTTTTAGCAGTCATGCTTCTTAGGCAAAGCGGTTGGGATTACAGGCCTTACGGGATTAGTTTAAGTTGGATCCTGAATATGGCAAGCATGTATCTGATTGCCATGCCCCTGACAGCCTGCTACTTTAAGACCGTGCCCAAATTCGGACAGGTGCGGAATGAGAAATGGGAATTTCGGGCCTGGCTGGTGGTATTTTTGATTGGGCTATCTATGGGGTATTTCGGAAATATTATTGGCACAATTGTTACTAATTTTACCAGTTCCGTGTCGGTAGACTATGAAAATATGATGGATATGATTCTGGAAGGGAACATGTTCCTGATATTTTTAAACGTAGTAGTTGGGGCGCCTATTGTGGAAGAGCTGCTGTTTCGGAAATTTTTAATTGACCGGACCATAGGATATGGGGAAAAACTTTCCGTATTTCTATCCGGAATCTTGTTCGGAATTATGCATGGGAATTTCCAGCAGTTTTTTTATGCGTTTGGTCTGGGATGCCTGTTTGCCTATATCTATTGTAAAACCGGGAAAATCCGGAATACAATTTTTTTTCATATGTGGATTAACTTCTGTGGAAGCATTTTAGTTCCGTTTCTGATGAAAGCCATACTTTCCGGCTTGGATCCGGATTTTTATGATTACGAGTTGTTACAGAACCTGTTAGATAATCCACTTGCGATCCTTGCGGCGCTCGGTTTGCTGGGTTATATTGTTTTCCAGCTTTTGTCCGCAATCGCCGGTTTGATTTTGTTTTTCGTATTTAAGCACTATATCTGCTTTTATCCAGGGATTCGGATGGCTTCTAAAGGGGAGCTGCTGCGTTCTGTAGCGCTTAATCCTGGGATGGTGATTTTTCTTGGGTTTGGCATTTATCAGTTTTTTGCCTAATACTTGACAGAACCTTATTCTTATGCTAAATTAACAGATAGCTTAAAAATAGCTAAATGCGATGATAAGGAAGAGTAGCATTTTAGCGGCAAAAGGCTGCCGCTTACGGAAGAAACAGAGAGCTGCCGGCAGGTGCGAGGCAGTTTCGGAAGGAATGCGAACTGGCCTTTGAGCAGCGTGCTGAAACAAAACGGAAAGTAAGCATTGCCGGTGCTCCGCCGTTATCGGAACCGAGTGCATATGGAATTGAAAGCAGGAATTAAACGCAGATGTCATTCCCTATGAATCAGAGTGGTACCGCGTAAGTTGAAAGCCTTGCGTCTCTGGCCTGACAGCCAGGACGCAGGGTTTTTTGTTACAAAGAATCCGGCAAAATGCGCCGGTGACCCACTTTATCAGATTTATATTGCGGGATGGCTCAAATTATTTCACGCTTTGTTGGCACAATTGAATATCAGGAGGAATTCATATGGCTGTACAGTACAACCACTCCGCCATTGAGAAGAAGTGGCGGGAAAACTGGGAGAAGAACCCGATTAATGTAAATGATGGAAAGAAGGAAAAATATTATTGCCTTGATATGTTTCCCTACCCTTCCGGAAGCGGCCTTCATGTAGGCCATTGGAGAGGCTATGTAATTTCTGATGTATGGAGCCGTTATCAGTTGTTAAAGGGGAAATATGTGATTCATCCCATGGGCTGGGATGCCTTTGGCCTTCCGGCAGAAAATTACGCAATTAAAATGGGAACCCATCCGGCTAAATCTACGGCGGAAAATGTAGCAAACATTAAAAAACAGATTAATCAGATCTCTGCTATTTACGATTGGGACATGGAGGTAAATACCACCGATCCCGGCTTTTACAAATGGACTCAGTGGATCTTCGTCCAGATGTTTAAAAAAGGCCTGGCTTATGAGAAGGAATTCCCCATAAACTGGTGCCCGTCCTGCAAGACAGGTCTTGCGAATGAAGAAGTTGTGAATGGATGCTGCGAGCGCTGTGGCACGGCTGTAACCAAAAAGAATCTGCGCCAGTGGATGTTAAAGATTACGGCATACGCAGAACGCTTGTTAAATGATCTGGATAAACTGGACTGGCCGGAAAAGGTAAAAAAGATGCAGACCGACTGGATTGGGAAATCCTACGGAGCTGAAGTGGAGTTTCCGATAGAGGGCAGAGATGAGTCGGTTACCGTTTATACTACCAGGCCGGATACCCTTTACGGCGCAACCTTCATGGTACTGGCTCCGGAACATAAGCTGGCAAAAAGCCTGGCTACAGATGAAACCAGGGAGGAAGTGGAAACGTACATTTTTGAGTCTTCCATGCGTTCCAATGTAGACCGTATGCAGGCTAAGGAAAAGACTGGAGTTTTCACAGGCAGCTATGCCATTAACCCTTTAAATAATGCGAAAACCCCTATTTGGCTGTCGGACTATGTATTGGCAGATTATGGTACAGGCGCAATTATGTGTGTTCCTGCCCATGATGACCGGGATTTTGAATTTGCGAAGAAGTTTGATATTCCCATTATCCAGGTAATCGCAAAAGATGGGAAAGAAATTGAACATATGACGGAGGCCTACACAGAGGCAAACGGCACCATGATTAATTCCGAAGAGTGGAACGGGATGGAATCAGCCGTATTAAAGAAAGAAGCCCCTGCCATAATTGAAGCCCGTGGGATTGGGCACAAAACAGTCAATTATAAACTTAGGGACTGGGTATTCTCACGTCAGCGTTATTGGGGGGAACCGATTCCCATTATCCATTGCCCCAAGTGCGGCTGCGTTCCAGTTCCGGAGGATCAGCTTCCCTTAACCCTTCCGGATGTGGAAAGTTACCAGCCCACCGGAACAGGAGAATCTCCTTTGGCGGCGATTGAGGAATGGGTAAACTGTACCTGCCCCGTATGTGGCGCTCCTTCTAAGAGGGAAACCAATACCATGCCCCAGTGGGCCGGTTCGTCCTGGTATTTCCTCCGTTATGTGGACAGCAAGAACGATAATCAACTGGTTTCCAGAGAAAAAGCGGATCAATATCTTCCGGTAGATATGTATATTGGCGGTGTGGAACATGCAGTACTGCATCTTTTGTATTCCCGTTTCTATACCAAATTTCTCTGCGATATAGGGGTAATCGATTTTGACGAGCCTTTTACCAAGCTGTTTAATCAGGGGATGATTACTGGAAAGAATGGCATTAAGATGAGTAAGTCAAAAGGCAATGTGGTTTCGCCAGATGATCTGGTAAGGGACTATGGCTGCGATTCGTTACGTCTTTATGAGCTGTTTGTAGGACCTCCAGAGCTGGATGCCGAGTGGGATGACAGAGGGATTGAAGGAGTATCTCGTTTCTTAAACCGGTTCTGGAACCTGGTGATGGACAGCAAAGATAAGAATGTAGCGGAAACCAAAGAAATGGTAAAGCTGCGCAATAAATTAGTGTATGATATTGAACAGCGTTTTAACCAGTTCAGCTTAAATACCGTTATCTCTGGTTTTATGGAATATAATAATAAATTGATTGAGCTTTCCAAAAAAACAGGGGGGATTGATCAGGAAACCTTAAAAACCTTTGTGGTACTGCTTGCGCCTTTTGCGCCGCATATTGGGGAAGAGCTGTGGCAGCAGTTAGGCGGGCAGGGAAGTGTATTCCATACCATCTGGCCGGAATATGACCAGGAAGCTATGAAGGATGATGAAATTGAGATTGCTGTCCAGGTAAACGGAAAGACCAAGGCAGTGGTCAGCCTTCCAGCAGAGGTTTCAAAGGAGGATGCCATTGCGGCAGGCAAAAAGGCGGTAGCGGATAAGCTGACTAAGACAGTGGTAAAGGAGATTTACGTTCCGGGAAGGATTATTAATATCGTTCAAAAATAAAATTTGAGAAAGCTAGAGAAAACTAGAGAAATAAATCCTGCCAGGCGAATCAGGGTGGCAGATTAAACTAAGAAACAAATAAAATCCGGGAAGATGGGCTGCAAAATAGCTAAATTTTACAATATATGGAATCCGTGTGATATGGTTTCCTGCATTTGTAGCGCATCTTCCCGATTTTGCTTTTAAAGAGGTGCTTCTTCTTGGCCGGACAGGGTTAATTTTGCCGTGACAGTTTTTTAGAGAGAAGACGAAGGGTATCCAGCTTTTTTCGATCGCTGTCAGGAAGGCTTTCCGTGAGGATTTCGGTAATTAACGCGGTTTCCTGATCCGTAAACTGTAACCCTTTATTTTGTGCTTCTATATTTAGATTTACAAATTCTCCTAAAAGCTGCCCCTTGGGTGTTTTCGCCAGACGGTTGGAGAATAAGATCAGCAAATCCAGCTTCCGGGGTTCCATAGTTTTTAAGCGGGGATCATTTTTCCATGATTGTTCCATAAATAGGGGGCTCCTTTCCTGATTTATGTAAATGCCTGCATTGCCTGCATCATAAGCTGGATATTATCTAGCCTGGCTTGCTGCTCCGGAGAGAGGATGGCCCGAAGCTTTTCCAGCATAACAGCGGAAGAGGGCGGTTCTGGAGAGGATATGGGCGACGGCGTAGGTACCGGCGCGGTTTCCTGGTAATTCCTTCGGATTTGAAACCCTTGCATAATATTGATGATGACATCCAGCAAATCTTGCTCTTGGCTGGTTCCGTAAGGCTTCATAGCATTCAACATTTCAATAGGCGATGCTTTATCCTGCTCAATGGAGCAGATTCCCATTTCTCCTTCAGGGCCCTCCCGAAACAGTTCCATTGTACGCATCAGTTCATTTCCTTTTACTAAGAGAGATAAAAAACGTTGCTGAGAAATCTGCATATAAGGAAGGGCAGCTTTGATCATCTGAAGATGGTGATCCCCAATTAGGTAATCCAAGTCTGTAAGCTTTAATTCATCTTTTTCCATCTATTATCATCCCAATCTTTCTTTGTTCTTATCTATATGTACGGTGTACAGGATTTATTCCGCCGCATAGTATATTTTAGAAGGAGGTTTTAGAAATGGTTTATACGAAGCTTGTAATTGACGGCAACGCCGTTTATGAAATAGATGAAACTTGTATGGAAAAGCGGAAGGAACGGCTGAAATTTCTGGAACAGCAGCAAAAAGGGGCAGGAGGGGAGAAGCAGAAGAATTCCAGAAAACAATAAAATTTGTAAATCGTATTGCCCGCTTTGACGTGGCAGGACGGCTTAAGAAGCGTTGTATGAAAAAGCATATATGCTAATAAGTCGTCCCATTAAAAGCATGACTGTTTTGCGCCAAAAAGGCACCCTCAAATGAGGATGCCCCTTGGAATGATTTGATGTACTTGGTACTGGCAAGGCCGGAGCGCTCTTCCGGCCTTACACAAAGCTGTTCATTAGCAGAAGAATCCGCGTCCGCCGCCGCAGCAGCACAGAAGGATAATAATCCAGCAGAAGTCTCCGCCGAAGCCGAAGCCACATCCGCATCCGCAGTTATGTTCGAAACATCCATTGCTGCATCCGCCGTTGCCGCCTCCGCAGCAGCACAGAATCAGAATCAGGAAAATCAGATTCGAACAACTACCGCCTCCTGCCTGGCATTCACATCCACACCCACAGTTTGTTGCTGCTACATCACTCATGTTAAATCCTCCAAAATTTTCTTTACACTCCATCATATGTAAGGCTGCTTGCCATAGTTTCCTTGATTTTCATAAAATTTAAGAAAACTTTAGTTGAGGCAATTCCACAGTTTGGATATAAAAGAACGGAAACTTGAAACACAATTGTCTGGAGATACTTCATCAGTTGCCGGAATAACAGGAGGAAATGCTAAGCTAATGCCAATATTGTTACCATATTTCAGGTTTTGCGTATGGCAGTGGTACGGATTGCCACCACAATTTTTAGTTGAATGGATATAATTGAAAATAGGAATTATTAAAAAGCCACCAGAGCTGATCTGGCGGCTTTTTTTACTTCACAGGATTTTTGGTGTTAAATTCCAGCACATTCCATTTCCATCTCGCGGATTTTTCCTTTCAGCACATCCAAGGTTTCTTCCCGGCTGGCGGTAGCCCCACTGGATACAATGCCAGTGTTAAGATAGTCACAGAAGGCATCTACAATACTCTTTTCTGTTACCTCGATGATAGAGGAGATATTGCGCAGCTTCCGGCGGGAGTTTTCAACCACCAGGGTATTATCATTCAGGACGAACACGGCAAAGTTGCCGTTGCAGCGGTTGGGAACATCATCATAGATCAGGTGACAACTGAAATGAGGATGGTCTTCGATGATTGCCACATAGCGCTTTAAAAACTGAAGGATTTCGCCTTTCTCCAGAGGCGTGGTGTAGTCGGAGAAAAAGGTGTAGAGCTGTCCGGTTTCCAGGAACTTTTTCAGTCCGGAGGCGGTGAAGAAGTCCTTTCGCGCCACATGGGTAGGGGCGTAGAGGATATCCTCCTTCGCCTGGTGGTATTCCTGGAAGGTGGTGCTTAAGCTGATTGTATCTTTGTCATAGTGCATGGATTGGGAGGAATAAAATTCCATTCCCAGTCCTAAGGAAGCGGATGGATGAGGTTTGAAGACGTATTCCCGGTAAGGATTTTTCCGGCACTGTTCGGTCAGATTTAATGATTGCTGATCGGAGAGTACAAAAGGAAAGGTATTTTTTTCAATTTCCTTGAAATTCTTCTGGTAGATGGCGGAAACACCCTGATCAATGTAGAGGATTCCATTTCCATAGTGAAAAGACATGGTGATGGTGCACCAGGGGGTGATCAGGATATTGGGAAAAATATCCATGGCCCGCTCGTCTACTGCAGCCTGATTATTGTAATAATAATTAGCATAATAGCTGCTGTCTGTATAGTAGATGCAGTAATACAAAAGAGGGAGCAGCTGGGAAAAGATCTGCAGGTTGTAGGAACCGATGTGGCTGGTGGTTTTACTCTGGAACCGAAGGATATGACGGATATTGGTCTTCTGGGTGCAGATCTTTTCCTTCAGGAGCTGGAAGAGGCTGCCATAGACGAAATCCCGGTCTGGCTGGAGATTAATCCAGATATCTGTGGTTCTGGGATCCATGATGATCCGGTGCAGGGCAGAGTAGATGGTATCTCTGTCAGTTAAGGGAATGATGGATTGGCCGTCCAGGTCAAAGGCAGAGGGACTGGTGGCTTCCGCCGGTCTGGTCTGGCTGAAAAGCCTGTCAAGAATCTTTGCCACAATCTTTCGGTTCTGGTAGACGGTTTCCCCAAGCTTTGTAATTTCATAGGCGTCGCAGAGCTCCTTATATTCGTAGGGAGTCAGATACAGCTCATTTTGTAGGTGCTGGATAAAGGCGGTATCTTCTGGAAAGCTTTGATCATTCAGATAGCGGTAGAGTAGAGCGCGGTCAATATTCAGGGACTGGGCTACCAGGCGCTTGTCCACAGATTTGATAGAAAAAAGTTCTTTTAATTTATTGGAAAATATGCTCATAGTTTCTCTCCTCACCGAGTAATGTGTTTTCTGTTCACAGTTTATCATTAATTGGTTCCATTTGCAATCACAAACAAGATTTTATAGATTGTGTTCAAAATATAATATAAAATATAAAATAAAAAAGTACAAAAAATAATTGACAAAATATGATCGGAAATTGTATAATATGTTCACAGATAAAGATAGGAGGAGGAAAGAATTGGTATGAATCTACAAAAAGATCTGCGTTCCAGGATACGGGAAGGGGAGGTAATTATCCATGCTATGCTGCGTCTTGCAGAGCCGGCGATTGCAGAAATTATTGCGCTGAGTGGGGTGGATTACATTACTATCGATAATGAGCACTTTGCCTTTAGCGATGAGTCCATACAAAATATTATCCGCGCAGCCCGGGTTCATGGTATGCCATGTATGGTACGGCCATCTGGTTTAAATCCAGAATATATTGCGAAAATAATGGATATGGGAGCCATTGGCATTCTGGCGCCGCAGGTGGACAGTTATGAGGAAGCGCTGCAGGTGGTCAAGGCAGTGAAGTATGCACCGGAAGGGAAGAGAGGATTTTGCCCCATTTCCAATGGGGCTTCCTATGGAATCGGTATCGATCCAGTACAGTATGCAAAAGACCGGAACCGGGAAACAATCGTGGGCCTGATGATCGAGTCGAAGGAAGGCATCGAGGATTTAGACCGGATTCTTACTATCGATGAGGTAGATCTGATTGCTGTGGGGCCGTCAGATGTGTCAAATTCCTACGGTTACCCAGGACAGATTGAACATCCAGTAGTGAAGGAGGCCATATCTCAGGCCAGGAAAAAGGTGCTGGCTTCCGGGAAGTCCCTTTGCGGCATAGCGGGAACTCCGGAGAAGGCGGCCAGGGAATATCAGGAAGGCAGCAGGGGATTACTGATTGGATCGGATGTACAGATTTTGACCGGAGGGTTCCAGCAGATAGTAGCAGAAGCCCGGAAGGCAGCAGGATGGGATCCGCAGTAGTGTAGTTTATAGTATACTAGTGCACTGTCCCGAATCAAAACAGGATATCCCAGATGAAGAACAGCCAGAAACCAAAACAGAGGGGACCGGAGGATAGCAGATGCAGGCCCCGGGAAGATTTCGTTTTAGAAGGGAGAAAAGAAGAATGAGAAAGAGAATGAGATTTGCAGCAGCAGGGCTGGCAGCAATGATGCTGTTAGCAGGATGTAGCGGACAGGGAAATAAGGCTCAGAGTCCGTCCAGCCAGCCAGCAGACTCTTTGGAGGCTGGAAAAGAGGAAGAAACGGACAAGACGGATCAGGCAGAAAAAGAAGATGCAGGAACACAGACTGCCAATGCATCCGGCTATCCGGAAAAGCCGATCCAGATGCTGATTCCAGCAAAGCCAGGCGGAGATATTGATATGAATGCCAGACTGCTTTCCAAGGATTTGGAGGCCTATATCGGCCAGACCGTGGTTCCGGTTACCATGGACGGCGGACGGGGAAATGAAGCGCTGCAAACTATTGCCCAGGGAGAAGCGGACGGATATCAGTTTGTATACTTTAATTCCGTTCTGCTTACCAGCGGAGTAGTAGAGAAGATGAATTATCTTTATACGGATTTTAGACCAGTGGCTGTGACCAGCGTTTCCCAAGCAAATGTCTGCGTGGTGGCAGGGGATTCCAAGTACAATACCCTGGAAGATTTGATTGCTGATGCAAAGGCAAACCCGGGCACAGTACGTTTCCCGGTAACTTTAGGGGCGAATTCCCATTTCCAGTCTGTGGTCTTTGAAAAGAAGACTGGCGTAGAGCTGAAAAAGCTGGACGCATCTTCCGGCGGGGATAAGGCCATTGGTATTATCAGCGGGCAGATGGATACCTACTTTACCACCTATTCCCCGGTAAAGGATTATGTGGAATCTGGAAAGATGAAGATCCTGGGAGTGATCGGGGATGAGCGTTCCCCCCTTCTGCCAGATGTACCTACCTTTAAGGAGTGCGGAGTCGACATGGGCGATGAGTTTAATCAGGCTTACTGCATCTATGTGCATAAGGACACACCTGACGAGATTGTGAAGGTGATGCAGGATGCCGTGGCTGCGGCTATGGCAGATGAACAGACTATCCAGGATTACGAGAGAGCTTCTTTCATTCCTAAGGTGATGGTAGGAGAAGAGCTGGATGCCTATTTAAAAGAAAATTGGGACTTCTACAGTACCTTCAAAGAAGATGTGATGAGCGATTCATTCTAAAAAGGAGAGATCTATGAAACATTCAGGAATAATTGCGGCAGGGCTTATCTGCTTATTTGGAGCCTATCTTCTGGCCTCCTCCTTTTCCCTCTTCTCAGAGGCAGGCGCTGCCCTGGGACCGGCATTTATGCCAAGAATGCTTGGTATTATCCTGCTGGTGCTGGGGGCAGCCAACCTTGTGGAAGAGATAGGACAGGAGAGAAGCAGGAGAAGAGGGGAAGCCGTAGCTGCTGACCAGCCGGCTGCAGAAGGGGATATTGCGGAAACGTCTGCCGGTCCGTTAAAGGGACGGGAATGGATTGCCGCTCATGTGGATGTGTTGAGCATTCCCCTGCTGTTGGCCTATGCTTACAGCATGAAGCCAGTGGGATTTTTGCTTTCCTCCATGGTTTATCTGTTTTTACACATGCTGCTTCTGACGGTGAATAAGAAGAGGAATTATCTGCTGCTGGCAGTGCTGGCAATTATCGTGCCCTGCATCATTTATTTCTGCTTTGTGAAGCTGTTTTATCTGATGCTGCCGGTTGGTATTTTGGGATAGGGGGGATGGATATGTTCGAGATGATAGGAGCCGGATTTGCATCCGTATTTGGGCTTCAGACGTTGCTGCTGATCGCAGCGGGGGTGGTGCTGGGCATTGTGTTTGGGTCGATTCCCGGCCTGAACACGGCCATGGCGGTGGCGCTGTGCCTTCCCATCACCTATACCCTCAGTGCGGTGGACGGTATTGCCATGATTATGGGCCTGTTTATCGGCGGAGCCTCAGGAGGGCTGATTTCCGCCATTCTGCTGAATATTCCTGGGACAGCGGCTTCCATTGCCACTACTTTTGACGGCTATCCCATGATGCGCAAAGGGCAGGCCGGAAAGGCACTGGGAATCGGCATCGTGTTCTCCTTTATCGGAGGTTTCTTAAGTATGCTGGCGCTGATTTTTGTAGCACCGGTGCTGTCCGATCTGGCCATTAAGTTCACTCCTATAGAATATTTTGCGGTGGCCTTCTTTTCCCTGACCCTGATGGCAACCTTGTCAGGCAAGTCTATGGTGAAGGGTCTGATCAGCGGCTTTATGGGAATGGCTATCGCCATGGTGGGGATGTCGCCCATCGATTTAACGGAACGGTACACCTTTGGAAGGATCGAGCTGATGTCCGGCTTCAGCATGATTGCTGTGCTCACTGGCGCCTTTGCCATCTCCGAGGTATTAAAAAGCGCTAAGGAGAGTATGGGATCCGGCATTCAGAAGGAGCAGATCAGCGGATTTACTATCAAGGGCTTCGGCTTTTCCCTGAAGGAATTTGTTTCCCAGATAGGAAACTGCATCAAGTCCGCGGTGGTGGGAATTCTTATTGGAATTCTTCCGGGGATTGGCGCGGGAACAGCAAATATCGTGGCCTACACCACCGTGAAAAATACATCCAAGTATCCGGAGAAATTTGGAACCGGGATTATCGATGGAGTGGTGGCCTCAGAAACGGCCAACAATGCCAGTGTGGGTGGCGCCCTGATTCCTCTCCTGACCCTGGGGATCCCCGGAGATGTGGCCAGCGCCCTTTTAATCGGCGGACTGATGATCCATGGAATTAATCCGGGGCCCATGCTCTTTGTTACCAATGCTCCTTTAGTTTACACCATCTTTGCGGCACTATTTGTGGCAAATATCTGTATGCTGGTTTTAGAATATTTCGGTATGCGTCTTTTCGTGAAAGTGCTGGCAGTGAAAAAATATGCCCTTCTCCCTATTATCGTTATTCTCTGCAGTGTGGGGGCATTTGGTTCCGGTAACCGGGTATTTGACTGTATCTGTCTGATGTTTTTTGGAATCTACGGCTATTTTATGTGGTGTTTGCGCTATCCCCTGGGGCCCATGATTATTGGCTTTATCCTGGGGCCCATGGCAGAAACCAATTTAAGGCGGGCAATTATGGCCGTTGACGGGAATGTGTGGGCGTTTTTCCAAAGGCCAATCGCCGTGTTCTTTTTCCTGGCGGCAATCCTTTCCGTAGTCGTTACGATTCTCCAAAATCGAAGAGGAAAGGACAGGGAAAAAGGATGAGAAATGAATTTGCTACGCCAATGCGTTCGAAAAGTGATCCAGAAAATAAGATCCAGGGGGAGGAACTGTTTACCAGCGGCGGATTTACCTACCGTCTTCGCCTGGACTTTGCCAAATGGCCGGAAGAATTCAAAGGGTATCAGGTCTGTGGGTCCTGCTATGACGGAAACTATTTTTACGTAAGTACCCGGTGCCCGGAGTGTCCTATTGCTGTATTTGACCGGGAAGGAAGGTTTATCAAGGCTTTGGGAGCAGATTTGCCCAGGGGAAGAATGCATGGAATATGGAAAGACCGACGGGGCAGGCTTTTGGTGGCAGATGACGGATGCCATGTGGTACGGTGCCTGGATAAGGACGGCAGGATTCTGGATACGGTGGGACAGTTTAATTGTCCCTCGGACACAGGATTCGATTCATCGGTAAAGGGGCACCTGGCCTATCTTACAGTAACCCATCGGGGAGAGCCATTTAACAAGCCCACCAGGATGGTGGAGGGGGCGGATGGCTGCTACTATGCCTCAGACGGGTATGGAAATGCAGCGGTACATAAATTTGACGCCGATTTCCGTCTGCTGAAATCCTGGGGAAGGCCAGGAACGGGACCAGGAGAGTTTTCCATTGTGCACAGTATCCGGACCGATTCCCGTGGACGTGTGCTGGTGTCCGACCGGGATAATGATCGGGTTCAGATCTTTGACGGGGAGGGAAACTATCAGGCCAGTTTGGAAGGTCTTCTCTATCCCTGCGACCTGGATACAGACGGAACGTATATCTATGTAGCGGAAAACGATGGGCGCATCTCCATCTTCTCTATGAACCTGGAGCTTTTAGCCCAGTTTGGGCACTCCGGATCCCAGTGGAGAGGGCACTCGATTACAGTAGATGAGGCAGGAAATATTTATCTGGGAATTCTTCACGGCAATGACAATTTTGTGAAGTTTGAAAAGGTAGTATGCTGACAAGCTGAACTAAGTAAGAAGCAGTGGGAAATAGGATTGGAAAGAAGGAATGCAGCGTTAGAATCAGCAGGAAGCAGTACCAGAATCAGAGCTAAACAGCGGAGGAGGAAGAAGATGTCCGGTTTTCAGAGAAAGGTAGCAATAGTGGGATGTGGAAATGTGGGCGCCATGGCAGCCTGTCAGATGGTGATGGCAGGAATCTGTGATGAGCTGGTGCTCATTGATCGAAATTCGGATTTGGCCTGGGCCCAGGCAGAGGATCTTGGCCATGCCCTGGCGGTTACTGGCAGTCATGTGAAGGTGAGCCAGGGAGAATATGAGGACTGCAGGGACGCGGCAGTGGTGGTGCTTACTGCCTCTGCACCTCAGATACCGGGGAGCAGCCGTCTGGATCAGATCCATAAAACGAAGGCAGTGATGGATCATATTATTCCCTCAATTATGAACAGCGGGTTCTTTGGAATATTCCTGGTGGTGAGCAATCCGGTGGACATTATGGCAGATTATGTGCAGCATTTATCCGGCCTTCCCGCCGCTCGGGTGATCGGGTCAGGAACGATTCTGGACTCAGCCAGGCTGCGCTTTTACTTGGCCAGGCAGATGAAGCTGGACCCCCACAGTGTCCAGGCGGTATGCATAGGAGAACATGGAAATTCCCAGGTAGCGCTCTGGAGTGTGGCTTCCGCCGGAGGAAAAGCGATTGCAGATATTTTAAAGGATAACCAGAATCGTCTGGATAAGGATATGCTGCAGGAAACAGCCAGAAAGGCCAGGGAGTCCGGCAATCAGATCATGGAGAAAAAAGGTTCTACTAGCTTTGGAATTGCCGCAGTCATTGCCCAAATTGTGAAGGCAATTCTTATGGATGAGAATAAGATCTTTCCGGTTTCTGCCCGGCTGGCGGGAAACTATGCCCAACTGGCAGGGAATGCGGCAGGTTCTTTTGATGAAACTTCGGGAAAAGAAGCCCGAGATGGCGGAGAGGCTCAGAGGGAAGGAGAAAAGGAGATTTATGCAGGGGTTCCGGCGGTGATTAACCGGGAGGGGATCCAGGAATTAGTGGAGTATCATCTCACCTGCGATGAAATAAGGGCATTTGTGCGCTCTGTGGAGGTACTGAAACAGGTAAAGAAAAAATTAGAGGAAGAGTAAGATACTAAGATTGCGATAGGGGTACGGCTTACCAGTTTGCTTGGGTGAGTGGTAACCCTTTTTGCTTTTATAGGAAAGACCGCCCTATAAAGGTAAAACTTTCAGATAGTCACGGATCATGTTTGATCTGTCAAACTTCCGTGTTTTGGTAAAATTTAAGAAAACTTTAATTGAGGTTCTGCACAGTTTGGATATAATGGAAAGGAAACTTGAAACACAATCATGACCGATTAATATGAAAACGATTTGGATACAAGGAGATGAATGAAAAGAATGGAATTGGATCAGGAAACCATAAAAAAACTTAGAGGATTAATTCTATTTACTGTAGTTACGGTGGTAGTGGGGATGAATTACCGCAGCGTCATAGGGGCAGCAGGGCTGTTTCTCCATATGCTGCTTCCGTTTATTTTAGGCAGCGCCATAGCTTTTATTTTAAATGTGCCCATGAGCCTGATAGAATCACATATTACCATAAAGCGAGAGGTGACTCGCCGTATGGTCAGCCTGGTTCTTACTATTGCAGGGGTTGCAGGAGTTTTGATGCTGGTTCTTTTCGTTGTGATGCCTCAGTTATTTGATACATTCCGAACGCTTCATAGAAGCATCCCCCAGTTTTTTGAAGAAGCAAGGGCTTGGGTGGAGCAAACCTTTGCCAGTCAGCCAGAGCTTTTGGCTCTGTTTGAGTCCATTCAAATTGACTGGCCGGCATTCGTTTCCCAGATTGTAGGATTTTTAAAGACAGGCGCCGGCTCGGTTCTCTCCGGTACCATTTCTGCCGCGGTTTCCATTGTGAACGGAGTAACATCTTTTGGGATAGGATTTATTTTCGCAATCTATATCCTTCTCCAGAAGGAAACCTTAAGCGGCCAGGCGAAAAAATTTACCAGAGCGTTTCTGCCGGCTCAAGCAGCAGAAAAACTATTTCAGGTAGCAGGTCTGACAGGGCGGATATTTTCCAGCTTTTTGACAGGACAGTGTGTGGAGGCCGTAATTCTGGGGCTTATGTTTTTTATTGTTCTGTTTCTTCTCCGGCTGCCCTATGCGGTTTTGATAGGAGTGCTGATTGCATTTACTGCGTTAATTCCGATTTTTGGCGCGTTTATCGGACTTGCGGTAGGGGTGTTTTTAATGCTGATGGAAAACCCGGTGGATGCGCTGGTTTTTACGATTGTATTTTTTATTTTACAACAGATAGAAGGAAATCTGATTTATCCTCACGTGGTAGGCGGATCCGTAGGATTACCGTCAATATGGGTGCTGGTGGCAGTTACAGTCGGAGGAAGCGCCTTTGGAATTGTGGGGATGCTGGTGTTTATTCCTCTGTGTTCTGTTTTGTATGCCTTGCTTCGGGATGAGGTAAACCGGAGGCTGCAAAAAAAACATGTAATGCCCAAGCAGGATCAGAAAGAGGATTCGGACTCCTAGTGTAATGGTGCCACATCGGCATAAAGGGAAACCTTATCGGGGTGATATCGTGAGAGGATATCCATTGACTTGGGGTTTTACATCTTTCTATAATCATTGCTAATGAGATTTATTCGACTTTGGTGCTCTATGGTCTGTTTCTTATATGGATGGAGCGGTCTTTATTCCTAACAAGGAACTGATGGATAAGTTTAAGGAGCTTCTTATGAGTAAGGAGTCTATGGGATATGTATACCAGCCGGCTAATGAGTCAAAGAGGATGATGACGGCAACCCGGCGTAGGGATATAAAGAAAATAATAGAACTTGCAATCCAAGACTGCTGAAGTGGGATAAGACTAGATTTTATCCCGTTTTAGCCATAGCAGCTTTATCAGCATACGCAGATACCCTTTGAGAAACGTAAGGCGGGGAGAATTATTCGCTAAAAAGTATATTTGTTGTAAATGAATGATTAAGAACATTTTAACGCCAGCCGTTTTATTCTCTTGCGGCTGGCGCTTTTGTCTGTGGTATTGCCTTTCGGCCACATGCAAAGTACAACCACTGCAGAGTGGATCATTGCAGTCAGTATCGTTTAGAGCTTGATATGCTGTATCAGATTGATACACAAAACACAATCAAATCTTAAAGTTTCACAATTGATACGATTATTTTTTAACTATTTAAGTATGACACACCTTATGTCTTTTAAAAGGCTCTCAGGAAGGCGCAGCCCGCCACGGCCTGTACCAATTTGGATATCTGGTTTATTTGCGCCGTGAAAGTCAGAGCCTCCGGTAGGAAGCAGGCCATAAGCTTTGGCCAATTCCAAAAGCCGCAGGCTCTGATTTTGGTTATGGGAAGAGTGGTAAACTTCCAACCCCAAAAGCCCCAGGCCTTTCAGGTAAGCGATTAACGCTTCGTTTTCCGCCCAGCTAAATTTGTATTGCATAATATGGGCCAGCGAAGGGAACGCATGGTTTTTGGTAAGGATTTCCATAATGTGCTCCGGTGTGACTGTTTCTTTCCGGATGCAGTAGCGTCCTCCATATGATAAGTACCGTTTAAATGCCTGATCAAGGGAAGAGGCATATCCCTTTTTTACCAGAATTCTCGCAAAATGTGCCCGGGTAATTACCGTATCCGGATTTCCTTCCTGCAAATCTTCTCTTGTAATGGATATTCCGTCGGCCTGAAAACGGCGCAGCATTTCTTCATTGCGCTTTTGCCGGATATCCAAAAGGGATTGCAGTTCCAAGAGAAATTCTGGGTCGTTTTCGTTGATGAAAAGCCCTAAAATGTGAATTTCCGTTCCCTGATATACGCAGGAAAATTCAATTCCTGGAATCAGTTCAATTTCCAGATTATCGGCTGCCTGTTTTGCCTCTTTTAGTCCGGCGGTTGTATCGTGATCAGTTAAAGCAATAGCCGAAAGGTTTTGCCTGGCAGCTAAGGTTACCACCTGTGACGGAGTCAAAGTCCCGTCAGACGCATTAGAATGAACGTGCAGATCAACATATCTCATCATTAACCTCCCAAGTCAAACGTATTTACTTTACATCTCCCAGATTTTAAAGGAAACCCCTTTCATTCATAGCGGCGCCCCGGCGGGGCATGGGGGTTTACTATAAAAGTCCAGCCGCCCAATAGGCGGTCTAAGTTCAGGTATTCCAAATGCGCCCGCCGGATTTTTATGGGTGGTGGTGCATCCGCATCCGGGCGCATGAAGTTTTACTTTTTCATCATATCACAATTGAAATAAAACATACAGTCAAAAGACAAAGATACTAAAACACTGTCCCATCTTTTGGCGAATCAGCAGCAAAACTAGTGGCAAATCATGCCTAGTGTGGTGCATGGGTTATATCAGGTGAAACTCCCAAGAATCAATTTGCATTAGGAAGGAAGTTTGCCTGAATATCATGCAGACACGACACAAGTTTTGTTGCTTTTTGATTTTTTCTATACCGAAAAAATTTTTTGTTAAAAATGTAAAAAAAACACTTGCAATTTGAAAATTTATGACTATAATATCAGTGTGAAACAGGTGTCCCGTAAAATGGGACAGCACAGAAAAGGAGCGTAAAACATTATGATAGAGAAAGCATTTAAAATCCTTGAAGCAATCACACAGACACGGGGGAATAACAGCTTGAACATTATCTGCGATAAGGTAGATATACCAAGAAGCACAGTCCACAGGATTTTAACAACGATGAAGGAATGTGAAATGGTTGACTATGATCCAGACAAAGGATACCTGTTGTCCGGAAAGCTGATCCGCATGTGCCTGGCAGGATTGGGAGATCGGGATTTCCTGGATGTGGCCATACCAGTGGCTCAGGAATTAAATTCCCATATAAGGGAAACAATTTCCATTAATGTATTGGTAGGGTATGAGCGTACTTGCGTATACCGGGTTGAAGGCAATATGGAGATTATCCGCAATGTGAAAATCGGCACCCATAATCCACTATTTATCGGATCCACAGGAAAGGTACTGGCATCCGGCCTTTCCGGGAAACGGTATGAGGAAGCCCAGGATTACAGCATTGCCCAGGGAAAGATTAACCCGGAAAATCTGGAGAAAATTAATGCTGTAATTAAAAAATGCAGGGAAAATGGATATGCTATCAGCGTACAGGAACGGTACGACGGCTGCTGGTCCATGGCAGTACCGGTGATGAATCCGATTACACAGGAGATGCTTGGGACTCTATCAATCAGTTCCGTGTTAGAACGTTATACAAAAGAGAATGCAGAATGGTATTTGAAACTGTTAAAGGAATCCGCAAGGAAGATTCAGCTTCGCTTATTTTAAAATGTGAAAAAGCGGAGGCAAGGAAAGGAGAAGAAACATGAAAAAAGGGAGAAAAATTCCGGCGCTGTTGTTAACGTTAAGCATGATACTATCAGCATGTTCCGGCGGGGGCTCAGATTCGTCAGGCAAAGCAGATCACGCACCTGCGGAAAAAAAGCAGGAAGCCGCTTTGGCGGGGGAAACCATTAAAATTAAAATTACAACCACACAGAATCCTAACCAGCAGATGGGAAAGGGTCTGGCAATACTGATTGAAAACCTGGAAAAAGAACTGGGCGATCGGGTGGAGGTTTCCGGTTATGATTCCGCCCAGCTTTACACTGGATCCGAAGAAATTACAGCCTGTGAACATGGCGATATCCAGATGTTTTTTGGGATCGGAGGCACCATGGAAACCGTAAGCAAATCCGTTATGGCAGTTAAGCTTCCTTACCTGTTCCCGGATTCCGAAACCGCTTATCAAGTACTGGAGGATCCGGAAATTAATGAAATGGTTTATGGAAAATTGAAGGAATCCGGTCTTCTCCTTGTGGGTCTGTTTGGCTCCGGAAGTTCCCTGGTAGCCAATAATAAGCATGCCATTACAGGCCCTGATGATTTCAAGGGGTTGAAAATGCGGGCTCCTGGAACGATGGAGGCCATGAACCTTGGACAGTTGGGCGCCTCTTCCATTACCACACCATCAGAAGAAACCTATTCCTCAGTTCAGCAGGGGGTTATTGATGGTATGATTACGCCAACCAGTGTATTCTTGGCAAGAAATTTTAACGAGGTACAAGATTATGTCACGGATCCCGGATTGATGGCGCTTACGATTGGGTATCTGGTATGCAATGAAAAGTGGCTCACAAGCCTTCCTCAGGAAGATCAGGACAAGATATTAAAAGCAATTGATACCACCATTACCCAGATGCGTTCTGATATCCAGAACGAAACAGAAGAAATCTTCGCAAAATGCGCGGAATTGGGATGCCAGGTGTATGCCATGACTCCTGAGGATGTGGCGGCAATGAAAGAAGCGCTGCTTCCGGTTTACGACGAGATGGCAAAGGAAATCGGCCCCGATGTAATTGAAGCGATGCAGGCAAAGGTGGAAGAGGTTACAAAATAATGCTGTGAATGTATTCGTTAATGTATTGGAGGGAAATAAGTGAAAAATAAAGCTACAGTGGTAGTGTCAAAAGGCCTTACAGGTCTTGCGTGGCTGGAAGATAATATCAGTGCTGTTTTTCTGGGAAGTTCCATTTTACTGCTTTTCTATGAGGTATTAGCAAGGTATTTTTTTAACACAGCAGTATACGTATCAACAGAATGGACGCCGGTTTTGGTAACTTGGTCCATGCTTATGGGAAACAGTATCCTGATTCGGGAACGGGGGCATATTAATATTTCCCTGTTTGAGGACAACTTAAAAAAGCCGGAAAATAAAAATTGGCTGAAATTGTATATTTCTGTCATCAACCTGATTTTTTGTGTAATCTTTTTGAATTCATCCATTCATTTTGTATCTGGGGCAAAAGCATCGATGGTGCTTTCGGAATCTCTGCTCCATACCCCTATGTGGATTATTTTTAGTATGATGGTAATTGCGGGAGCGCTAATGTTAATAAACTCCTTTGTTAAATTCTGTGAGGACGTGAAAGAAGTTGGATCGAATCCAAGGTCTTTTAAAACAGCGATGCCGCTGATTCTTCTTGCGATTACCGGCGTGATTCTTGCGTTTGTCATGTTAAACCGCAGTCCTCTGATAATTATGGCGGTTATGATGTGCGGTTTTATGCTTCTTGGCGTTCCCATTACCTTTGCGCTTGGCATGGCGACGATTGTAGCGATAATGCGCTTTGACATTATTGCTACAGCATCGTTAGCAAGTAAAATGTTTTACAGCATTAATAAATACAGTCTTCTTGCCATTCCCTTTTTTGTGGTCAGCGGGAATATTATGGCTAAAAGCAGCATCGGAAAATACCTTCTTGAGTGGGCCAGCGCCCTGCTGCGCAGCATACAGGGAGGCCTGGCAATGGCGATTGTAGGAGCGGCCATTATTTTTGCGGCAGTATCCGGCGCTTCCGCAGCAGCGGCGGCAGCATTAGGAGTGATGGGCCTTCCGCTTCTGGCTGAAAAGGGATATCCAAAGTCCTTTGGAGCTGGTCTGATAGCGGCAGGCGGTACATTGGCCATTATAATCCCTCCAAGCTCAATTATGATTCTTTACGCGTGTACGGCAGAAGTTTCCACTACTGACATGTTTAAGGCCGGAATTGTTCCGGGAATTATTATCGCAATCGTGCTGGTGGCTTATATTTACGGGTACTGCAAGAAAAAGGGATACGGAAAGGCGGACGTAGGGAAGTTTTCTGTAAAGGAAGTACTGCATACCTCCAAAAAGGCCATATGGGCGCTGCTGATGCCAGTGGCGATTCTGGGCGCGATATACAGCGGGATTTGTACCGCAACAGAAGCGGCGGCAGTATCGGTTATTTACGCAAGTATTGTGTGTCTGTTTATTTACAAGGATGTAAAAATCGGGGAGTTTAAAACGATTTTTTACGATGCTGTCCGTACCAGCGCATTTATTTTGGCCATTACCATGACAGCTACCCTGTTTGGATTTTTGATTACCATGGAAAAGCTTCCCCAGATGATCTTAAATATTGTTTTGGAAGCCCATATTAACCGGGTAGGCCTATTGATTGCGTTAAATTGCGTATTGTTCTTATTAGGCTTTTTTATGAGCCCAGGCGCGATTATTCTGATTGTCGTTCCCATGATTTTGCCAGTAACCAAGGCCATGGGAATTAATCCGATTCATTTAGGTATTATGCTTACGGTAAATCTGGAACTGGCGCTTTTAACGCCGCCAGTAGGGACAAACCTTTACGTGCTCAGCAAGATATCCAAGCTGCCAGTGCCAGAGGTGATTAAGGGATTGATCCCATTTATCGCAATTCTATTTATTGCATTAATGTTCCTGACGTTTGTGCCGTGGTTAAGCTTGTGCTTACTATAAGGAGGAAATTATGGCAGATTTAAGCGTAAATTGCAATGGTTTACAGTTAAAAAATCCAATCGTTGTAGCCAGCAGCCCGCTGACAGCCAAATTCTCTCTTTTGCGGGAAGCTGAGGAGCAAGGGGCGGCAGGGGTAGCCATTAAGCATACAATGATGACCCAGCGGTTTGAGGCCAGGCCAAGATGGCACTATGATAGTAAAATCGGCGTAACAGTCAGCGGTGATCCAAGACTGAAACCAGAGGATGCCTGTGAGCTGATCCGAAAGGCCAGAGAATATACAGATCTGTGCATTCTTGCCAATATGTCCGGAACTCCGGGAAACCTGGAAAGCTGGGGAGAGCTTGCCAGAAATCTTCAGCAGGCCGGCGCCCATGGAATTGAGCTGAATTTTAATTGCCCCAACCTTTTGTCAGCAGAAATAAAAACCGCAGTTCAAGGGGCTAATTTAGGAGCGGATCCGGAGGCTTGTGAGATTGTGGTCAGCCAGGTAAAGAAAGCAGTAACAATCCCAGTAATTGTAAAACTATCTACGGAAAGCGGCGTTGCAGTAACCGTTGCCAAAGCATGCCGCCAGGCGGGCGCCCACATTATCAATATCCATGCGGGCTATCGCTCCGCGCCGGGGATTGATATTTATCACGGTGGACGTTTCCTTTATCCCGGTTCTGAAAAAGGAAGCTTCGGAGGATGTACCGGCCCCTGGAGCCGCCGTTTCACACACCGTTTCCTGTCAGATATCCATGCGGCGGTTCCGGACGCGGGCCTTATGGGAGGAAGCGGAATCCAGTCCTGGGAACACATCGCAGAAACCATTATGTTCGGAGCGCAAAGTGTGCAGATTTGTACATCAATCCTTGAACGTGGATTTGGTTTGATAAAAGACTGCGTTCATGGTCTGGAACAGTTTATGGATCAGCAGAATTATAGTTCCATAGAAGATATGAGGGGGCTGGCGCTTCAGTATGTGGTAAAACCAGGGGAAATGGTTTATAAAAATGTGACTGCCTCAGTTTCTGCAGACGAATGCAGCGGCTGTGGACGCTGCGTCCGGATCGGCCATTGCAGGGCAATTTCCGCAGATGAAAAGGGAAAAAGTCTTGTAAATCCTGAACTTTGTGTAGGCTGTGGATTTTGTATCGGGGTATGCCCTAAAAAATGTATCCGCATGATTGAACAATAGGAGGAATTTGTATGAATATAACCGAAAAGATCCTGGCAAAGGCCGCCGGGTTAGATCAGGCAGAGCCTGGGCAAATTATTGAAGTTAATGTAGACGCGGCATTTACGGTTGAAAAGCAGGGGCCATTGTTTTTTGATGAATTTCGTAAAATGGGTCTTACAATTTGGGATAAGGAAAAAGCAATTATCCTGGTAGACCATGGCACGCCGCCCAGTAAGATAATGGATGCGAATCTGATTACGGATACTATCCAATTTGCCAAGGAATATGAGCTTCCCTTGTATAACTCTGAGGGGATCTGCCATCAGATTATGCCAGAAAAAGGCTATATTCTTCCTGGCTTTGCCTATGTGGGAACGGATTCTCATACAACCACATACGGCGCTTTGGGGGCGTTTTCCACAGGACTTGGCGCAACTGAGATGGCGTGGGTATTTAACAAGGGGAGCATTTGGATGAAAGTGCCAAGTTCGATTTTAATCCAGATCGACGGGGAGCTTCCAAAGCATGTATACGGCAAAGATGTTGCGCTTGCGGTTATGGCGTTATTAGGGCCGGATGGGGCAAGCTATAAGGCCATTGAGTACAGAGGCAGCAGTATCCGGCAGCTTAGTATGGATTCCCGTTTTTCCCTTTGCAATATGGCGGTAGAGGCCGGCGCGAAGAACGGGATTATAGAAGCAGATGAGAAGGCAATCGCTTATGTTAAGGAGAGAAGCAACCGTGAATTTCAGGCGGTTCATTCGGATCCGGACGCAGTTTATGACAAGGTATATCATATCGATGGGGCAAAACTGGCGCCTATGGTGGCAAAACCAGGGGGATCTCAGCATTCCGTTCCTGTAGATGAGGCAGAAGGAGTTCCCTTTACCAGAGCCCTTTTGGGTACTTGTACAAATGGAAGAATGGAAGATTTCCGCATTGCACGGGAGATTATTAAGGGCAAGAAGGTTTCTCCTGATGTCCGCCTTCAGGTCATTCCTGGTTCCAGGGCAATCTATAAACAGTGTATTGAAGAAGGGATTGTTCAGGATTTCCTGGAAGCAGGTGCGATTTGGTGTAACCCACAGTGCGGGCCGTGTGCCGGAGGCCATTACGGCTTGCTGGGAAAAGGTGAAGTATGCTTAAGCACATCTAACCGGAATATGGTGGGAAGAATGGGGGATCCTACTTCAGAAGTATATCTGACTTCCCCGGCAGTGGTAGCGGCATCAGTAATAAGTGGCAGGATCACAGATCCTAGAAAGATTTGAGGTGGCGGATATGAAGATACATAACAAAGTATTTGGCGTTTACGGTTCTGATGTAGCTGCAGAGCAGATCGCGTCTTCAAAATACGTTACAGCAGTAACGCCGGAAGGGTTAGCAAAAGCCTGTATGAAGGATATTGACGTAATGTTTCATGAGAAGTTAAACAATGGGAAGATTATGGTGGCTGCCCAGAATTTCGGATGCAATTCCAGCCGTGAATGGGCTCCCAGAGCTCTTAAATTTTCTGGTGTTGAGCTTGTGATCGCAGACAGCTTTGCAAGGATCTTTTTCCGGAACGCAATTAATATCGGCTTTCCAATTATTGAATGTGAAGATATTTGCCAGTTCTGTGAGGAAGGAGATGAACTGGATGTGGATCTTTCCACAGGCCTTATCCAAAACCTGACCAGGAAAACGGAGAAAAAAGGAACGGTGCTTCCGGATTTTCTTTTGGATATTATGACCGTTGGAGGTCTTTTGGGGAAACTGAAAGCTGAAATAGAAGAAAAAAGCAGCGTCGCATACGCTGGCGAATCGGAGGGGAAACCAGAATGAAGACTCAGAAAATAGAACTGCTTAAGGCCATTACATCCGAATCAGGCGCAGACGGATTTCTGGTATATAGCCCTCAGTGGCATAAGGAAAATTACCGTTTTCTCACAGAGAAGAATTTTATAGGGCCGTTTGGAGTGATTTTGTATCTGGCAAAAACAGATCAGGTTCATATCATCTATGGTTCCCAGTGGGATCAGCGCAAAAATGGACCTTTGCTAAACGGGGTGACGCTCCATGGCGAAAATCCATACCATGTAGTCAGCCAGCTTCTTAAAGATGGAACAGTGAAAGAATTAGCGCTGTCAGGAGGCAGGTATATCCCCTGGAGCCTGTCACAGGCGGTTCAGGAGGCCGGTGCGGACTGGATTTCGGCGGAAGGAAAGCTGGAAGCTGCAAGAATGCAGAAAACAGATGAGGAAATCGGTTATCTGAAGCAGGCAGTAGGCTTGGCCGATAAGGCCTGGAACGTATTTATGAAAGGCGTTGCTGATGGATTAAACGAGTATCAGATTGTGGCAAAAGTTGAACATTACATAAAACGTCATGGAGCAGAAGACTGCTTTATGCTGCTAGCTACCGGCGGAGATGAGGTGCGTGGCATGACTCCTCCTATGATGCGTGTTGCTAGTCCCGGCCAGATGGTACGTACTGAGATTACGCCTCAGGTAAACGGCTGGTGGGCTCAGATTTGCCGGACTTGTGTTAAAGGAAAAGCCAATGAGAATCAGAAACGGGCCTTTGAGATTTTTCTGGAGGCGGAACAGGCAGGATTTGACCGGATACGTCCCGGGGTGAATATTAAAGATGTGGCAAAGGCGGAAAATGATGTATTCCGCAAGTATGGATATGGAGAATATTGTACAGAAAAGTATACAAGGGTGCGAGGCCATGGACATGGCCTGGATTTGGATGAGATGCCGCTGGTTCTGGAGTCTACGGATCTGGTATTGAAAGAGAATATGGTCGTTGTGATCCATCCCAACACCTTTAGCCCACTGTGCGGGTATATGGTTTTTGGGGATCCGGTATTAATTACAAAAAATGGATATGAGCTGCTTTCCGTTACGGAACGCAAATTGTTTGAGGTGTAGAAGGAGGATACATATGAAACGTGGATATATGGATTGGGATAAGAATCTGCTGCCTCTGTCTGCCCTGGAACAGAGAAGACAGCTTCTTCTAAAAGAAGCGGGGAAAAATGGGATTTTGGCAGTTGTGGTCTATGGCGATGTATATTCAGCAGATGAATTGTCATATTATGTAAATTATGCGCCTTATTGGTGCAACAGCGTGGCTGTCATAACCAAAGATGAACTTTATATGGTTACTGGGCATAACAACAGGGTAAATCCCTGGATTCATACGCTGACCGGCATTGAGCAAGAGAAGCTTTTGGCTTCTGGTTTTAAGGTGCCGGATCGGACGGCTCTTTCACTTAAGGAACGGTTCCCAGAAGGTGGAAAAATCGGGTTGATTGGAAAATATGTGATGGATGCCCTTGCAAAAGCACTTATAGAACAAGGTTTTGAACCAGTTATGATGGGGGAATCAGCCAGATTTTTAGAAAAATCTGATGAATCTTACAGAAAAATCGCCGCAAACGCATACCAAATTCTTAAGAATGCATTTGCCTGGGGCAGGGAGCAATATGACCAGGGCGAAAATTCCCGTATCGTTACGGCGGAAATTGAGTACGAAGCAAGAAAAAATGGCGCTATGGATATTGTTCTGTACCTATCAGATAAAGGCAAAGCCTTTGGTCTTCCAATAGTACGGGAGGATGGAAACGGAAAATGGACGGTCTGTGCTGTTATGCAGTATTTAGGGGTCTGGGTAAGCCTTACCGAAACATTCGGCGCGGATTTAACAGAAACAAAGAATCAGCTCCAACTGGCAGCGAAAGCTTTGGTTCCCGGACAAATTGCGATTGCTCCGAAAGAGGGTATGGAAACTTGCGTTTTCCAGGTATTATCAGACTCAGTTTCTGACTTGAACAGCAAGATCGAAATGGCAGCGAATGGCCAGGTGCTTTCTGTAGAGGTCTGGGACATGAACAAGGATATTTTCTGCAGTGATATGTACTGCGTTACAGAGAAAGGGGCAGTTGCTTTATGAACATGATAGAAAAAATTCTGGCCAGGGCCAGCAAAAAAAAAGAAGTAAAGCCAGGGGATGTGGTAGTAGCCAATGTAGATACATTGCTGCTCCATGATTTGAGCGGCTACATTACTGCCAATGTATTTGAAAACGAGGTAAAAAAGGATTTGCGTTATCCAAATCGTGTGGCTATGGTGTTTGATCATCATTTTTCACCGCCTACCCAGCAGAGGGCAGAAGTGCTTGAACGTAACCGGGAATTTGCTAGAAAATACAATATTAACCTGTATGACTGCGGTTCCGGCAATATCCATAACGTGGGAGTTCGCGGTGGTTTTGTCCGTCCGGGAACAATCGTAGTAGGTTCTGATAGCCATACTCCGGTTCACGGAACCATGGGCTGTTTCGCAACAGGGCTTGGAAATAATTCCAATGCGGCAACCGTGATGGCTTACGGAAAAGCATGGTTTATGGTTCCAAAAACCATTAAGATTGAGCTGACAGGCCACACAAAACCTGGAGTTACGCCTAGGGATGTGGCGCTGTGGCTTACCGGGCAGATCGGCGAAGGAGGAGCTGTGTACCGTGCCCTTCATTTTACCGGGCCATTTATAAAAGAACTGGATGTATGGGACAGGTGGCTGTTCCCGCTGATTACCATTGATGTGGGTGGAAAATGCGGATTTATTGATCCAGATGAGAAAACCATTGAATTTATAAAACGCTATACGGATGAACCGTTTGAAGTGTTCACCTCAGATCCGGACTGCGAATACGAGAACATACTACGCTTTGATATCAGCGATTTAGAGCCTCAAGTTGCGGCGTCACCTACTCTGGGCAATGTAAAGCCGGCAGAAGGATTTGCGGGGAAACCCATCCAGTGGGCAGAGCTAGGCGGGCACGGCGGCGGAAGGCTGGAAGATTTTAGACAGGCCGCTAGGATTTTAAAAGGCCGCAAGTTGGCTCCTGGTGTTAAATTTAACGCGGTTCCCAGCAGCAGGGAAACCTTTGAAATGTGCCTGAAAGAAGGGATTGTAGAAATGTTCCACCAGGCAGGCGCCTCCTGGTTCCCTGCCAGCACCGGATCCAACCAGGCGATTAATATGGGCGCCATGTCAAAGAATGAGGCTATGATTTCCACACATGCCCGAAACTTTCCGGGAAGAAACGGAAGCCCGGAAGCAATTATGTATTTGAGTTCGGCGTATACGGTAGCGGCTTCCGCAGTCAAGGGGTGTGTGGCGGATCCAAGAGAATTTATGGAGGTATCATAGATGGAAGCAGAAGGACGTTGCTGGAAATTTGGTGATAACATTCCTACAGATCAGATTGTAAAAGCAGACCGGGTACTTCTTAGCATTAACGAGATGGCAAAGCATGTGCTGGAAAATTTAAATCCGGATTTTCCAAAGCAAGTAAAAAAGGGAGATATCCTGGTAGCCGGAAAACACTTTGGCCAGTCTTCCGGAAGAGCGGTAGCGCCAAAGGCCATAAAAGCCACAGGGGTAGGCGCTGTAATTGTAGAATATGCTTCCCGCTTGTTTTACCGGAATGCCTTTGAAATCGGCCTTCCTCTTCTTGAATGTGAGGGAATTACAAAAGGGGTTAGTGACGGCGATCTTCTCTATGTGAATATAGAAGCAGGACTTGTTAAGAATCAAACCACGGGAAAAGAATTCCATGCCAGGCCAATTGACCCCTTCCTGATGAGAATGTTAGAGGCAGGAGGCCTGATTGCATTTGGACCTGAAATTGATCAATACAAAGAGATGGCGGTGATAGAGTGAATAAGAAAACAGGAAGAGTGTGGAAATTCGGAGATAATATTCCCACAGACCAAATAGTAAGAGTCGATAGGGCTTTGGGTACTATGGAGGAAATGGCAAAACACGTATTAGAAAATTATAATCCGGAATTTCCGAAAAAAGTCCAGAAAGGCGACATTTTAGTAGCCGGAAAACATTTTGGCCAGTCTTCCGGAAGGGCGGTGGCGCCAAAAGCCATAAAAGCCACAGGAGTAGGCGCGGTTGTGGTAGAATACGCTTCCCGCCTGTTTTATCGAAATGCTTTTGAAGTGGGTCTTCCCTTGATGGAATGCCCGGGAATTACGTCCCATGTATCAGATGGTGACCGCATGTCTGTGGACATGGCCACAGGAGAGATCCGGAACGAAACAACAGGCCAAGTGCTTAAAGCACGGCCAGTAGATCCATTTTTGATGGAAATGCTAAAAGCTGGGGGATTGATTGAATTTGGTCACTGTATCGATGAATGGAAGGCGTAAGGCATGGCAGGCATAATACAGTTTACATTATTCTGGGGTATCAGCTATTTAGGATATCAGGCTGGCAGGCGCCTTAACGTGCCTGTCCCCACAATCCTAGGACCTATCGTCTGCTTCATGATTCTGACTCTTTTCGGAGTGAAGCTTCATGCCCCATCCTGGCAAAAGAACATTTTATCGGTAGTTACCGGAATTCTTTTGGGAATCCGCACAAACCAAAGCGTAAAAGGCGGAATCCGGTTGATGGTAGCGTATGGAGTTTGGCTTATTTTGCTGACCCTTTTAGGCGTCTGGGTTTTAACAAGGGTGGGAATCGATAAGGAAACCGCTTTTTTTGCGGCAACTCCCGGAGGTATGGCTGAGATTACTCTTATGTCCTTAAATTATCATTCGGATCCCTTTGTGACAGTGCTGCTTCAGTCTTCCAGGATGCTGATTTCCATGACAGTATTTTCATTCCTGGCTTCCAGATATCAAAGGCCGGCCTGCAAGGCCAAAAACCAGAAACAGCCGGAACACAGCGGAAAAAAAATTTCGCTTCTTATGTGGGGAATACTGTGCCTTCTTTCCCTGATTGTGGCTTTCGCTTTCAAGCGGTTTCATGTGCCGGCTCCCTACATATTAGGGCCGATGGCAGTGGTAGGCGTGGCTGTCCGCAAAGGCGGTTTTTCCAGCGGGATTGATGGACGCATCCAGAATTTGGCACAGCTTGGAATTGGCGGATTAACCGGGGCTTCGATCTCAAAGGAAAGTATGATTGGCCTGCCCCATTATATTATACCAGTGCTTCTTCTAAGTGCGCTGGTCATTGGAAGCGGTCTTGTCATGTCACGGCTTTTGATGAAATTTACAAATTGGGACAAGGTAACCTGCATTTTAAGCTGCTGCCCGGCAGGCCTTTCCCCTACAATTATGGTAGCCATGGAATATGGCGCTAATGCCAATATTGTAACCGTTTTTCAGGTTTTACGTATGGTTACGGTGCTGGTTGCCACTCCGTTTTTAGCCGAATGGCTCTAACGGGGGATGGGCAGTATACTCTGGCCAGATATCAGTAATAGAACCGATTACAGTTAGCCTGCTATTCAGATATCATGATGTTGGTGTCAAAAGGTCTTTTGCCACTTTGTGCTTCCGCAATCCTCAAAAACATTCAAAATCCGCCCGGATCGGGCTGCTTTTTCATGTTTTCGACCTTTTGACTCTGATATCATATCATTAAGACTGCATGCGAAAAAGCCACCAGAAATGCTTCGGTGGCTTTCTTTTTGTTACGTTAGAAAAATAAGACAACAGATTTAACAATTATGCAAAAAAAGTTAATAATTTAGTAATTCCTTTTTTGGAAAAGTGTGTTATACTATAATCCGGTAAAACTGAATATAGAATGATGGGTGGATATAGATTATGAGTGAGTTTGATAGAAACCAGCGTTTAGCAGGGCAAAGCCGTGCAAGAACCGGCACAAAGAATACCAGAAGTAGAAATTCTTCTTCCAGAACAGGAAGTTCATCCCATAGAAGCAGTAGCAGCAGTACAGCCAGGAGAAGCACACATTCTTCTCACTCCCCAGGAAGATCAGCCTATGGGCACGGAGGATCCCACAATAAGCGGAAAAATCCGTATGGATACCGGGGTTCATCCGGGAACTGGTGGATGATCCTAGTATGCCTGGTTGCGGCAGTAGCGGTAATATCCATTATATTTGGCATAAAAGCAAAGAACGCGGCAACAGAGCCGGAAACCTCAGTGGAGGAAACCACAGTCCCGCCTACTGAACTGAAAAAAGAGGTTAAGGTAGATGGGATTAATATTACTGGAATGAGCCTGGATGCGGCAAAAGGAGAAATTTTAAAAGCCTATCCATGGGAAATGAAGATTACCTATAAAGAAGAAACGTATGAAGTCGCGAATTTAATGGAGCATAAAGTGGATTTGCTTCTAAGCGAAATTTATTCCGGCGGTGAACCAAAGGAATCGTATACTTTAGATACAAGTGGTCTTGACGAACTAATCAGCGTCCAGGCGGCAGCCGTTGCCCAGAAGTGGAATAAGGCAGCTAAAAATGGGGCGATTTCCGATTTTGACAAATCGGCAAATCAGTTTACATTCAGCGGGGCCCAAAACGGCCTGGAGGTGGATGAGGAGAAACTGATAGCTGATATTAACAGCGCCCTTAAGAAAAAACAGTTTGACGCGGTAATAGAAGCATCGGTGCTTGAAGTGGAACCAGAGTTTAGTGAATCGGTGGCAAGGGAAAAGTATACAACCATCTCTACTTTTACCACCAATACCACAGCTAATAGTAAGCGTAATACCAATGTAAGGCTTGCCAGCGAAGCGATTAACGGAACCGTGCTTCAGCCCGGAGAGGAGTTTTCTTTTAATGAAGTGGTAGGAGAGCGTACTGAGGCAAAAGGCTATCAGGCTGCTGCCGCATACAGCAATGGAGAAGTTGTTCAGGAAATCGGTGGCGGCGTATGCCAGGTTTCCACAACCCTTTATAATGCGGTGATCCGCTCCGGCTTGAAAACTACTGTCCGCAGATCCCATACGTATGAGCCTTCTTACGTAACACCGGGTCAGGATGCCACGGTAAGCTATGGCGGCCCGGATTATAAATTTATCAATAATTCCAATACAGCCATCGGAATCCGCGCAAGTTATTCCAATCAGGTTTGCACCGTTTCTATTTATGGGATTCCGATTTTGGAGGAAGGCGTAAAATATTCCTTAAAATCAACTAAGATTAAGGACACCGACATTCCGGCGCCTACTTATGAGGAAGATCTTACGCTTCAGCCGGAAGAACAAAGGGAAAAAAGTAAAGGCAGCCAGGGCAGCTATTGGGAAACCCGGCTTGTAATTACAAAAGACGGGGAAGTAATCAGTGATGATGTGGATCATAATACCACATATAAAGGACATGCTCCTGTTATTTTAAGAAATACTTCCGGTGTGGTAATCCCTCCGGAGGAAACATCCGTTCCGGAAACTACGGTTGTGCCGTCGGAAGGCGCTGCGGACGGTTTGGTTCCCACTACAGGCGGAACTGGAACCGATGGCCCAACCCAGGGAGCAAGCAAGCCTTCCGAAAGCCGGGCGCCAGAAGGAAACCGGCCCCAGGAAAGCACAGCCTCAACGGCTGCGGAAGCTACGGCAGCGCCAAATCCGAATGGCCCGGGATTCCAAACCCCAGGCAGTTCAGAAACGGTGCCCGGGCCGGCGCCGGGAACAACGCAGGATGCCGGCCAGCTTCCGGATGCGCCGGTAGTTGTGCCCAATCCGCTGACAGGGGTAAACGCGCCCTAAACTTTGTACCATATAGAAACCAAAATACGGTTTCGCCTCAACATTTATGTATTGATTTCGGCATATCAACATTGCAAAAGGGGTTGGTTTAGCAGATAAGCTATTTTAGCCTTTTATAAGAGGAAATACTCCTTTTATAGAAGGTTGGAATAGCTTTTTTTTCAAAAAAAGCTGAAATAAGGGATGGAAGCAGGTGGTTGAATCAGATATGGACAGTGGATTTGATATGAAAAAATTAGACGGAAAAAGAAGGGCGGGAATTTGGGTTACACTGGCAGTAGGAAGTTTCCTTATGGTAGTTATACTTTCTGCATGGTGGTTGCAGAAAAGTTCACAGGATACTACAGAAGAAGCGGTTTATGAAGTAAGCAAATTATTTCTGGAAGAGCTGACCAGGCAGAAAACAAACCAGTTTGCGGATATTGCGGACAGCCAGATGCAACAGCTTTCTGTAACGATCCACGCGATCCGGGAAGCGGACATGGCCAGCAGAAAGGCTATGGAGAGTTTTATCGGACAGATGAGGAAAAGCAATGACTTTGATTTTTTGGCTTTGATTGACACGGAAGGGGCGATCTACACAGAGGATTCTTCTTTCGGGTCCGGTTTCCATTTTCCGGTTCCTGATAAGGACTTTGCGGAACCAATTATGTCATTCGGACAGAATATAGATGGCCGCAACCTGATTTTATTTATCATGCCTGTGGAGAACCATTCTTTTGAGAATCACAAAATTATTGGAGCTGTAGCGGGAATGGATGTGGGGAAGATTGCTGATCATCTGTTTTTAAGTGAAAGTTCTGGCCGTTCGTTTAATAATGTGATAGCGTCAGACGGGAGTTACGTAATCCGTACAAAACACGTGCATATTCGGGAGTCGGATAATCTGTTTTCCGCATTGGAACAGGATGCCCATTTTGAAAATGAAACTTCCATTTCCCGCTGGCAGGAGGATCTTGGCGCCGGACAGCCGGGAATGGCGGTTTACCAGCTACAGGATGTGCTGCATTATACATATTATATGCCGATCCGTGGCACTAGCTGGTTTATTATGACCACCCTTCATTATGATTTAATCAGCGGGAATGTGGATATAATCCGGACTACCCTGGAAAAGAATGGCAGGATCCAATTAGCGCTGATTTTATTTGTGTTGTTTATCCTGTCTGTAATTTATTTTGCAATGCAAAAGCACAATGAGCATTTGCGGCTTGAAAAGTTACAGGCAGAAAAGATCAGCAAGGCAAAGAGTATATTTTTATCGAATATGTCCCATGATATCCGTACACCCATGAACGCGATTATCGGATTTGCGAGTCTGGCGGTTAAAAATGTGGAGGACGCAGAGAAAACCAGAGATTACCTGGAAAAAATTCTGACTTCCAGCAACCATCTTCTGGCACTAATTAATGACGTGCTGGAAATGAGCCGGATCGAAAGCGGGAAAATTCATTTGAACGAAACCGAATGCAATATTCTTGATATACTTAATGGGTTAGACAGCATGATTCGTGGCCAGGCTCACAACAAACAATTGAATCTGTCCATGGACGCGGAGGACGTAAGGGATCAGGATGTATATTGTGACAGGCTGCGGATTAACCAGCTCCTTTTAAACCTGTTAAGTAACGCGGTGAAATTTACCCCGGCAGGAGGTGACATATCAGTCTGTATCCGGCAGATATCAGATAAACCGGATATACCAGAGGGCTGCGGCGTTTATGAAATCCGGGTGAAAGACACAGGAATCGGTATGTCCCAGGAGTTTGCCTTAAAAATATTCCAGCCATTTGAGAGGGAGCGAACCTCCACGGTCAGCAAAATTCAGGGAACCGGTCTTGGCATGTCCATTGCCAAGAACATCATTGATCTAATGAATGGGACCATAGAAGTAAGAACCTCTCCAGGGAAAGGAACGGAATTTGTTGTAACCCTCAATTTAAGGCTCCAGGAAAAACAGGAAGAAGCAAAAAGAGAAGATCTGCCCGAGGAAAAACCGGAGGAAAAAAACAGGCTACATTTTACCGGAAAGCGGATTTTGCTGGTGGAGGATAATGAGCTGAACCGTGAAATCGCTACAGAGATTCTAACGGAAGCCGGGTTTAAAGTTGAGGAAGCAAAAGACGGGACGGAAGCAGTTGAAATGGTTTCCCATTCGGATCCTGGATACTACGATTTAATTCTGATGGATATCCAAATGCCTTGCATGAATGGGTACGAAGCGACAAAAGTAATTCGTTCTCTTGAAAACTGGGAAGCAGCCATGGTTCCCATTATCGCAATGACAGCAAATGTATTTGAAGAAGATAAGCAGGAAGCTTATAAGGCAGGTATGGACGGCCATCTGGCAAAACCTTTGGATACGGAAAACTTGTTTGCAGTTTTGAGTACTGTATTAAAAAGATTTCCGTCAAAAAAACGGAATCAACCAAGAGTATGAAAAAAACTTGTATTTTTTAACATAATTATTTGCAATTTTTTGAATTATTGTTATAATAATATACAGGGCAATATTCCTGAATTTTATCATCAGGAATATGATACTATTTACATTTTATTAGGAGGAAAGTAAAATGGCAAGAAAAATGAAAACCATGGATGGCAACCAGGCTGCTTCTCATGCGTCATACGCATACACAGATGTAGCTGCCATCTTCCCAATTACCCCGTCTTCTGTTATGGCTGAGCATACAGATGAGTGGGCTACTGATGGGAGAACCAACATTTTCGGGCGTACCGTACAGGTAACCGAAATGCAGTCTGAGGCTGGTGCGGCAGGTGCCGTACACGGATCCCTTTCCGCTGGCGCGTTAACCACTACCTATACTGCGTCCCAGGGTCTGCTTTTAATGATTCCAAACCTTTACAAGATTGCTGGTGAGCAGTTGCCAGGCGTTGTAAACGTTTCCGCGCGTGCGATTGCTTCTCATGCATTATCCATTTTTGGCGATCATTCTGACGTATATGCTTGCCGTCAGACTGGATGCGCTATGCTGTGTGAATCCAGTGTTCAGGAAGTTATGGATTTAACCCCTGTTGCCCACTGCGCAGCAATTAAAGGCAAGGTTCCATTTATCAACTTCTTTGATGGTTTCCGTACCTCCCACGAGATCCAGAAGATTGAAACCTGGGATTATGAAGACTTAAAAGATATGGTAGATATGGATGCGGTTGACGCATTCCGCGCAAACGCGTTAAATCCCAATCATCCATGCCAGAGAGGTTCCGCGCAGAACCCGGATATTTTCTTCCAGGCGCGTGAAGCATGTAATCCTTACTATGATGCTCTTCCCGCTATTGTTCAGGAATATATGGACAAGGTTAACGCTAAGATTGGCACTGATTATAAACTGTTTAACTACTACGGCGCGGATGATGCCGAGCAGGTAATCATAGCGATGGGTTCCGCAAATGACACCATTGAAGAAACCATCGATTATATGATAAAGTCCAGCGGCGCTAAGGTAGGCGTAGTTAAGGTTCGCCTGTACCGTCCATTCTGCGCGGAGGCTTTGATTAATGCGATTCCGGATACCGTTAAGAAGATTACCGTATTAGACCGTACCAAAGAACCAGGCGCTTTAGGTGAGCCTTTATATTTGGATGTAGTAGCCGCTTTAAAGGGATCCAAGTTTGACGCGGTTCCTGTATTCAGCGGACGTTATGGCTTAGGCTCTAAGGATACCACTCCGGCACAGATCGTTGCTGTATACGAGAATACTGAGAAAAAGAAATTCACCTTAGGCATCGAAGATGACGTAACTAATCTGTCCTTAAAGCTGGGCGCTCCTCTGGTAACGACTCCTGAAGGAACCACAAACTGTAAGTTCTGGGGTCTTGGCGCAGATGGTACCGTAGGCGCGAATAAGAACTCGATTAAGATCATTGGTGACAATACGGACATGTATGCTCAGGCATATTTTGACTATGACTCCAAAAAGTCCGGCGGCGTTACCATGTCCCACTTAAGATTCGGACATACCCCTATTAAGTCCACCTACCTGATTAAGAAGGCGAACTTCGTAGCATGCCATAACCCGGCATATATCCGGAAGTATAATATGGTTCAGGAGCTGGTAGACGGCGGAACCTTCCTGTTAAACTGCCCATGGTCAGATGAAGAGTTAGAGCAGCATCTGCCAGGACAGGTTAAGAAGTTTATTGCTGACCATAACATTAAATTCTATACCATCGACGGTGTTAAGATTGGTATTGAAACCGGTATGGGCCCCACAAGGATCAATACCATTTTACAGTCCGCGTTCTTTGAACTAACCGGAATTATCCCGGCAGAGAAGGCAAACCAGTTGATGAAAGACGCAGCTCAGAAAACCTATGGCCGCAAAGGTCAGGACGTGGTAGAGAAAAACTGGGCGGCAATCGACGCGGGCGCTAAGAACGTTCATGCAGTAAATGTTCCGGAATCCTGGAAGACTGCCAAGGATGAAGGATTGGATTATCAGGTAGTAACAGAAGGAAGAAAAGATGTTGTTGATTTCGTAAACAACGTTCAGACCAAGGTTTCCGCCCAGGAAGGCAACAGCCTGCCCGTATCCGCATTCAGCGCTTATGTAGATGGCACTACGCCATCTGGTTCCTCCGCATATGAAAAGCGTGGTATCGCGGTAAATGTTCCGGTATGGAATCCAGATAATTGTATCCAGTGTAATTTCTGTTCGTATGTTTGTCCTCACGCGGTAATCCGTCCAGTTGCTATGACTGCGGATGAAGCAGCTAAGGCTCCTGCTGAGATGAAGACGAAGGATATGACAGGTATGCCAGGCTACAAGTTCAGCATGACCGTTTCCGCTCTTGACTGTACGGGATGCGGTTCCTGCGCGAATGTATGCCCAGGCATGAAGGGAAATAAGGCTCTGACCATGGAGAAGCTGGCTGACAACTTAGGCGAGCAGCCAATCTTTGATTTTGGACAGTCCTTACCAATTAAGGAAGAAGTTGTTGCCAAGTTTAAACCGAATACGGTTAAGGGCTCCCAGTTTAAGCAGCCGCTCTTAGAGTTCTCCGGAGCTTGCGCGGGCTGTGGCGAAACTCCATATGCCAAGTTAATTACTCAGTTGTTCGGCGACAGGATGTATATTGCGAATGCTACCGGATGTTCCTCCATCTGGGGCAACTCTTCACCATCCACCCCATACACGGTAAACGCAAAGGGACAGGGCCCGGCATGGTGTAATTCCTTATTTGAGGATAACGCAGAGTTTGGATATGGTATGCTGCTGGCTCAGAACGCGATCCGTGAAGGCTTACAGGCTAAGGTTGAAGCAGTAGCTGCTTCTGATGAAGCATCAGATGAAGTGAAGGCAGCATGTAAGGAGTGGTTAGATACCTACAATGTAGGTGCTACCAACGGCGACGCAACGGACAAGTTAGTGGCAGCATTAGAAGGGATTGACTGCCCAACCTGCAAGGATATCGTAAAGAATAAAGATTTCCTGTCCAAGAAGTCCCAGTGGGTATTCGGTGGTGACGGATGGGCTTACGATATCGGATTTGGCGGTGTTGATCATGTGCTTGCTTCCGGTAAGGATATCAATGTTATGGTATTCGATACTGAGGTTTACTCCAACACTGGCGGACAGTCCTCCAAGGCTACTCCTACCGGTGCGGTTGCTCAGTTCGCGGCAGGCGGCAAGGATGTGAAGAAGAAAGATATGGCATCCATCGCTATGAGCTACGGCTACGTATACGTAGCACAGATCTCCATGGGAGCTGACTATGCACAGACGGTTAAGGCTCTTGCAGAGGCAGAAGCTTATCCGGGACCATCCTTGATTATTGCGTACGCTCCATGTATCAACCATGGTATTAAGAAGGGTATGGCTAAGGCACAGACAGAAGAGAAGCTGGCTGTAGAGTGCGGCTACTGGCATCTGTTCCGCTTCAACCCTGCTGCAGAGAATAAGTTTACCTTAGACAGCAAAGAGCCGAAGATGGAAGGCTATCAGGATTATTTGAAGGGAGAGGTTCGTTACCTGTCCTTAGCAATGAAGAATCCTGAGAGAGCTGCTAAGCTGTTTGCTAAGAACGAAGCAGAGTCCAAGGCAAGATATGAATATCTGAAGAAGCTGGTAGATGTTTATAAGGCTTAATTTTCAGGATTAACATCTGTTATCTTGGTGAAGTCCTGTATCGGGCAGAGATAAAATCTTATCTCTGCCCGTTCTTTGCGTTTTCGAACATATGTTAGAGGAAAAAGGAAGGGAAAGAGGAGAAACTTGTGAAATCGGAGAATAACCTGGATACGGACAAAATTGGGGCTTTGGTACTGAATTTAGCCATTCCGTCTATGCTGGCCCAGTTTGTCAGTGTTTTTTACAGTATTGTGGATCGGATGTATATTGGAAACATTCCGGAAACCGGAGAACTTGCCCTGGCGGGAGTAGGGGTTTGCGGCCCTATTATTACAATGATTTCTTCCGTTTCCTTCTGGGTGGGAGTAGGAGGGGCGCCTCTTTTAAGCATACGTTTGGGGCAAAAAAACCAAAAAGGGGCCAGGCAGGTTTTGTCAAATTGCTTCCTGTTGCTGCTTATTATGGCTCTTCTGATTACCATCCTTGCCCTGGCTTTAAAACATAAGCTGCTCTGGTGGTTTGGGGCAAGCAAAGTATTATTCCCTTATGCAGACGCATATATTACCTGGATTTTTTCAGGGACCGTGTTTGCTTTGTTATCAACCGGGATGAATCAATTTATTATCTGCCAGGGATTTTCCAAGGTTGGGATGAAATCGGTGCTGTTAGGGGCAGTGCTAAATATTATTCTGGATCCGGTCTGTATTTTTATCCTGGATCTTGGAGTAAAAGGGGCGGCTATGGCCACCGTTATATCTCAGATAGCTTCCTGCGGGTATGTGCTGCGCTTCTTGTTTAGCAGCAAGCCGGAAATACCAATTACCTTTGGAAACTATCAGTGGAAGGTAATGAAAAGAGTGCTGCTGATCGGTTTGACGCCATTTGTGATTATAGCTTTGGACAATGTGATGATTATCTCCTTAAATGCCCAAATCCAGCGTTTCGGAGGATACCAACGGGGGGATATGCTGTTGACTTGCAATACCATTCTTCAGAGCTTTATGTTGATAGTTACCATGCCCCTTGGTGGGATTACCGGCAGCACTCAGACGATTTTAGGCTTTAATTACGGAGCAAAACGGGCTGACCGGATCCGGAAGGCAGAGCGTCATATCTTGGCTTTATGCCTGATGTTTACTGGAATTATGTTCGTTGCCTCCAGGCTGTTTGCGCCATATTTTGTGATGCTGTTTACCCGGGATCCAGAATACATCCGCCTTACGTTGGAGGCAATCCGCATTTATACGCTGATGCTCATACCTCTTGGCATTCAGTACATGATAGTGGATGGGGCTACTGGCATGGGACTTTCTAAAATCGCTATTAGCCTGTCAATGTTCAGGAAGAGTATTTATTTTCTGTGCATTTTCCTGATCCCGTCAGTCTGGGATGTTGGGGGAATTTTTTATGCAGAACCGATTTCCGACTTAATCAGTCCCATCCTTTCGATAGCAGTATTTTTTCTGGTGATTAATCCGGTTATTGAGAAAGCGGCAGAATCATCCCAGGAAATTTGATTTCAGTAAGAATAAGAAAATTGTAAGAAACAGCTTCTTGACGGAGCTGCTTTTCTTTGATAACATAACTGTATCAACACTGTTAATACAGTTAATATAAATGATACGGTTGAATTCCGAATGGTTCCGGAACCATTCCGGAACCATTCGGCCAATGCTGGTTTCCCTAAAAAGGCAACAGCGGAAAGGAGTAAGCGTGTGATTGTACTAGACTATAAAGATCGAAGGCCTTTGTATGAACAGATAACAGAACGATTCCAGATGCTAATTGTGAAAGGCGTTCTGCCAAAGGATATGCAGATGCCATCTGTCCGCAGCCAGGCCATGCGGCTATCGATCAACCCGAATACGATACAGCGGGCCTACAGCGAATTAGAGCGGCAAGGCTATATTTACACGATTAAAGGAAGAGGAAGTTTTGTAGCTGATATTGGAGGAATATTGAATGTGAGAAAAGAGGAATGGAAAGAACGGTTAATCAAATTGGCGGAAGAGGGATATTCCCTGGGAATTGACAGTCATGAGATGGAAGAGATTATCCGAAACGCGAAGCATGTGGAAACAAAAGAAGCAACAGACAATGGAACCATACCAGAACAGGGGAGGGATGAGTTGTGATTAAAGCGGAGAATCTGACGAAACGCTTTGAGGATATTATGGCAGTTGACCATATTTCAGCCGAGATTAAAGAAGGATGTGTGTTTGGCCTGATTGGAACCAACGGATCCGGAAAAAGCACATTCCTGCGCATGGCCAGCGGAATTTTAAAGCCGGATGAAGGCAGCATTACCATTGACGGGGAAACGGTGTGGGAGAATCCGGAGATTAAGTCAAAGTATTTTTATATATCGGATGACCAGTATTTTTTCTCAAATGGAACGCCTAAGGAACTGATGCAATTTTACCAATGCATGTATCCGGCCTTTGATGAAACACGGTTTTACCACCTGTTAGAAAGCTTTGGTCTGAAAAAAGATCGGAAAATCAACACGTTTTCTAAAGGGATGAAAAAGCAGGTTTCCGTAATTTGCGGCATTTGTGCCGGAACCGAATATATTTTCTGTGATGAAACCTTTGATGGTTTGGATCCGGTCATGCGCCAGACCGTAAAAAGCCTGTTTGCCAACGACATGGCGGAACGGAACTTAACCCCTATCATCGCGTCCCATAACCTTCGGGAGCTGGAGGACATTTGTGATCACGTAGGACTTCTCCATCGAGGCGGCATTTTGCTTTCTAGGGAGCTGGATGACATGAAGCTGAATCTCCATAAGGTGCAGTGTGTCCTTAGGCCCGGGATGAAGCCAGAACAGTTAATCGCCTTAGACATTGCAAAAACGGAACAGACCGGAAGCATCTATACGATAACGGTACGGGGAAATCAAGATGAGATTATGGCCAAGATGGAGTCCTATGAGCCAATTTTTTACGAATTGATTCCATTATCCCTGGAGGAAATCTTTATCAGTGAAACGGAGGTGGCCGGATATGACATCAAGGCACTTATACTTTAAATTACTTCGTGAAGATATGAAACGGAAGCTGTGGGCGGCGGCCCTGCTGGGTTTGAGTTTGTTTTTTTCGCTTCCAATTGCCATGGCTATGATTTTGCCCAGCTACCAACCGAATCAAGATACAACCTTTGAGGCAGTAATTGCTCGAAGAACGAATAATGTAACCACTATGTTGGATTTTGATGGCAGATATCCCATTGTGATGCTTATTTTCTTTATAACGGCTATTGTGATGGGTATTTCAACCTTTGCTTATCTGCATAATAAAAAGCAGGTTGATTTTTACCACAGCCTTCCGGTGAAGAGGAATCTTTGGTTTGCGGTCCATATAAGTACAGGGATTTTGATTCCCGCAGGGATTTATCTGATTGCGGCTTCCGTTTCCCTGGTGGTGGCCGGAGTAAACGGGGTACGGCTGTCCGTTATATTTCCGTATGCGATACATGGATTTTTCTTCCACATCCTCTACTATATCCTGATTTATATTACGGTGGTTTTGGCTGTGATCATGACCGGAACTAAGCTGGCAGCGATTCTGGGAACAGCAGTTTTTTTCATCTACTTCCCGGCAGTCAGCGGGCTGATGGTATCATTCTACGCGCTATTTTTTGATACGTATTACTATGGGGCACCTACCATATGGAATAAGGTAGTGTCCAAAATTTCCCCCATCTATGAACTGATATTGGCAGTGTCGGACGGGGTGGCCATAGGTCATGTAGTTGGGACAGCGGGAGCGATCTTAGGTCTAGGTCTAATTAGCTTTCTCCTTTACCAGAAACGGCCTTCTGAAGCAGCGGGAAAAACCATGGCGTTTGCCTGGTCCAAGGGAATTATTAAAGTTTTTTTGGTTATTGCGTTTGGATTGACCGGAGGTTTGTTTTTCTACTCTATTCGGGATACCCTGGCCTGGCTGGTATTTGGAGTCATTGTAGGGGTGGTGATATCTCATTGTGTGATTGAAGTCATTTACCATTCTGATTTTAAAAAGCTGTTTTGCCATGAGAAAACCATGGCCGCTTGTATGGCTGTGGGACTGTTAATTTCTCTTGCCTTTTACTTCGATTTCTTTCGGTATGACGAATATGTGCCTTCTGACAGCCAGGTGGCCTATTCTTCTATTGATTTCGGGAATGACCATTGGGTCAGCTATACCTATTATTTTGATATTTCAGATGAAAGAGAGGATGTGCTGACGAGAGGACGCATTACGGATCAAACAGAAGCTGTTCTGGGGATCGCCCAGGAAGGCATCAGGCAATTAGATAAGGATATATCTTTTGACTATGATCAATGGAGCAATGTGGTGATCTGCTATACCATGAAAAGCGGACGGAAAGTGTATCGCCAGTATTATATGTACTTGGATCCGGTGATGGATCTGGCGGATCAGATTTATTTGGATCCAAATTATAAGAAAGCTTTGTATCCCGGTTTGGATTTGGAACTGTCAGAAGTGATAAACCACATGGTTTACCAGGATGTTATGGAGAAGGATGTGTATTTACTCTCAGAGGATCAAGAGAAGAAAAAAGCGGTGGCAGAAAGTTACCGACAGGAATTTTTGGAATTATCCATGTCTGCCCGGGAAACGGAATGCCCGATCGGGGCGTTACTGATGATTTCAGATGAAACAGATCGAAAGATTCAGGAAAACGCCGGAAAAATCAGTAACCGGAGTTATTTGTACAGCGGATACTTTTATCCGATTTATCCTTCCTTTACGAAAACCATAGAAGCCTTGGCTGATTGCGGGATCCGGGCAGGGGAATCTTTAGACCCAGAAAATTTCAGGCAGATTCAAATCGTTTTAGAATGGCCTTTTGAGGATTTGGAAAAAGAGGAATATGAGCAATACGAGATGGAAGCGGATAATGATGAGGAACCGTATTCTATTACCTATTCAAACCCGGAAGAAATCCGAAAAATTATGGAAGCGTTCAGCCCCAGGGATTGTACAAAAAACAGCATGGTGTTATCTTCCCGCTACCGGGTGTATCTAACCATGAAGGATATGACAGTGCTGGCCGATTCTAATTTTATAACTGGATTTTTAATTGATGGAAAAGTGCCGGATTTTGTGGTGGAAGATTTTAAGGAGCTAATGGCACAAAGAAAAAGACAGTAAGAAGTGATTGATGTAACTTGAATGTGACATGATCCGCGGCGGACAGAAAGGCGGCGGATTGCTGGATACAGCCTGGCAGAAGAAAGATTCCTTTTGCCAGGCTATTTTTTTCAAATATTCATCCGAAAAGCGCCCCCAATAATCCGTAGGATAAGAGGGACATAATCACAGTAGCGATTGCAATTCCTACCAAAATGGCAGGAAACGATTTCCGTATGTCCATATGGAGAAGAGAAGCAACCAGCGCCCCAGTCCAGGCTCCGGTTCCGGGAAGGGGGATTCCAACAAAGATTACCAGGCCCCAAAATCCATATTTTTCTACCTGCCCTTTGTTTTTTTCAGCTTTATTCCGAATCCACAGAGCAATCTTTTGCAGACCGGGAAGACGCTCCATGAAATCTAACACCTTTTCGATCAAAAGCAAAATAAAAGGGATGGGGAGGATGTTGCCAATGATGCAGATAGGAATTGCGCGCAAGATAGGCACGTCTAACAGCGCGGGAGAGGCAGCCAGCAAACCGCCTCTTAGTTCCAGGATTGGAACCATGGAAATCAGAAAAATAATGATTTCGCCGGATACTTTGCCTCCTAAGGCGGCAGCCAGCCATTGTACAAATGAATCAGTCATATGAATATCCTCAATTCGTTTTCCTCATTATATGAGTGATTGTACCCCGGTTAGACAAAAACCTCCGTATCCGTTGGGAACGTTAATGATTTGCGCAAGGCTTAGAATCAGTGGTCTTGTCTGCGCAGGGCAAGGTTACATTTGTTTGTTATACCATAAGAGATGAAGAAACTCAAGGAAAAACCTTGTTAATTTTCTGTCAAATCGATATTACGGTTTGTGACAGGACAAATACGTCACTGCCCTTTATGGCCAAACATTTATGGATAACAAATATTAAACGGCCTTATTGCGGCATAGGATTTGACTTGTGGAAATTTTCCTCTATAATAGAAATAAGGAACGTTATCCATCGTTTTCTAAATAAGAGCGGGGAACTAAGCTTGTTGTATCCTGAAAAAGGATTTCACAATTGCCTAAAAGAACCAAAAACAAAAGTAGAATACGAAAAAACAAAAGAAAGGGGAAACACAAAATGATATTAACCAGCCAAAAGATGCGTAAACTGGCTCCAGAGATGGATCCGCTGCGTTTAGGCAGCGGTTGGAAGAAGGAGGATTTAAGCAAGCCGCAGATTATCATAGAAAGTACTTATGGCGACAGCCATCCTGGCAGCGGCCATTTAAATCAGTTGGTTGAGGCAGTGAGGAAAGGGGTTCATGATGCCGGAGGGCATGGGGCACGATATTTCTGCACCGATATTTGTGACGGAGAGAGCCAGGGGACGGATGGTATTAATTTCAGCCTGGCAAGCCGTGAAATGATTGCCAATATGATTGAGATTCATGCAAATGCTACGCCTTTTGACGGCGGGGTATATATTGCAAGCTGTGATAAGGGGATGCCAGGCAATCTGATGGGGATGGCCAGGGTTGGAATACCAGGAATTGTGGTTACTGGGGGAACCATGAGCGCCGGGCCTAACCTTCTTACGTTAGAGCAGCTTGGCATGTACAGCGCTAAATTTGAACGTGGGGAAATTGATGAAGAAACATTAAATTGGGCAAAAGAAAATGCCTGTCCTAGCTGCGGCGCCTGCAGCTTTATCGGGACAGCTTCCACTATGCAGATTATGGCAGAGGCTTTGGGGTTAGCGCTTCCTGGCAGCGCGCTGCTGCCAGCTACAAGCCCGGATCTTTTAGACTATGCGTACGAGGCGGGGAAACAGGCGGTAATGCTGGCCATGAAAGGGATCCGTCCCAGCACTTTGGTAACCATGGACAGCTTTGAAAATGCAATTCTGGTTCACGCCGCTATTTCAGGAAGCACCAACTGCCTGCTGCACCTTCCGGCCATTGCCCACGAGTATGGGATCGAAATCGATGGAGATACCTTTGACCGTTTGCATCGAAATGCTCACTATCTGTTGGATGTCCGCCCGGCAGGGCGATGGCCTGCGGAGTTTTTCTATTATGCGGGAGGCGTACCTGCTATTATGGAAGAAATCAGAGGGATGCTCCACTTAGATGCCATGACCGTAACCGGAAAAACACTGGGGGAAAATCTGGATGGTCTAAAACAAAAAGGGTTTTACGGGCAATGTCAGAAGTGGCTGGAGGAAGCCAATAAAAAATACGGAATTTTGGTTACAAAAGAAGATATCATCCGCCCCTTTGACCAAGCTATCGGTAACGACGGAAGCATTGCCGTCTTGAAAGGAAACTTGGCTCCACAGGGGGCCGTGATCAAGCACACGGCCTGCCCAAAGGAAATGTTCCAGGCAGTGCTGTACGCCCGCCCATTTGACAGTGAAGAGGAATGCTTAGATGCCGTGCTTCACCATAAGGTGCAAAAAGGCGATGCGGTTTTTATCCGGTATGAAGGGCCAAAAGCCAGTGGAATGCCGGAAATGTTTTATACAAGTGAGGCGATTAGCAGTGATGAGGAACTGGGGCGTTCCATTGCGTTGATTACAGACGGACGTTTTTCCGGAGCATCTACAGGCCCGGTTATTGGTCACTGCAGTCCAGAGGCTCAGGCTGGAGGTCCCATTGCCTTGGTAGAAGAGGGGGATTTAATCCAGATTGATGTGCCCGGACGCATTTTAGAAATTATTGGGGTAAAGGGGGAGAGAAAGACCCCACAGGAGATCGAAAGGATCTTGAGGGAGCGGAAACAAGCATGGAAGCCCAAGCCCCGGAAATACCAGACTGGAACCCTGCGGCTTTTTAGCGAACATGCGGCTTCACCTATGAAGGGAGCGTATCTGGTTTATTAATACACGTTTATCAGTTTATCAGTTAGAAAAAGCGTAGATGTTTGATGTGATAAAAGACCTGATAAGCAGATCAGGATAAATGGTTGTTCGCAAACAGAATGATGCCATAGGATACATGGTCTATGGCATATTATCTGGCTTTTTGGGGTTTCTGGAATTTTCTGGAATTCTCTGGAATTCTCTTGGTGTCATATGGTAGTATTCTTGGAAACGTTTATAAAAATAGGGAAGGTTGTTAAAGCCGCAGGCATATGCGGCCTGCGAAATTTCGTTTCTTTGGCGAAGCAAAAGGGCGGACTGCCGGATCCGGTATTGATTCAGATATTGGTTAAAGGTAGTCCCGCATGCTTCCCTGAAAAAATGCATAAAGCGGGAAGGACTGACACAGCAAAGATCTGCCAAGGTTTCAATCCGGATCTCTTCAGCGTAGTGCTCATGAATAAAATCGAATACGATTTTCAGCCGTTGGATCCGAAGATTTTCCCCTTCTTTGTGGTGAGTCTTTGGGTGAGCAATAACAAGTTGAAGAAGATGGAACAGCAAGGATTTGATTTCCAATTCATATCCGGGCTGTTTTTTATCGTATACATTGGAAAGGGAAGAAAAGGTTTGTTCCATGCTGCTGTAACAGTCATCATTTGGAGTGATAACAGGAGGAAGCAACAGGGATCCGTTCATAAGGGGAGAAAAGTAAAGCAGTGAGCAAATATCCGCAGATGAACTGCCTAGAAGGTTAAGATGGAATACAAAGGAGTCCGAAACCATGCCGCCTTGAAATGGGATTTTTCCGGTATGGAGAAGACCAGGAGGGATACATATAAAGTCACCTTGAACAACATGATATTCTTGCAGATCAATTGTGTAAATGGCTTGGCCGGTTTGGATTTTTGTAACTTCCATTTCCGGATGCCAGTGAACGGAAAATTCCGGAACCAAAGGGGAAAAGGTTGTGGTATACCGCTCCAGAGGGAATAGAGCACTTCCGTGTTTTGCTTTCTCTTTTAAATCTGATTCTTTTTGCAGATGCTCAAAGGGATGATTCATAATATGCCTTCTTTCTGTTTGATCCTTGCGGGACATTTACATGCCGTTATTTGCCATGTGCAATCATTATACGCAGGGAGAGGAGAGAAGTCAATGTTTCTTGCCATGTCTGGATAAATGCAGGGAAGAAACAAATAATCAGGAAATTTTTGCGAAAATAAAGGGTGTAATTTAGTTATGTCAATCAATTGATTTACATAATAAAATTATGTAATCTTCTTGATTCGGCTGGGGGAAACCTTTTTGTTTATGGAAGTGCCTTAAGTGAGGCGTGGCAGTACTGCAATAGTGATAACAAATTGATAAATGTTATTCTTAAATATCAAGAAAAGAGTGGAATAGAGTGTCGAAAGCATATAGGGGGTAAGTATGAAAAAATCAGTATTAGCATTGTGGATAGCAATTTCTGTAACAGCCGTTTCTCTGATTGGCATATGGGGGTTTGCCTGGTACTATTTTATTTATCAGGGAAATGGAAGAATAACAAAGGCTGGCGCTTCTGAATCTGGATCCGGAGAACGTGAAAGAAATTCTCCAGCAGAACAGGACGAGAAAAGGGGAGAATTTGCTGGAACAGTAAAAGACATGGATACAGGAGAACCGATTTTTGGTGCATCCGTTCAATGGCAGTTTGAGGGACATGCATCTTCCGTATTTACCAATCAGGATGGGACATTTACCGTATCTGGGCTGGAGCCTGGCGAATACAGGATTTTGGTTTCAATGAACGGGTATCAGGACAGCAGTGAGATGGGAGCTGTAATTGAGGAAGGGATTTCCACCATTCTGTTGGACGATATTTTACTGAAAAAAGAGTTAAACTATTACCAGTTTATTCGTGAACAATTGCTTCCGGCCATGGGATACGCAGATACCCAGACCAATACAGCATTGATAACGAATGAATCGTATGCCTCTAATTTTGCCTGGGATAAGAGAAAAGGCCTGCTTTCAGCGGATATTGCCGATTTTAACAGGGATGGGACAGAGGATTTGCTGGTGGCCTACTTTGCGGACAGTACTGAAAACTATTGGGACAACCGCATCTCTCCGGCTTTGTACCTTAGCTTGTATACAAAAAATGAAAGCAGCATATACCTGATTAATACCCTGGAAATAACCAATTTTCCGGGAATCAACTTTCAACTGCTGCAAGCAGGAATTATGGAAGTAAATGGAATTCCGTTTTTATACGTAGAAGAAAATACAGATGCCTATTTTGCGGACGGGTATGATGTAATGTATACCTGGTATGGATATGATGGCGCTGCCTTGCGCCCGTTTTGGCAGGTAGGGAAAACAGACGGAGGAACTTCCGGCATAGCCTATTCCCTTCTCACTTATTCTGACGCGGAAACCTATACCAAACAGGTCATATGGGCAGACTGGGATTACCGCGGCATGTATCCGGAGGTTGCTCTTGCATGTACAGACAACATCCAGGATATCGAGGCGTTAACAATTGGTTTTCAACTGATGGGTCTTCCGGCGCCTGTCGCCCTTAGCGGTGAAGCGGCTGCTTATTCCAAACTGTATCCTACTTACTGGTCTACCGAGCATTTAAAAAACTCCTTCCAATATACCTGTTATGGGGAAGGAAGCTATATGAGCCGCAATATGCGGGTATCCGTATCCGACCATACAAAACTGCAGGAAAAAGTAACGGAACAGGAACCATAATATTTGGTTTTGACATAGCAGGATAGTATAAAAAAATGCAATTTTTGTAGAAGATAATCCAGAATTTCAGATGTATAATAACACAATCATAGAAAAATGACATGTACAGAATGGAGGATAACATGAAAAAAAAATGGTGGCATGGAAAAGCGGCTTACCAGATCTACCCAAAAAGCTTTTGTGACAGCAACGGGGATGGAATTGGAGATCTGAAAGGGATTATCGGAAAGCTGGATTATTTAAAGGAGTTAGGGATTGATATCGTTTGGATTTCACCTATTTATCAGTCGCCTTTTGTGGATCAGGGATATGATATTTCTGACTATTATGCGTTAGATCCGGCGTTTGGAACTATGGAAGATATGGATCTGCTGCTTGATGAGGCAAAGAAGCGTGACATTAAGATTGTGATGGATCTGGTGGTGAACCACTGTTCCGATCAGCATGAGTGGTTTAAGAAGGCGGCAGAAGACCCTTACGGAAAATATGGGAAGTATTTTTATATAATGGAAGGCAAGGATGGAGGGGTTCCCTGCAACTGGCGTTCTTATTTTGGCGGAAGTGTGTGGGATAAGCTGCCAGGCCATGATCATTTATACTATCTCCACATGTTTGCGAAAGAGCAGCCAGATTTGAATTGGGAGAATAAAGAGCTTCGGGAAGAACTATATAAGATGATCCGGTGGTGGCTGGAAAAAGGCGTGGCAGGGTTCCGCCTGGATGCGATCATTAATATTAAGAAGGATCTGCGGTTCCAGGATTTTCCGGCGGATCGGGAAGACGGCATGTGCGCTGGCACCTTAATGCTACAACATGCCAAAGGTGTCCATACCTTTTTACAGGAGATGAAGGAACAAGCATTTGCGCCCTATGACGCGTTTACGATTGGGGAATTATTTGATTTCCGCCAGGAAGAGATGGAGCGTTATATTGGGGAAGAAGGCTGCTTTGAGTCTATATTTGATTTTGCGCCCCATATACTTGGCGGAAGCAAGAACGGCTGGTATGACAGTAAGAAAGTGACTCCAGACGAATACAAAAGGGCAGTATTCGGCAGCAAACAGTTTTCTCAGGATATTGGCATGATGGCAAATATTATTGAAAATCATGACGAACCAAGAGGCGTCAGCCATTATCTTCCGGAAGGAGAGGTCAATGAAACCAGCAAGAAGATGCTGGGTGGCTTAATGATGATGGCCATAGGCCTTCCCTTTTTGTACCAGGGCCAGGAAATCGGAATGACCAATAAAACATTTACGGATATCAAGGAAGTGGACGATATCAGCACGCTGGATGAGTATCATGTAGCATTGGAGCAGGGGCTCTCGAAAGAAGAAGCGTTGAAGGTAATTTCCCGCATGAGCCGTGATAATGCCAGAACGCCGATGCAGTGGAGCGATGAGCCACACGGCGGATTTACCAAAGGAAAGCCTTGGCTGAGGGAAAATGAAAATTACAGGGAAATTAATGTTAAGGAGCAGGAAAATAGGGAGGATTCGGTACTGTCCTTTTATAAAGCCATGCTGAAATTAAGAAAATCCCAGGAGTATGGGGAGGCTATTGTTTATGGCAGACAGACGCCATGGATGGAAGAGAAAAGCAATTTCGTGGCGTTTAAGCGGACAGGAGAAGAAAAAACACTGCTTGTAATGGCAAATTATCAGAAGGAGGCTCAGAAGATCCAGATAGCGGAAACAATTCAGAAGGTAGTTGCTGATAATTTACGCAAGGTATCCGATTGGGGAGTAAACGCGCCAGACCAGTGGAAGCTGGCGGCAGGTGGCAATGGCTGGGAGATTTTGCTGAAAGGGTATCAGTTTTTAGTGTTGGAAGTTTAAACGCCAGGGTTGCGCCGTAAGAAAAAATCAAGCAGAATGAGTGTTTTGCTTGATTTTTTTTTATGCCGAAACTATAATAAGTAAGTATCCCAGAGTGTGCTTTTAAAATTGCGTTTTGCCAAATGTGAGTCACATCTGGAAGAACACAATTAAGATACAAGTTCAAGTAAACCAGACATAAATTACGTAAAACCAGGAGGAAGACCATGAGCAATCAGCGTTCCATTGAAACTACATGTATTCAGGGAGGATGGCAGCCGGAGAATGGCGGCCCAAGACAGGTTCCCATTTATCAAAGTACCACCTTTAAATATGCTACCAGCGAGGCGATGGGGAAGCTGTTTGATTTGGAGGCGGAAGGATACTTTTACACCAGGCTGCAGAATCCTACTAATGACGCGGTTGCGGCAAAAATCTGTGAGATGGAAGGCGGCGCCGCGGCTATGCTGACATCTTCCGGACAAGCAGCTACCTTTTTCGCAATTATTAATATCTGTTCTGCCGGTGATCATGTGGTAAGTTCAGCCACAATTTACGGCGGCTCCTCGAATCTGCTGACTGTTACGTTAAAGCGGTTTGGCATTGAAACGACTTTAGTAGATCCGGATCTTCCGGAAGAGGAGATTGGAAAGGTATTCCGGCCCAATACGAAATGTGTGTTTGCGGAAACGATTGCAAATCCGGCACTGGTTGTTTTGGATATTGAGAAATTTGCCCGATTGGCCCACAGCCATGGGGTGCCGCTGATAATAGACAATACTTTTGCCACACCGATTAACTGCCGTCCCATTCAGTGGGGGGCGGATATTGTAACCCACAGTACCACAAAATACATGGACGGCCATGGGATGACCGTGGGAGGATGTATTGTAGACAGCGGGAATTTTGACTGGGAAGCTTACGCTGACAAGTATCCAGGATTAACCACCCCGGACGACTCCTATCATGGAATTATTTATACCAAACGTTTTGGAAAAGGGGCGTTTATTACGAAGGCTACGGCTCAGCTCATGCGTGATTTAGGTGCTATCCAGTCGCCTCAGAATGCGTTTTTGCTGAATAACGGTTTGGAAAGTTTACATTTAAGGGTGCCAAGGCACTGTGAGAATGCCCTTAAAGTGGCTTTATATCTTCAGGAAAGAGAAGATGTGGACTGGGTAAATTACCCTGGTCTTCCAGGTGACAAATATTATGAGTTAAGCAAAAAATACCTGCCAAACGGAACCTGCGGCGTAATTTCCTTTGGTCTTAAGGGAGGAAGGGAAGCGGCAGGAGCGTTTATGGACAAGCTGAAATTAGCTTCCATTGCAACCCATGTGGCAGACGCAAGAACCTGTGTGCTTCATCCGGCCAGCCATACCCATAGGCAGTTAAGCGATGAGCAACTAAAAGAAGCAGGAGTGGATCCTTCTATGATCCGGCTCAGTGTGGGAATTGAGAATGTAAAGGACATTATAGAGGACATTTCCCAGGCTCTTGAAAGGTAATGATTGGATGAAGAAATTAAAAGTACTTTTCCGGATCGTTTTTGGAAGAACGACATTTGTCTTTTTATTTCTTCTGATTCAGATAGGATTTTTATTTTCCTGTATCCGCTGGCTCAGCGGATATCTGGTATATATTTACGGCGGTATAGTGGTTCTGACCGTACTGGTTATGGTTCACATTTTAAATGAAAAGGTGAACCCCAGTTTTAAGATTGCGTGGATGGTTCCGGTACTGGTGATTCCAGTATTCGGAACCCTTCTCTATCTTTTTGTGCAGATGCAGATTGGCACAAAGATTATTGCTGCCCGATTAAAAGCTACCAGCCAGGAAACGGCTCCTTATCTGGAACAGGATCCGAATGTAAGCGCTGATTTAAAAAAAGAAAGCCAGAGGATGGCCAATTTGTCCCAATATGTAAAAGGGTACGGCGGATTTCCCGTTTATGAAGGAACAACTGTACAGTATTTCCCTCTTGGGGAACAGATGTTTGAAGCGATGAAACAGGAGCTTTTAAAAGCAAAACAGTATATTTTTATGGAATATTTTATCGTGGAAAACGGTGTAATGTGGGATGGGATTTTGGAAATTTTAGAGGAAAAGGCAGCACAGGGAGTGGAAGTAAGGGTTATGTACGATGGAATGTGCTCCATAGTTCTGCTGCCTTACCGGTATCCTAAAAAGCTTGAGAAAAAAGGAATCCGGTGCAAGATGTTTTCCCCAATTAAGCCTACCTTGTCAACCCACCAAAATAACAGGGATCACCGGAAAATCTGTGTTATTGACGGCCATACCGCTTTTACCGGCGGAATTAATCTGGCAGATGAGTATATTAATCAAAAGCAGAGGTTTGGCCATTGGAAGGACACGGCGGTCATGCTTAAAGGCGACGGCGTAAAAAGCTTTGCCATGATGTTTCTTCAAATGTGGAATATCACAGAACGGAAAGGTGAAGACTATAGGCGGTATTTGTATAGCGAAACAAAAAATTACTCCAAGGATTCCGGACTGGGATTTGTGATGCCTTACGGGGATAGCCCTTTGGATGGGGAAAATATCGGAGAACTGGTATACATGGATATGATCCATCAGGCAGAGGAATACGTTCATATTATGACACCTTATTTGATTTTGGATAATGAAATGGTAACAGCGCTGACCTTTGCGGCGAAACGGGGAGTGGAAGTGATTATTATAATGCCCCATATACCAGATAAACAGTATGCGTATTTACTGGCTCGTTCCTATTATGAAGAATTAATCCAGGCAGGCGTCCGGATTTTTGAATATACACCTGGATTTGTACATGCAAAGGTATTTGTAAGCGATCATAAAACAGCAGTGGTTGGAACCATTAACCTGGATTTCAGAAGCCTGTATTTGCATTTTGAATGCGGTGTTTTGATGTATCGGAATCCGGTTGTGAAAGTGATCGAAAACGATTACCAGGAAACACTGAAAAAATGCTGCCGAATTACAAAAGAGGATTGTACGCGCTATCCCTTTGTAAAATCCTTTGCGGGGCAGCTAATGCGGTTTATCGCGCCTTTGATGTAACATGGGGCAAGAAAGCAGAATAAAAATTGGCGGATTTGAAGAAAGGAATTATTGATATGACAAAAGGAGCATTGGTACTGGAGGGCGGTTCCTTAAGGGGGCTGTTTACTGCTGGCGTATTGGATGTTTTTATGGAGAGGGGATTGGCATTTTCCTATATAAACGGGGTTTCAGCCGGAACGATGAATGCCCTAAGCTATTTGAGCAATCAGCCAGGCAGAACGATGAAAGTAGATTTGGATTATGTCCATGACAAACGGTTTTTAAGTTTTCGCAACCTGGTAAAAAAGAGGGAAATTTTCAGCTTTGAATTTCTCTTTGGGGAGTTAAGCCAAACGTTAGTTCCGTTTGACTTTGAAGCGTTTTCTGCTTCTGCCCAACAATTTGAAGCGGTAGCTACCCGATGCAAAACAGGTAAGCCGGAATATTTTGCAAAAGGGGAATGCAGTGATATTTTTGCAGCGGTTCAGGCCTCCAGCAGCATTCCGATTTTATCCCATATGGTTACAATAGACGGGAAAAAATATTTGGATGGAGGTGTGTCTATGCCTATTGCTTACCAGAGGGCCTTTGATAAAGGGAATGACAAGGTGGTGTTAGTGTTAACACGCCATAAGGGTTTCCGGAAGAAGCCCGCTGATCGATGGACCGATAAAGCGTATCACCGGTATTTTGCGCCCCTTCCACAACTGCTGAGGGCAATGGAAGAGATCCCGGATCGGTATAACCGGATGCAGGAAGAGATTGATGAGCTGGAGGCCGCCGGAAAGCTGTTTGTTATCCGTCCCGATCATCCGGTAACCGTATCACGGTTTGAACGAGATAAGATGAAACTTCAGGAACTTTACGGCCATGGACGTAACGTAGCGGAGGAACTGCTTTCCCTGCTGTGCGATTATTTGGGGATTCCGGTTCCAGATGTGATCCCGGAAGTAGTCGAAAGAGAAAACCAACTTTTGGGGAAAAGTGATTCGTCAGCAAAAGAATAAAGCAGACAAGAATCTCTTGTCAAAAGCGGGAACAGGAGTCAGGCAAATTATGGAATATTCCGATTTGCCGGACTCTATTTTTTATAGGAAAATGCGTCCTATAGAGCAATAACCCTTCGGAGCAGGATCCTGCTAAAAGCGCTGATCTCAGGCAGAGAATCATAGAAATCAGGATTTTTTTGGAAACATTCACTATTTTTTCACAAAATAGAAATAAATGAACACAAAATAAACACAATCCGATGATAAAGTAAGAAAGGAAAAAGAAACAGATAAAAACAGAATTTTAGAAGGACAGAATGAAATTGGGGAAGGGGTAGGATAATGACGTTAAAACCAATGGTTTCCTCTATGCTGGTGATCATGGCTACCGCGGCCTGTCCCATAAGGGTTGTGGCGGACAGTACCTATGATTTGCGAAAACGGGTGGTAGAGCTGACCGGGATTATGAATGTGGAAAATGGCAGCCGCTATGTAAGCCGGGCGGAGTTTGCGGCTATGCTGGTTCGGGCTTCTGAATACCGAAGTACGGTTAGTGAGGCTTCCCAGGTATCTGTTTTTGCGGATGTTCCGGTAAAAAGCGAATACGCGCCCCATATCCGGATTGCGGCCAGGCAGGGATGGATGAAGGGATATTTAGGCGGGAAATTTTTGCCAGAAGAATATATTACGTATCAGGATGCCGCTAAAGCGGTGCTTGCTCTTTTAGGGTATACCAATGAAGACTTTACAGGCGATCAAAATGGAAGCCGGATGGCAAAGTTTTCTTATTTGGAATTAAATGAAGAATTGGGTAATATTCAGGCAGATGAAATATTAACGGAAGATAACTGCCTGAATTTGTTTTATAACCTATTAAAAGCGAAGCCAAAAGGAGCAAATGGGATATACGGTACGATTATGGATTTAACCTTAAGCACTGATGGTGAGCTGAATCCTTTGGAGATGCTGGATACATCGGTGAAAGGGCCTTACATTGTAAAAAAGAATAGAACCATGTCTTCACAGCTTCCCTTTAGCATGGACAAAGCAAGCTTTTATCTGGATGGAGAACCTTGTACCAAGAACCAGATTAAGGCAGCGCAGGAAGAATTTGGATATGTGGTTATGTATTATAATACTTCTTCCAAGACGGTATGGGTTTATACGGAAGAGGGGAGTGAAACCACTGGAAAAATGGTGATCCGAGGTGAGGTTACCAATATTTATTACCGCTCCTCCGATGTGATGACGCCTACAGCAGTGACCATTACCACAGATGACGGAGATACGTATGAGTGCAGCCTGACAACCTCTGACTTGCAGTTTGCGTTTTCTATCTATGGAACCGTTCAGGTAGGGGATGATATAATTCTGGTATGCAGCGGCTCTTCCGAAAACGAAGACGGAGATGTGACCTACCGGGTTATCGACTTTTTGGAAGATTAAATTTGTGCGCGTCTGGTAAAAAATTGCCCCAAGACGGGCAAAAGATCTTTTGACATCAACATCATGAAATCAGAGAGGTATTGTATGGCAGAGCAGGTAAATCAAAGGCCGGCAGAAAAAAAGGCGCCAGTTAAAAATGGTAAGAGGAAAAAACGCAGGCTTAAGCGGTTCATGATGCTGACGATCGTTTTGGCCGTTTGTTTGGCAGGCGGTCTGTATATCCGGAAACAATCAATGGAAGCAAAAAGGACTTCTGCGCGGTCTGAAGAAAACCGGACAGCGAAGGTTGAAAAACGTGATATTACTTCTCAGCTATCTTCATCCGGAACGCTGGCGCCGAAAGATACATATGAGATCACTTCATTAGCAGAAGGAGAAGTGATATTGGCTGATTTTGAGGAAGGGGATCAGGTAGAGAAGGGCCAGATCCTGTATCAACTGGACGCGTCTTCTGTGGAATCGGAAGTGCAGTCAGCCAATCATTCTTTAACCAGAGCCCAAGGCAGCTATGCGGACGCGTTATCTGATTATCAGGAAGTGATTGCCGATTACAGCGGAAATACCTATAAGGCTACTAAGTCAGGATATATTAAAAAGCTGTACATTGAAGTAGGTGACAAAGTGGGAGGCAATACCCAGCTTTGTGATATTTATGATGATCTTACTGTGGAGATCAGTCTTCCGTTTTTGGCTGGAGAAGCAGGGAGCATTGTGCCTGGCGCCGAGGCAGTGCTGTCTTTGTCGGATACGGGGGAACAACTAATCGGGATTGTAACCGCAGTAAGTCAAATGGATGAAGTGCTTACAGGAGGGACACTGGTGCGGTTTGTCACCATTGAAGCGGCCAATCCTGGAGGTCTTACTCCTGATACAGCGGCAATCGCCCAGGTAGGAGGTTGCCTTTGCGCCCAGGAAGCTTATTTTGAAGCTAAAATTAATACGGTGATGAGCGCGGATATTGAGTCCAGCGTGGAAGTGGAAGAACTTTTGGTTAGTGAGGGAATGTATATAACGAAAGGAACCCCTATTTTCCGGATGACGGCAAAATCGGCGGAAAAAATTTTAAAAACTTATGAGGATACCATAGACCGTGCCCAGGAAAGTATTGAATCAGCTCAAAATAAACTGGAATCCACAAAGGACACTTACGAAGCTTATACCATTACCGCTCCGATTTCCGGCCAGGTGATAACCAAGACCTCCAAATTAGGTGATAATATCAGCAGGAGTAATAACGGCAGCTCAGTTATGGCAGTGATTTACGATTTATCCGCGCTTACGTTTGAAATGTCCATTGATGAACTGGATATCCGGAATGTAAAAGTGGGACAGAAGGTTGAGGTAACGGCGGACGCTATTGAGGGCGAGATTTTCTATGGCACAGTGACAAACGTAAGTCTTCAGAGCAGCGCCTCAAATGGGGTAACCAATTACCCGGTAACGGTCACCATGGACGAAACGGGAGATTTGCTGCCTGGCATGAACGTAGATGGTGTTATTATTTTGGATGAAGTAAATGATACGCTTTCGATTCCGGTGGATTCTCTGATGCGGGGAAATCAGGTGTATGTGAAAGATGAATCCGTCACAGAAGCAAAGGGGCCGGTGCCTGCCGGATTCCGTGCCGTGGAGGTAGAAACCGGTCTGATTAGCGATGAATATGTGGAAATTATCAGTGGCCTGGAGGAAGGGCAGGAAGTCTATGTAAACAAGTCGTCCCAAAATAACAATAATAGTTTTATGATGCCAGGAGGCAGAGGCGGAGAGCCAGGCGGTATGGGCGGCGGAGGCGGAGCACCAGGCGGCGGCAGGCGCTAGTCAAATGCCCCGACGCAAGCAACAGGACATTAAATTTGTGGCGCAAAAGACCGCGGAAGAATTGAACCTTGCGGCATTCGCCAAATGCCTGTGCAAGCCGGCGGTTCATCGCCAGCGAGAAGGAAATGCTCTGAGGCAGAAACCAGGACTCAGGTACGCTGAAAAGCAGTTGAAAAAACGGATTACCTTTTGAAGGATCCGCCAGAAAGGAAAGGGGGAGCTTTATGGCAGAAGCGGATAACGGGGCCAAGGAGCCTTTAATAGAACTGAAGGACATTTATAAGATTTATCAGATGGGAGAAGAATCCGTATATGCCAACGATGGGATTACCTTGACTATCTGCCGAGGGGAGTTTGTGGCGATCGTTGGAAAGTCAGGAAGTGGAAAGTCTACGTTGATGAACATTATCGGGGCGCTGGATGTGCCGACTTCCGGGGAATATTTCCTGGGAGGAGAGGATGTAAGTGATATGGAAGACGATGAATTAGCTGAAATCCGTAATAAAATGATTGGATTTATTTTTCAGCAGTATAATCTTCTGCCTAAGCTGAATTTGCTGGAAAATGTAGAACTTCCTCTATTATATGCAGGCTTTCCCACAGCAGAGAGGAAAGAACGGGCACTTGCCTCATTGGAGCGGGTAGGATTAAAGGAAAAATGGAAAAATATTCCATCTCAGCTTTCCGGCGGTCAGCAGCAAAGAGTATCCATCGCAAGGGCCTTGGCAGGAAACCCATCCCTGATTCTGGCAGATGAGCCAACAGGAGCCTTGGATTCCAAAACTAGCCGTGAAGTATTAAATTTTTTGAAAAAGTTAAATGAAGAAGGCAATACCATTGTAATGATTACCCATGACAGTTCCATAGCGTTAGAAGCCAGGCGGGTGGTGCGGATTTATGATGGGAAGATTAATTTTGACGGAGATGTAAACGAATATGCTGCAGTCCTTTAAATTAGCGCTTAAAAGTATTTGGAGCAATAAGATGCGTTCGTTCCTTACTATGCTGGGAATTATTATTGGCGTTGCATCGGTAATCATTTTAGTAAGCCTGGTAAATGGATATATGTCTTCCGTTGTGGAAAATTTTGCCAGCATGGGGGTTAACCAGATGTCAGTCCGCTTAACCAACCTATCTTCCCGCGCCCTGGATGTGGATGAGATGTACGAATTCTATGATGAACACAGGGATTTGTTTGCCCAGATGACACCCAATGTATCACTGATGGCCACCTTAAAAAAGGGGAATGATTCTCTGACTGCTACTTCGGTAGGCGGCTATAGCGAAGAATATTTGGATTTAAAGGGATATAAGCTGGAGATGGGGCGGAATATCCAATATGCGGATATTGTTTCCCGCAATAAAGTATGCGTAATCGGCTACTATGTTGCTCAGGAGATGTTTGGCGGCGCTGAAAAAGCAATCAATGAAACCATGAAAATAAATGGTTATGCGTTTCAGGTGGTTGGCGTGGTAGAGCGGCAGGACGAAGACGATCTGGAGGAAGGGGGAACAGATGATTTTTGCTGGATTCCTTACAGTTTGGCGGTTAAAATGGCCAGAAGCGCCAGAATTAGTAATTACACCTTTGCTACAGTTGATGTGAAAGATACGAATACCTGTAAAGGGCTTTTAGAGGAATTCCTTTATCAAACTTATAAAGATGAGGATTTATACCGGGTAACAGCAAACAGCGAAATGCTGGATTCCTTAAATGAACAAATTGCCATGATGTCCGCTATGCTGGGCGGGATTGCGGGGATTTCTCTGCTGGTTGCGGGAGTAGGCGTGATGAATATTATGCTGGTGTCTGTAACAGAACGAACCAGGGAGATCGGGATCCGGAAATCATTAGGAGCGAAAAGAGGGACTATTATGCAGCAATTTGTAATAGAAGCGGCGGTTACCAGTTCCATCGGAGGCATAATCGGAATTCTTTTGGGGGCGGGGGTTACCGAAATTGCGGGAGGCATAATCGGGATTAATGCAAGCCCTACTCCCATAGCGGTTTTGATATCTTTTAGCGTATCAGTTGGGATTGGGTTAATTTTCGGATATATGCCAGCCAGCAGGGCGGCAAAGCTAAATCCAATTGATGCGTTGAGGAGCGATTAACCATTATAATTTTTACGATAAAGTGACATTAAAGTCATGCAGATTTCCAGTTAGAGAATGATCTTGACACTGAGCAGGTAACATGTTGCCATTTGCCAGCAGCGAAAGCACGTAGACAAGTTTTTTCATATCCTTACCACGCTTTTTCATTAATTTGGCGACTTTTTTCATGCGGTTGGTGTATACGATTTTATACATCGATTAATCCTCCAGCATGGAGGAAACCGCATCTTCCGCATTATCAAAAGGTCCATTAAGATATGTCTAACCCAAGACTAGAAAATAATGTATCAGCTTGTTTTTTAAAGTATCATCAATGCGAATTTGTAATGTAGCCATATTGTACCTCCATTAAATTTGTATTACTATTGCATCATATTAGAAATGTAATGACAATGAATATTATAGAGGTTCTTTTAAGACTGAATTGACAGGTTTAAAAATAGGCAAGATTAAAACAAGTCATATATTGTTCTATTCATAGGCAGTGCTTGCGATTTCCCCTATAACATGGTAAACTTAAAGTCAGCGTGTTTCGGCAGGATGCCTGTATTCAAGTATAAATTCGGAGGAAATCAAAATGGTAAGAGTTATTGACATGCACTGTGATACGATTGCAGAGCTTTACTACAACCACAGAGATGGGGGAAAACAATCCGTATTGGACAGCCCGCTTCATGTAAGCCTGGAGAAAATGGAAAAAGGCGGCTATGGCCTTCAAAATTTCGCGCTGTTTACTCACTTAGAACGGGCAGGCGACCGCCCGTTTGAATATTGTATGAAGCTGGCGGATACCTTTTTTACGGAAATAAAAGCCCATCCAGATAAAATCGGGATTGTAACAAATTATCAGGAGATTGAAGAAAACTGGAAATCACATAAAATGTCGGCATTGCTTACGGTTGAAGAAGGAGGCGTATGCCAGGGGGAGCTGGCATTTCTTCGGATCCTTTATCAGCTTGGGGTCCGGATGATGACCCTTACCTGGAATTTTCAAAATGAGCTTGGCTGGCCGAACCGAAAAGAACAGACCAGCTCCGGCGGCATTTCTTATGTGCCAGATACCCTCCACGGCTTAACGGAAACGGGATTTGCATTTGTAGAAGAGATGGAACGCTTAGGAATGATCATTGATATTTCCCATCTTAATGATAAGGGGATATGGGATGTGTTCCAACACACAACAAAGCCTTTTGTAGCCAGCCATTCTAACTGCCGGAAGCTGACGCCCCATCCAAGAAACCTGACAGATGAGATGATAAGGAAGCTTGCAGAGAGAGGAGGGGTTGCCGGCCTTAACTTCTGTTCGGCTTTTTTAAAAGAAGAAGAACCGGATACCCCAGAAATCATGTCCGGCATCCAGGATATGATCCGGCATATCAAGCATATGAAGCAGGTGGGGGGAATCGGGGTTATTGGTCTTGGAACGGATTTTGACGGAATTGAAAACCCGGTTGAAATTTCAGATGCCTCAAAGATGCAGAAATTGGCCCAGGCTTTGGAACAGGAAGGCTTTACTTCAGGGGAAATTGACGCTGTGTTCCACGATAATGTACTGCGGGTTTATAAAGAAATCCTTTAAACGAATATGGATAAGCAACACGAAATTGGTCTATATTAAGTGTTAAGGCGTGCAGGAACGATGGTTACTGTCTGCACGTTATCCGCAAACGCAGGCGCATTTTACATAAATTTTACATTCCGTTGCTTTGGAATTTACACAGACCTGCTATGCTGGTTACATAACGAATGAATCAGCACAGGAGGCAGATATGGCAGTTGAACTACTTGGGATAGGAATCCAGTTTATTGGCGGTCTTGGCATGTTTTTATATGGAATGAATTCTATGGCAGACGGGCTTCAAAAATCAGCGGGAAGCCGGATGCAGCAGCTTTTGGGGGTTCTTACATCCAACCGCTTTTTGGGGGTTTTGGCAGGCGCGGCGATTACTGCCATTATCCAGAGCTCTTCTGCCGCTACGGTTATGGTAGTGGGATTTGTGAATGCAGGGATTCTAAACCTGACCCAGGCAGTGGGAATTATTATGGGGGCGAATATCGGAACTACGATTACCAGTTGGATTGTTTCCATGAGCGAGTGGGGGGAGATGCTAAAACCGGAATTTTTTGCCCCCCTTCTTGTAGGGATTGGAGCTGGGTTTGTTATCTTTTCAAAAGATTCCAAGAGGAAACAGATAGGGGAAATCTTAGTTGGGTTCGGTCTTTTGTTTATGGGTTTAAACCTAATGTCTTCTTCGATCAAGCCATATCGGGACGCGCCTGTGTTTTTCCAGGTATTTTCTGTCCTGGGGAAGAATCCAGCTCTTGGAATCTTGGCAGGGGCAGTGGTTACGGCTGTTATCCAAAGTTCTTCTGCTTCCGTGGGTATTTTACAGACGCTGGCGTTGAACGGGGTTGTGAACTGGCAGTCAGCAGTGTTTATAACGTTAGGACAAAATATCGGAACTTGTGTTACCGCGCTGATGTCAGGCGTGGGTGCCCACAAGACGGCCAAACGGGCAGCTGTGCTCCATCTGTTATTTAACTGTATCGGAGCTGCATTCTTTGGAGTGATTTTATTTGCTTTGTTCCAGATCTATCCTGGTTTGGCCGCTGCCTCTATTAGCAGCGTGGAAATTTCCGTATTCCATACCGTTTTTAATGTGGCTAATACCCTTTTCCTGTTCCCGTTCGCAGGCGCTTTGGTAAAGTTGTCCTGTGTGCTGGTAAAGGATGAGAAAGCTGATAGGAAAACGGAGCGTGAGAAAACCCAGGATATGGAAGAAGAAATGGAACGTCATTTGGATATCCGGATTTTAGAAACGCCTTCCTTATGTTTGGAGCATGCGGAGCGTGAGGTAGTGCATATGGGAAAGACGGCGTTGCTAAATTTAAAAATCGCGGGGGAAGCTTTTTTGAACAATAATCAGTTTGGAACGGACGAAGTAATGAAAAATGAGAAAACCATCAACCATATGGAAACCATGCTTACTGGCTACCTGGTTCAAATAAATAATCTTTCGTTAAATGAGCAGCAGCATTTGCTTGTGAAGGATTTGTTCTATACCATCAGTGACATTGAGCGGATTGGCGATCATAGTCAGAATTTGGCAGAACTCGCAAGGGAAAAAATTCAAAACCAAATTGTATTTTCAAAAGAAGCTAGGAAAGAAATGGAAGAGATGCTTCATGCGGTGACAGCTTCTGTGGAATATGCGATAAATTCCAGAACATTCCACGACATGGCCTGGGTTCGCCAGGTGGTGCAAAGTGAGGAATTGGTAGACAACCTGGAAGAAGATTTCAGAGAACGGCACCTGGAGCGTTTGTCAGGTAATTTCTGCAGTCCGGAAAACGGCGTTATCTATTTAGATGCCTTAAGCAATCTGGAGCGTGTGTCGGATCATGCGCTGAATATTGCAGGGTATGTGCGGGATGAAATGTGAAAATGGAACGAATCTGTATCATTGAAGATGATGAAAATATAAGAAATCTGCTTCTGATTGCGCTGGAAGGTTTTGGATATCAGGCGGAAGCATTTGAAACAGCAGAGGAAGGGTTAGATCGGATCCGGAAATCACCTCCGGATCTTGTGGTGCTCGATTGGATGCTTCCTGGCATCAGCGGAGTGGCGGCAATGAAAAGCATCCGCCAGACAAAGGGGCTCCAGCACATTCCTATCATCATGCTGACAGCAAAAGATAAGGAACTGGATAAGGTGACAGGCCTGGATAGCGGGGCAGATGATTATATGGTAAAGCCTTTTGGCGTGTTAGAGCTTGCGGCCAGAATCCGCGGCCTGCTGCGCCGGGCCGGACAGGGGCGGTGTTTGGAAGAAACCTTATTTGGCGGCGGAATCAGCGTATGCCAAAAAACCAGGGAGGTTATATCCGGGAACCGGAATGTGGAACTGACCTTAAAAGAGTATGAGCTTTTAGTTTATTTAATGAAGAATGATTTCCGGGTTGTACCAAGGGAAGAGCTGCTAAATCAGATTTGGGGATATGAATATGATGGAGAAAGCAGGACGCTGGATATGCATATCCGGACGCTCAGGCAAAAGCTGGGTGAGGAACATGGCTTGGTGATCAAAACCGTTCGGGGAGTGGGATACCGGTTTATAGCAGAAGAGAAGGGTGTTGGGGGAAGATGTTAAGGTGATAAGAGCATATTCAACCCCTTTACGTTAATGATGGAAATGTGAATGTAAGTATTAAGAAATTTGCGCGGAAACGTTGGATACGGGGTGTGAGGCGGAGGAAAGGCTGTGCGGAAAGCGATTTTAATGAAATTTGTGCAGGTACTGCTTGGGGCGTTATGTTTAAACAGTTTTATGGTTTATATTGCAGGCAGCAGTATTTTGCTGAAAAACGCAAGGCGTGATATGCTGTATACGCTGGAAACCATTGATAGTATCCTGGATTATCAGGGAGATTTATCCGGGCAGATTTGCCGTCTGGAAGAGATGATTGGCCGAAATAAAAGCCGGCTGACACTGATTTTCCAGGATGGCACGGTAGCAGCCGATACAGGTGCTGATAGGGAAAAAATGGAAAATCATCTGGAACGGGAGGAAGTAGCAGCGGCTATATCAGAGGGCAGCGGCTATGCCACCCGTTTTTCTGATACCTTAAACCAGACTATGCTGTATGTTGCCCTCCGTTCTGCCCACAGGGGAATGATTTTGCGCTTAGGAGTCCCCTTTTCCGGCATACGGGAATACCTTCCTATGCTTCTTCCAGCCGTATGGCTTAGTTTCGCGGTCGCCGTGCTGGCTTCCTTAGGAATTACTGATCGACTGGTGGTTTCCGTTGCCAAACCCATCCTTGACCTGTCTGGCGAAATGATGAGAGTTCAGGGCGGCAGTATCGATCTCCATTTTGAACCGGGGCCTTATCCGGAAATCAACGCAATTGGGTCTACTGCTGTAGAAATGTCAAAACGGATCCAAAATTATGTTTGCCAATTGGAGCGGGAGCGGGGAATCCGGCAAGAATTTTTCAGCAATGCGTCCCATGAACTAAAAACTCCCATCACTTCCATACAAGGTTATGCGGAACTATTAGAACACAGGATGGTTACCGATCCGGCAGTGGAGAAGGACTTTATTGGCCGGATCAAAAAAGAAGCGGTTCACATGGCTGATTTAATCAATGACATTTTGATGATTTCCAGGCTGGAATCCAGGGAAGCTGAAGTAACGGTTACAAAGATTTCCCTTCTCCCATTTTTAAATGAGATCTGTGATTCCTTAGAACCATTGGCCAGGAAGCTTGGGGTTTTTCTTTCTGTGGAATGTCCTCCGATCCTCATTAACGCCAATGCCAGGCACCTTCAGGAATTATTTACCAACTTAATTTCAAACGGCGTGAACTACAACCGGCCAGGAGGACAGGTTCAGATAACCGCGGCTTATGACGATAGCTATTTTTCTTTTCGGGTAAAGGATAATGGCACTGGGATCCCAAAGGAATCCATAGAACGGATATTTGAGCGGTTTTACCGGGTGGATAAGGGGCGGAGCCGGAAGCAGGGGGGCACAGGCCTGGGTCTTTCCATTGTAAAACATATCGTAAACTTTTACGGCGGCAGAATCCAAGTAGAGTCAGAAATTGGAAAGGGAAGTGAATTTATTGTAGTACTTCCGGCAGAAAAAACAGGTGAAAAGGAAGTTTCTTTGACTTCACTGCTTTAAATTCACATAAATTTAAAGCAATGAAATTGACGGGAGAGTTTTTTTGTAGTATGATACCATATAGTTTGGATGTATGACAGCATTTTTAATGGATCAACAGGGAATAATCCATTTAAAAACAGATTGCTGTCCGGATGCAAACGGAAAATCATACTTATCAAAGGGAGAGATTAATTATGAAAAAGAAAGCGTTATCTCTGATTCTGGCAGGAGCTATGGTGTTATCTATGAGCGGCTGCGGTTCTAACGGGGGGGAAACTACCACAGCAGCCGGGAACGAATCCGCCACGACTGCTTCCCAGGAAACAGAGGGCAAGGAAAATGCGGAAGAAAAAGTAGAAGCAGACAAGGCTGAATCAGAAGGGAATACGTATACAGTAGGTATTTGCCAGTTGGTTCAGCATGCGGCGCTGGATGCCGCTACCCAGGGATTTAAAGATGCTCTGGTCGAGGAATTAGGCGATGCCGTAACCTTTGACGAGGTTAATGCCCAGGGTGATTCGAATACCTGTTCTACGATTATCAACAACTTTGTATCAGCAGATGTGGATTTGATTTTAGCCAATGCCACGCCTGCCCTTCAGGCGGCACAGGCAGGAACCAATGAGATTCCCATCCTTGGGACTTCTGTTACCGAGTACGGTGTGGCTCTTGGGATCGATGGCTTTGATGGAATCGTGGGGGGAAATATTTCCGGAACCTCTGATCTGGCGCCTTTAGATGAGCAGGCGGCTATGCTTCATGAGTTGTTCCCAGACGCAAAAAAAGTCGGCCTGTTATATTGTTCCGCGGAAGCCAATTCCCAGTATCAGGTAGACACGGTTAAGACTGCTTTGGAAGAATTAGGCTATACCTGTGAATATTACGCATTTTCTGACTCCAATGATTTATCTGGTATTGTTACAAAAGCGGCTGACGAAAATGACGTACTGTATGTTCCTACCGATAACACGGCAGCGGCAAATGCAGAGCTTGTAAATAATATCTGCCAGCCGGCAGGAGTTCCGGTTGTTGCAGGCGAAGAAGGAATCTGTGCAGGCTGTGGTGTGGCTACCCTTTCCATCAGCTACTATGATTTAGGCGTAGGCACCGGCAAAATGGCAGCTAAGATTTTAAAAGGTGAGGCGGATATTTCCCAGATGCCCATCGAATATGCTCCCCAGTTTACCAAGAAATATAACAAAACCCTTTGTGAGGCGCTTGGAATTGAAGTGCCGGAGGATTATGTAGCGATTGAAGAGTAACGAATGAATACGCGCAAAACAACAGCGAGGCTGTAAGCTCCCCGCTGTTGTTTTGCGCCGATATTAACATATCCTGCCAGGCGGGGTTGCAGACAGAGGAAGGAATATTATGGCAAGTTTAATCAATGCGTTGCCTGGCGCAGTTGCGCAGGGGCTAATATGGGGAATTATGGCGATAGGCGTATATCTTACCTATCGGATTTTGGACGTTGCGGATTTAACCGTAGACGGATCTCTTTGTACCGGAGGAGCGGTCTGTATCATGCTGATGCTGAACGGCCAGAACGTATGGGTGGCCATGTTCGGGGCATTGCTTGCGGGGATGGCGGCAGGTCTTGCTACTGGTATCCTGCATACTTTTATGGGAATCCCGGCGATTCTTGCCGGCATTTTAACACAGCTTGGTCTGTATTCAGTAAATTTGAAAATAATGGGAAAGGCCAACCAGGCAATTAATGTAGACAAATATCCATTGCTGGTATCTCTGCGTTTTATTAAAGGCGTGCCTTTTTTTAAAAATACAATTTTTATAGTTGCGATTATCATTATGGTTCTCATCCTGTTTTTATACTGGTTTTTCGGAACAGAGCTTGGATGCTCCTTACGTGCCACGGGATGTAATGACAAGATGGCACGTGCCCAAGGCATTAATACAGATTTTGCCAGGGTGCTTGGCCTGATGATTTCAAATGGCCTGGTTGCGTTTTCCGGCGCACTTTTAGGCCAGTATCAGGGATTTTCCGATATTAATATGGGACGTGGCGCAATCGTAATCGGCTTGGCTGCCGTTATTATCGGAGAGGCAATTTTTGGAAAGGTGTTCCATAATTTTGGATTCCGCCTTCTTGGCGTGGCTCTTGGCTCCATCGTATATTATCTGGTACTTCAGGTGGTAATCTGGCTGGGCGTGGACACCGATCTGCTGAAGCTGTTATCGGCGTTGGTTGTAGCCATATTCCTTGCTACCCCTACTTGGAAGAGCCGCTATTTTAAGAAAGGTTTTGGAAATATAAAGCAGATTAAACGCTTTCTGCTCCTATTTAGCAGACTGAACGGACGCGCTTTGTAATATAATCAAACATAAGATATTGCTTTACCGCTACTTCCGGAAACGCTACGGCATCGGAAACGGGAAAAAGGATAGGCAGGGGGAAATAAATTATGCTGGAAGCGAAAAATATTGTAAAAACCTTTAATATTGGAACTGTGAATGAGAAAAAAGCCCTTCGGGGCGTTAATCTCACGCTGAACACAGGTGATTTTGTTACGATTATTGGCGGAAATGGAGCCGGGAAATCCACCTTTTTAAATGCTATTGCCGGAGTATGGCCGGTAGACGAAGGGCAGATTATAATTGAAGGAAGAGATATTACGAAATTACCGGAACATAAGCGGGCCGCTTTTTTGGGACGGGTATTCCAGGATCCTATGAATGGCACGGCTGCTACCATGGGGATTGAGGAAAACCTGGCGCTGGCATTTAGGCGGGGGTCAAGGAGAACCTTAAAGGCAGGAATTACGAATAGCGAACGCACCCTTTATAAGGATACTTTAAGCCGTTTGGGTCTGGGACTGCAAAGCCGCTTAACCAGTAAGGTGGGACTCCTTTCCGGAGGACAGCGGCAGGCTCTTACCCTTTTAATGGCCACGCTAAAGCAGCCAAAGCTCTTGCTTTTGGATGAACATACGGCAGCTTTGGATCCCAAGACCGCAAAAAAAGTTCTGGATTTAACAGAGGAAATCGTAAATAATCAGCATCTTACCGCCCTTATGGTTACCCATAACATGAAAGATGCCATCCAGATTGGAAATCGTCTGATTATGATGCATGAAGGACAGATTATTTATGATGTGGCGGGGGAAGAGAAAAAATCCTTACAGGTAGAAGATTTGCTTAAGAAATTTGAAGAAGCCAGCGGTGAGAAATTTGCCAATGACCGTATGATGCTTGCAAAATAGAAAAAGGTAATGGAATTTTAATAAAATTGTTCTTTTCATATTTGTCTGTCTGTGATAAAATAACGACGGATTTATTACAGGGATATAAAGGCTGCCAAAATCCGGCAGCCTTTGCTTTACGGACGCATTGGTTTAAGGGAGAGTTAAAATATGCTGGATGATAATAAAGATTATATGGTTCGTCTAAGCCGGGCCAGACGAAAACGAAACCGCCAGATTGATCCCCGCTACTTATTGCTTGCTGTTTGCGGGGCAGTGGTGATTGGGGTATTGGGCGCTGGGATTCATTTGGTGCGTTCCCGCTCAGAAGCCGTTTCCGGTCAGGAGAAGCAGGAAGGGGAAGAGTCGGAAACCGGAGGAGAGTCTGTTTCAGAAAGCGAATCCCAGGACTTGGAGGAGCCTGCCTTATCGCCAGAGGAGTTAGCTGCCCAGCAGGAAGCACAGGCCATTCAGGCAGTTTTAGACTCTTATACAAACTTAGGTTTGATTCAGGTGGAAGGTTATTTGAACATAAGGGAAACGCCGGGAAACGACGGGAAGATTATCGGCAAGCTTCAGCAGTACAGCGTGTGTGAGATTTTAGAGGAAAACGGAGAGTGGGATCATATTACTTCCGGCGGAATTGAGGGCTATATCTACAACCAATTTGTAATCACAGGCCAAGAGGCAAAAGAAACCGCCAGATCCTATGTGGCCAGGCGGGCAATTGTAAAGGCGGACAAGCTGAATATCCGCACAGAACCCAACACAGAAACTTCGGAAGTGGTGGGGCAGGCATTGCAGAATGAACGCTATGAGGTTATTGATGAGCTGGAAGGATGGGTGCAGATTGAAGAGGGATATGTATCAGCGGAGTTTGTAGAAGTAACCTACGCTTTGAATGAAGCCAGGAAACTGGATTTGGTCGCGATGGCAATTGATCGGTATGAGAACCTGGTTATCTCCAAGGTTGACAATTATCTAAATATCAGGAGTACCCCGGAAGAGGACGGTTATAAAAATGTTATCGGAAAAATGCCTAGCAAGGCAGCCGGTGAAATTTTAGAAACTTTAGACGGCTGGTATAAAATAAAATCCGGGAACATTACCGGATATATATCCGCCCAGTATACTGCCACCGGACAAACGGCTAAGGATATTGCCATGGAAGAGGCGGAACTGATGGCAGTGGTGAATACGGATATGTTGAATGTGCGGACAGAGCCTTCTACCGAATCTACCATTTGGACTCAGATATCAAAAGAAGAGCGGTATCCGGTAGTGGAACAGTTGGATGGCTGGGTGCAGATTGAGCTGGATACAGAAGACAGTGATAAAGCTTATATATCAACCCGGGATAATAATGTAGAAGTGCGCTATGCTCTGGCGGAGGCGATTAAGTTTTCACCGGTGGAGGAGGCGGCTCAGGCATCCATGTCCAGGCGTTCTCAAATTGTTAATTATGCCCTTAAGTTTGTGGGGAATCCCTATGTATGGGGAGGAACCAGTTTAACAAATGGTGTGGACTGCTCTGGTTTTACTATGCAGATATTAAAGGAATTTGGAGTCAGCCTGCCCCATTATTCCGGCTCTCAGGCGAAGATGGGCAAGTCTGTTTCTTCCAGCGAAATGCGGCCAGGAGATTTGATTTTCTATGCTAACAGCCGGGGTGTAGTAAACCATGTGGCGATGTATATTGGAAATGGCCAGATTGTCCATGCGGCCAGCAAAAGAAGCGGCATTAAGATTTCTACCTGGAATTACCGCAGTCCAAAGACGATTCGGAATGTTTTGGGAGATTAAGGATTGACAGAGCCGATTTATATGGTAAGATAGAAAGCAATACGGCAAGGGCGCCAGATGATTACTGGCGTCCTTATTGTCTTTTTACATCTTAAAAGCCTGGAAATAAAGGCCAAAGATGAATGGAGGATTCTGGGTTAAAGAAAGGAGCTTTGTATGAACTATAATTATTTAGCGCAATTTTATGGGAAATCATCAAATTATACGGACATCCCTAACCATCTGTATAAAGAATACAATGTAAAAAAAGGCCTGCGGAATGAAGACGGGACTGGTGTACGTATGGGTTTGACCCGGGTTTCTGATGTAGTTGGCTATGAAGTAATTGACGGGGTGAAGGAGAATGCGGAAGGCGATCTGTACTACAGAGGATACAGCGTATATGATTTAATCAAGGGCAAAACAGGATGTACTGGTTTTGAAGAGGTCTGCTTTCTGCTGCTTTACGGCTATCTTCCCAGTAAAACTGATCTGAACCGGTTTATTGACGTGGTAAGAAGCCTGTATTCTCTGCCAGACGATTTTCTGGAAATGAACCTGTTAAGGCTTCCAGGGAAAAATCTGATGAATAAGCTTCAGCACGCTACCCTTACCTTGTATAATTACGATCAGGACAACCCAGATGATTCGGATGTATACAAGACCATGTTAAAGGGCGTAAATCTGCTTGCAAAGTTTCCGTCCATAGCTTGCTATGCTTACCAGAGCAAGATCCATCATTTTAACCGGGAAAGCCTGATTATCCATTATCCACGGGAGGATTACTCCATTGCTGAAAATATCCTGTATATGCTGAGAGAGGATAAAAAGTTTACTAAAAAGGAAGCAGAGCTTTTAGATGCCCTTCTGGTGCTTCATGCCGATCACGGCGGCGGAAATAACTCTACTTTTACCAATGTGGTGATTTCTTCTACTGGTACGGATTTATATTCCGCGATTTCCGGTTCCATCGGTTCTTTAAAAGGCCCTCGCCATGGCGGCGCTAATGTTAAAGTGTCGGAGATGATGGAAGAGGTGATTGGTGAAATCGGATATTCCGCCGACGAAAACAGAATCAAAGCGCTGATCCGTAAAATCCTTTCCGGCGATTTCTACGATCATTCCGGCCTGGTCTACGGATTCGGACATGCCGTTTACACCATTTCTGATCCACGCGCTGAAATTTTAAGAAGCTGTTGCGAAACAGTGGCCAGGGAACAATTTAAGATGGAGGAATTTAATTTCTACCGTTTGTTTGAAACTTGTGTGAAAGAAGTAATTTTGCATGACAAAAATAAAGTAATCCCAACCAACGTAGATTATTACAGCGGCTTTGCTTATGAAATGCTGCAGATTCCCAGGGATATGTATACCCCGCTGTTTGTTATCAGCCGGATTGTAGGCTGGGTAGCACATAACCTGGAAAACAAGCTGTACGACGGCAAGATCATGCGTCCAGCTACTAAGTATGTAGGCGAAAATGTAACATATATTCCAATGGAAGAGAGGTAACCACATGAAAACAATAACTGTATTTAAAGGCGACGGAATCGGGCCAGAGATTACCGAAGCGGTACTTAACATTTTAGACGCTGCAAAGGCTCCCTTAGAATATGAGATGTTCCGGGTCGGGGCGGCGGAATATGAGGAAAATGGAGCCTTGATTCCGGATGCTGCCTTTGCTTCATTCGAAAAAAATAAAGTTTTGTTAAAGTCGCCGATTACAACCCCGGTAGGCAAAGGCTTTCGTTCGTTAAATGTGACCTTACGGGAAAAATACGATTTGTACGCAAATATCCGCCCGGCCAAATCCAATTCTGCCGTTAAGACGCCATTTCAGGATATAGATATTGTTACCTTCCGTGAGAATACGGAAGATCTTTATGTGGGTGTGGAGAAACAGATTGATCCAGATACGGTGTATGCTACAAAAATCATTACCCGCAAGGCCAGCACCCGGATTATTACGGATGCGTTTGAGTATGCCAGGGCCCAGGGAAGGAAAAAGGTAACTTGTGTCCACAAAGCGAATATTTTAAAGCAGTCCGACGGTTTGTTTTTAAGTATCTTTCAAGCGATTGCACAGAACTACCCAGATATAGAAGCCGACGACAAGATTGTAGATAATGTTTGTATGCAGCTTGTGATGCGGCCTCAGCAGTTTGACATTATGGTTATGCCAAACCTTTATGGTGACATTGTATCCGATTTGACCAGCGGATTAATCGGCGGCCTGGGATTGCTGCCTTCTAGTAATTTGGGAAAGGATTACGCCATGTTTGAGGCGGTACATGGAAGCGCTCCAGATATTGCGGGAAAAAATATCGCAAATCCTACGGCTCTTTTATGGTCGGCCTGTATGATGCTGGAACATTTAGGAGAAATGGAAATCGCCAGAACCATCCGCAGGGCAGTGGATCAGGTGCTGGCAGAAGGAAGCTGCAAAACGCCTGATCTTGGAGGGCAGGCCACCACTTCTAAGTATTGTGAGGCCATCATTGCCCGGTTGTAAGTATATTGGTAATGCTTTCTAATAAAAGGCAGGAAGGTTTGTTACAATTTTTCTGAAAGCGTCGATAATCCCTACAGGGAACGGTAGCTTTATCCATTCTATTCCAAAGAAGATATGGATTAGCATAAGGAATCGGCGAAAGGGGAAGTTTATGGAAGCAAAGATAACATCAGAAAACCGTATCAAGGAAGGCAGTCAGCCTTTATCAAAGAAGCCGGAAAAAACGGTGTCTGGCACAGGGCAGGCACAGCGTCTGGATACGTATGAAAGTTCAGTCAAGGATAAACCCTTTGGAAACCAGATGATGACGGGATCCAAAGACGGAATCCACTGGAACGGAGCGGTTCTGGAGCTGGGAACGCTTACGATTCACGAGCCGGATCCAGATGCGGACGGGATTAACTGGAAGGAATTGGAACATTATTTTTCTAATGCTACCGTAACAATGGATAACGCAGATCAAGTGGAGGGTACTATAGAAGGAGTTGCTTCCATGTATCTTGCGGTGAAAGAACAGTTGAAACAAAAATTTTCCGGACGGGAAGATAAGCTTTCTGAAAAAATGGAGCAGTTAAATTCCCTGTTTCAACGTGCAAAAGACCGGATCATAAGTTCCTATAGAGGAACAGTGGGAAGTTTTTATGAACAATTGGGGAATAAAGGCGCCAGTTCCAAGATGGGAGAAAGCCTGTCGGTGGCCATTGAACAAAAGGTGGCGGAAATAGAAGAACATGGAAAAAAATATGGCCTTTTAAATAATACCAAGAATCCGAAGGACTTTACCTATCAGGTTAGGGCGGCGTTTTTGCAGGCAGGCATGCTGGCAAAACGGGAAAACATGGTAAGGTCTGGTAAGAAAGCAGATGTTTCTGATAATACAAAAAATGCAGAATCAGAATACAGCTTAACAGATCTTAAGGCAGCAGGAATGATTGCAAAGGCGGCAACCAAAATGAACCCAAAGGAGCTTTCCCTGATGAGCGACAAAGAGCTGGGGCTTCAGTTAGCGCTTCGCTATATGAAAACCGCCCATTTACTGGGAAGCCTAGGAGTGGGGGAGAAGATGTCCGGCATGATTTTAAGTTCCTTTGAAACCTTTCTGGATCAACATTCCGGCGGGGCATTAACCAATAAGGGCAAGGCATCTGGCGCCTACCATTGCGCTGTCAGCCAGTACCAGTCAACAAAGGACATGGAAAAGGCTATTGCCTTAAGCGCGAAAAAATATCTGGGAAATGAATTTTTTACCGATTTTTACACCAGCAGCTACGGAATGGGAACCACCAAATATACTCGTTACCGGTTTGAGCTGGCTCAGTTTATGAACAGCCTGCAGCAAGGCTCCTTATCAGAAGCGATTAAATCCATTGCAGGGAACCAGACGCCTTTTATGATGGCTTATGCATAGGAGCATAAGAATAACAACAAAATGACGATTCGGGGAAATTTTAAGAAGCAGGATATTATTACGGAAACGCACATAAAGGCCGGGAAAGAAAAATCAGAAACATGAATAAAGCGGAAAAAAACCTTTATACTATGGTTAGAGCATGCCTGCTTGCTGGCATCTTACTATGATTTGAGAAAGGGGAATTTCCGTATGGGACAAGAAGGACTGGGACAAAACGATCAAGAAATAGAAGAACTGGGGCAGGTAACGCTGGAAGAGAGCGGTGCCCGGCATAAGATTCATCTTCTGACGATAATCGGAGAAGTGGAAGGCCACGAAAATGCGTCAGGAAACAGCAAAACGACGAAATATGATCATCTGCTGCCAAAGCTGGCGGAAATTGAAGATGATAAAAGCGTAGAAGGCCTGCTGGTTCTTTTAAACACATCAGGAGGTGATGTGGACGCTGGTCTTGCTATCGCGGAGATGATTGCGTCCATAAGCATTCCTTCGGTGTCCTTAGTGCTTGGGGGAAGTCATTCCATCGGTGTGCCCTTAGCAGTGGCTTCCGACTATTCTTTTATTGTGCCCACCGGAACCATGATGATCCATCCAGTCCGGATGAGCGGCATGGTGATCGGGACTTCACAGACTTATGAATACTTTAATATGATACAGGATCGGATTCTCAGCTTTGTGGAAAAGCATTCGAATATCGCCTATGATCAGCTAAAACGCCTGATGCATAACACGGAGATGCTGACAAAAGATTTAGGAACTGTTTTAGTGGGCGAGCAGGCGGTAAAAGAAGGCCTGATCGATGAGGTGGGAGGAATCCGGGAAGCATTAGATAAACTTCACCATATGATCGATGAAAATCATTGAATCCGCTCACCTTGGAACTGTGGCATGCACAGGCAAAAGGATATAGGTAGAAAAAGGCAGACGCTTTGAATGGGCGGCTGCCTTTCCTTTGTTTGGCTGGTAAGAACTTTGTTGCAATTTTACCAAAATTTTTGTATACTCTTAATAATGGGCAATTTTCGGATTGCTACAAGATACAGGAGGCTTGATTTGTGGCACAAAAAAATCGAAATCAAAGAACAGCGGATACCAGAAGCCGAAAGGCATCTTCTGGCAGGACAGCCAAACAGGGAAGAAAGCAGGAAGAATATTACGAGGAAGAGATTCCTGCATTTTTACAGGCAGAGGTTATGATTATTTTGTCTTTTGCTGCTGCTGTCCTTTTATTTTTAAGTAATTTCCATTTATGCGGTGTGGTGGGTGACGTTCTCCGCCGTCTGCAGCTTGGGCTTTTTGGGGTGGTGGGTTATATTATCCCCTTTCTGGTTTTTATCGGAACCAGTTTTTACACAGCCAACAGAGGAAATTGGAAAGCAGTAGTAAAATTGGCGGCAGTCATTGGAATGTCATTAATTGTCTGCGGAATTTCACATATGGTTTTCGGGATTAAACTGGCAGAGGGTGAGTCCGTCTTTGCCTTTTATAAGCTCTGCGGGGAAAGCGGAAAAGGCGGAGGATTAATCGGAGGACTTTTGGCTTTTTGTCTTCAATCAATTGTAGGAACCATCGGAACGTATTTAATTTTTCTGGCGGCACTGATTATCTGCGGTGTGTGTATTACAGAAAAATCATTTGTAAATGTGGTAAAAAGCAGCAGTGACCGGGCTTACCAGTATGCAAAGGAGGATGTGGCCCGGCGCAGAGAGGAGCGGGAAGAACGCCAGGAGGAACGGCGCAGGCTCCGGGAAGAAAAAGTAGTGCGGGGGGTGGATTTTGGATCCATCCGGATACAGGAACCCATGCCAATAGAAGAACCTCAGGCAGCAGGCAGTCAAGCGTCCAGGCTGTCAGAGAAAGCTGCTACTCCCAATTTCGCGGAATCAAGAATGGAACCTGCAGGGCAGGCGCAGTCACCGGCGGATGTGTTTTCAGGCAGGATTGAGCTTCCGCCAGAATATGCGGAACCGGTTCCGTTTGAGGAGGATATACCTGCTCCTTCTGGGATAACCAAACCTTACGCTCCAGAAAAAGGAAGGAATGTTTCCACGTCAGCGGACAGGCCGGTGGCCGTAAAGGAAGAGAAACCGGAAGACAAAATTATGTCGTTTTCCAGGAAAGCACCAAAAAAGAAAGAAGGCCCATTATATGCAGATCGGGAAATTATGACGCTAGAGGAGATGGATGCAGGCTTAAATCTGCCAGAACTTCCGGGAAAATCGGATCAAAATGGTGCCATGGAGCAGGATTGGGACGCATTTACCGATGAAATTTTCATTGAAGAAATCGGGGCGCAAAAGGGCAATGGAATCCAGGATGTAAAGAGAAACTATGAGGATACCGTTCGTTCTGAACCCATGTATCAAGAGAACAGCCAGACGGTTTATGCGGCAGACAATCACAAAGGATCTTCAACCACCTTTGAACCGGAAAATACAATGCCTTCTGATGTTGGAAGGAAGGAAAATTTCATCCGGAAGGAGGACTTCGGACAGGAATTCTATTTTGATGAGGATGAAAGTTTTTATAAAGGAACGGAGTTTGGTGAGGAGCCTGGATTGGATTCAGGTTTCGAACTTACGAAAAAAGCAGAGTCCCGTATGGAAGAGAAGCCCCAAAAGCAGGTAGAAACCTATGAAGAAACTGGTTTTCATCACAGGGAAGAACCACTGCGAGAAACCAGGCTTTATCAGGAAGCGGCAGAGTCTGGCGTAAATTATGACAGCATTTTTGTCCCGGAGGAACCCAAACGGGTAGTAACGGCTTCCGGAAAAGTAATTGAAACAGAAACGGAACTGCTTCACAAAAAAATTGAACAGAAGCGGGAGGAAGCAGCAGAGGGAAACAGCAGAGAGGCAGTAAATGCGGCGGTAACAAAACAGGAGCCGGTAAAGAAACCTTACGTATTTCCGCCTACCAGCCTGCTGAAAACAGGGACGAAGCCTTCCGGCTCTTTCTCCGAACAGGAGTATAAAGATACGGCCATTAAGCTGCAGCAGACACTTCGAAACTTTGGCGTAGGCGTCACAGTAACGAATATAAGCTGCGGCCCTACTGTTACCAGGTACGAGCTTCATCCGGAACAGGGGGTAAAGGTCAGCAAGATTGTAGGTTTGGCAGATGATATTAAGCTGAGCTTAGCAGCGGCGGAAATCCGGATTGAGGCGCCGATTCCTGGAAAATCGGCGGTAGGGATTGAAGTTCCCAATAAAGAAAATTCTATTGTTTACCTTCGGGAGCTTTTAGAGTCAGAGGGTTTTGTAAACAGTAAATCCAAACTGACATTTGCGGTAGGGAAGGATATCGGCGGGTTGCCGGTAACAGCTGATATCGGGAAAATGCCCCATCTTTTGATTGCGGGTGCTACCGGTTCTGGTAAATCGGTTTGTATCAATACCTTAATAATGAGTATTATTTATAAGGCCGATCCGGAAGATGTAAAACTGATTATGGTGGATCCCAAGGTGGTGGAATTAAGCGTATACAATGGGATTCCTCATTTGATGATTCCGGTTGTCACGGATCCGAAAAAGGCTTCCGGAGCGTTAAACTGGGCTGTTGCCGAAATGGGTGACCGATATAAAAAGTTTGCCGAATACAATGTAAGGGACTTAAAGGGATACAATGAAAAGATCAAAAATATCCAGGATATCCCCGAAGAAAAACGGCCCCAAAAGCTGCCTCAGATTGTAATTATTGTAGACGAGCTGGCGGATCTTATGATGGTGGTTCCGGGTGAAGTAGAGGATGCGATCTGCCGTCTGGCCCAGCTAGCCAGGGCGGCGGGAATCCATTTGGTGATTGCTACCCAAAGACCCTCTGTAAATGTTATTACCGGATTGATTAAAGCCAACGTACCTTCCAGGATAGCTTTTTCCGTATCTTCAGGTGTGGACTCCAGAACGATTATCGACATGAACGGAGCGGAAAAGCTTTTAGGGAAGGGGGATATGCTGTTTTATCCTTCCGGTGTTCCGAAACCACAAAGAGTACAGGGAGCCTTTGTTTCCGATTCGGAGGTTTCCAGCGTGGTAGAGTTTTTAACCCAGCAAGGCCTGACAGCCAGCTACAGCACAGAAGTGGAAAGCAAGATGATGTCTTCTGCCTCTGATTTAGCAGGAGGTGGCGACAGCAGCCGGGATGAATATTTTGTCCAGGCGGGAAAATTTATTATTGAAAAGGAAAAGGCTTCTATCGGAATGCTTCAGCGGGTTTTTAAAATCGGATTTAACCGGGCAGCCCGGATCATGGATCAATTGGCAGACGCGGGAGTAGTAGGGGAAGAAGAAGGAACCAAACCAAGAAAGATTTTAATGACCATGGAGGAATTTGAAAACATGGTTAAATAAGGAAACGAATCCTTTATCCGCAGCCTAACGGCTGTGGACATAGTATAGTGGCTTTGCCAAGGAAAAGAAAGAAAAATGCTTAAAAATGCAAAGGAGGCATCATCATGAAAACAGATATTCAGATTGCGCAGGAAGCGAAAATGGCCCCCATTAAGGAGGTTGCCGCAGCTTATGGTATCACGGAACATGATCTGGAGCTTTACGGAACGTATAAGGCAAAGCTGACAGATGAATTGTGGGATCAGGTAAAGGATCGACCAGACGGAAAACTGGTTTTGGTAACTGCTATTAACCCTACTCCTGCCGGAGAAGGGAAGACGACTACCACAGTAGGTCTTGGACAGGCTCTGGCCAAGCTGAATAAGAAAGCAATTATCGCATTACGAGAGCCTTCTTTGGGGCCATGCTTTGGCATTAAAGGTGGCGCCGCGGGAGGCGGATACGCGCAGGTCGTGCCCATGGAGGATTTAAACCTTCATTTTACCGGGGACTTTCATGCAATCACATCCGCAAATAATCTGTTAGCTGCCCTGTTGGATAACCATATCCAGCAGGGAAATGAACTGGGCATCGATACCCGCCAGATTCTCTGGAAACGCTGCCTGGATATGAACGATAGGGTTTTGCGGAATGTGGTGGTAGGTCTTGGCGCAAAGCCAGATGGCTTTGTGCGGGAGGATCATTTTGTCATTACGGTAGCTTCTGAAATTATGGCGATTCTCTGCCTTGCGTCGGATATGAAGGACTTAAAAGAACGCTTGGGACGTATTATCGTGGCTTATAATTATGAGGGAGAACCAGTTACTGCCGCCCAGCTTAACGGTGTAGGCGCTATGGCGGCCTTGCTGAAAGATGCCTTAAAGCCAAATCTGATTCAAACCTTAGAGCACACAGGAGCTTTAGTTCACGGCGGGCCATTTGCCAATATCGCCCATGGGTGCAACAGTGTTCGGGCTACTCGGACCGCCTTAAAGCTTGCGGATATTACAGTGACGGAAGCAGGCTTCGGAGCAGATTTAGGCGCTGAGAAATTTTTTGACATTAAATGCCGGATGGCCGGTTTAAAGCCGGATGCTGTGGTATTAGTGGCCACTGTCCGGGCTTTAAAGTATAACGGAGGTGTTCCGAAAGCAGACCTTTCTAAGGAAAATTTAGAGGCACTGGCAAAAGGGATTGTTAATCTGGAAAAGCATATTGAAAACCTGCAAAAATTCGGGGTTCCGGTAGTGGTTACCTTAAATTCCTTCATAAGTGACACAGAGGATGAATACGCATTTATTAAGAAGTTCTGTGAAGAAAGAGGCTGTGATTTTGCGCTTTCTAAAGTTTGGGAAAAAGGCGGGGAAGGCGGTATCGATCTTGCGCAAAAGGTATTGGAAACTTTGGAAAAGAAGGAGAGCCATTTTGCTCCAATCTATCCGGATGAAGCAAGCCTTACCGATAAGATCGCCGCGGTAGCAAAAGAAATTTACGGAGCACAGGAGGTAAACTATGCCCCGGCAGCTACAAAAGCATTAAAGAAGGCAGAAGAAATGGGATTTGGAACTCTTCCGGTTTGCATGGCGAAAACCCAGTATTCCCTGTCCGATGACCAGACAAAACTTGGCCGTCCGGAAGGATTTACACTTAATGTAAGAGATGCCTATGTTTCCGCCGGTGCAGGCTTTGTAGTGGTTCTTACAGGAGCAATTATGACCATGCCTGGTCTTCCTAAGAAGCCGGCGGCAGATGGCATTGATGTAAATGAAGATGGCGTAATTACCGGATTATTTTAGTTATAGAAAGGGCATGAGCCTATGGTAGTAAGGGATTGGATAGGAGAGCTTACGTACCAGCTTCTGTGGGGGAGTTTGGATACGGAAGTGAAAGAAGTCGTGTATGATTCCAGAAAAGCCTGCCCCGGGGCGGTTTTTGTGTGCATGAAGGGAGCCAGGACGGATTCTCATAAGTATTGCCAGCAGGTATATCAGGCAGGCGTTCGGGTATTTGTGGTGGAAGATCCCATTGAGCTTCCAAAGGATGCTGTTGTGATTCAGGTGGAAAATGGGCGGAAAGCCCTAGCCGCCCTTTCCTCTGCCCGGTTTGGATATCCGGATCGGACAATGATTACCATCGGGGTAACGGGAACCAAAGGGAAGACCACTACCACTCATATGATAAAAGCAATTTTAGAGGCATGTGGGAAAAAAGTAGGGATGATTGGAACGAATGGCGTTTCCTTTGCCGGAGTATGGGAGCCGACCCAAAATACTACGCCGGAATCCTATGAGCTTCATCGGTATTTTTCGAAAATGGCGGAGGCGGGCTGCGAGTATGTAGTGATGGAAGTTTCATCCCAGGCATTTAAGATGCACCGGACAGATGGGATTTTCTTTGATTACGGGATCTTCACCAATATTTCCCCGGATCACATTGGGCCAGATGAACATAAAGATTTTGAAGAGTATTTAGCATGCAAGTCAATGATATTTCAACAGTGCCGGATTGGGATTGGGGATGGTGATGATGAACATTTTCATCAGGTTACAGCAAAAGCGGACTGTCCCGTTTATACATACGGGATCGAACGGGAAGCTGATTTTAGAGCAGAACAGATCCGTTATGTGGCGGAGCATGATTTTGTAGGCTTGGAGTTTGCGGTTAAGGGACGGCTGGATATGGATGTTAAGGTAAATATTCCAGGAAGGTTTAACATTTCCAATGCTATGGCTGCTTTTAGCGTGTGCGGTTTTTTAAACCTTCCAAAAGAGAGGATGCGTCACGCCCTGGAGAACCTGTTTGTAGATGGCCGTATGGAACTTGCGTATGCCTCTAACCGCTGCAAAGTAATTATTGATTATGCCCACAATGCGGTCAGCATGGAAAGCCTGTTGCGTACACTGCGGGATTACCAGCCGGCCAGGCTGGTGGTGGTGTTTGGATGTGGCGGAAACCGATCAAAGGATCGGCGTTATGCCATGGGAGAGATGGCAGGGAAAATGGCTGATTTTACAATTATTACGGCGGATAATTCCCGGTATGAAAAGGTAGAGGATATTATTGGTGATATTGAAAGTGCCCTGCTCCCTACGAAAGGCGCCTATATGAAAATTCCGGATCGGAAGGAAGCGATCACTTATGCCATTACCCATGCCAAAGAGGGAGATATGATAGCGATTATCGGAAAAGGGCATGAGGATTATCAGGAGGTAAACGGTGTCCGTACCCATTTTCTGGATCGGGAAGTGGTGAAAGAAGCGGTGCTTGCCTTGGAACAATCGGGAGGAAACTGTTAAGGCAGTAAGGGACAGTCATTTTAAACGAAACATAATAATAAATCGAATGGAAGCAGGAAATCAGGATATGGAAGATATAACAGTAAAGGATATAGTTAAGGCATGTGGCGGGAAGCTCTTGTGCGGAAATCCGGAAACGGCTCTTACCCATATCAGCATTGATTCCAGGGTGATGAAGGGGGACGATTTATTCGTTCCTCTCATTGGAGAAAAGAATGATGCTCATGATTACATCCAAAAAGCCTTTGAAAAAGGGGCAAAGGCTGTGCTGACAGCACGCCACAGCCACATGGAATCAGAAAAAACGTGGATTCAGGTAGCGGATACCCGGACAGCGCTGCAGTCGATCGGCGCCTGGTATCGGGATCGGCTTTCCCTTCCTTTAATCGGGGTAACCGGAAGTGTGGGAAAGACCACAACCAGGGAAATGATTGCCGCTGCTTTACAAGCAAACTATCAGGTATATAAAACGCCAGGGAACAGCAACAGCCAGGTAGGGGTTCCGATTACTATCTCGGAAATTTCGAAAGAAGACGAAATTGGCGTAATCGAACTTGGCATCAGCGAACCTGGAGAAATGGGACGGATCGCTACTGTGGCCAAGGTGAATCAGGCGGTAGTAACCAACATTGGCATTTCCCATATTGAGCAGTTAGGCTCCCAGGAAACTATTTGCCGTGAGAAGCTGCATATACAAGATGGGATGGCAGAAGGAGGGATTCTCTATTTAAATGGAGATGATCCCATCCTTAGAAAGCAAAAAGCCAAAACAGGCTGCAAAACCATTTACTATGGTTTTGGTGAAAATTGTGATTATCGGGCGACGGATATCCGGATGGAAGCGGGAAAGCCTGTTTTTACGGCAGTCTGCAAAAAACGAGGAGAATCTGCAAAGGTGGCTCTTCAGGTATTTGGGCGGCATATGATTGAGAATGCCATGGCTGCTTTGGCTGTGGCAAGGGAACATGGGATTTTGCTGGCAGACGCCGCCTGTGCCCTGAAAGCTTATACCGGATATGAGGGAAGACAACAGATTCATAGCGTAAATGGAATTACCATTATTGATGATTCTTATAACGCAAGCCCCGTTTCTATGAAAGCGGCAATCCAGGTTTTATGCGATATTTCTGTGCCGGGAAGAAAGTTTGCCATCCTTGCGGACATGAAAGAATTAGGCCCTGATTCGCCTGCTTATCACAGGGAAATCGGAACATTTTTAGCGAACAAAAAAATTGACTTAATTGCTCTTTTCGGGGAATTAGCAGCTCAGATCGGGGAAGCCTTAAAAGAAGAAAAAGAGCTTGCAAATGGCCGGGAGGATGAGGAAAGAATTGAATTTCCACAGAAAATCTGCTTGTTTCAAGAAAAAGAAAGCCTGAAAAAATGGCTGGAGGATCAGGTGAAAAGCGGGGATTGCGTATTATTTAAAGGCTCTAACAGTATGGGCTTAAAAACCCTGGTTTCGGCCTTTTTAAACCCATAAAAAGGGGAAGCGCCGAAAATGGGCATGGAAGATGTCACTTTTTGACACCATTTTCGCACAGCTCAGCGCTTTTGTGCTGAACTTTCACAGTATACAAAATCGGAGAGAAACGTACATGGCAGAATTTGCCCATATTATTATAGATATCTCACATGAGAAGGTAGACCGGCCTTTCCAATACCGGATACCAGAACCTTTGAAGGGCCAGATATATGCAGGCTGCCAGGTAGACGTACCATTTGGAAAGGGGAACCAGATCCGGAAAGGATATGTGGTTGGTTTATCCAACCAGGCAAGTTATGATCCGGAAAAGCTAAAAGAAATCGTGGGGATTCATGCCGGAAGCATCTCGGCGGAATCCCAGTTAATCCAGGTTGCCTGGTGGATGAAAGAGCGGTACGGTTCTACTATGAACCAAGCGTTAAAAACGGTGCTTCCAGTAAAGCAGAAAGTAAAGCAGAAGGAGAAGCGCTGGATTTGCTGCCTGCTGGATCCAGAAGAGCGAAAGGCTCAGGCCGCGGAAGCTATAAAAAAGAAATATAAAGCCAGGGAACGGCTGTTTGAAGCCTTTTTGGAGATGGATCGGATTCCATATGAAATGGCGCAGCAGCTTAACATAACGGCGGCAGTGTTAAAGCCTCTTATTGAGCGTGGGATGATACAGGTGGAAGCTTTGGCAGACTACCGGAATCCGGCGGCAGGTTTTCTAAAACCCCAATCAAAAGCGAGCTCATTGGTTACTCTGAATACAGAGCAGCAGGCCGTAGTTTCTGATATCTGTACGGAGTATGACAGCGGGATCCGGAAGACATATCTGATTCACGGAATTACCGGAAGCGGAAAGACCGAAATTTATATGGAGCTGATTGAGCATGTGCGAAATCAGGGAAAGGAAGCGATTCTCCTGATTCCGGAAATTTCTCTGACCTATCAGACCGTTATGCGGTTTTGCAGGCGGTTTGGAAATAAGGTTTCTTTCATTAATTCCAAGCTTTCAGCGGGAGAGCGCTATGATCAGTTCGAACAGGCAAAAAAGGGTGAAATCCAGATCATGATTGGCCCTCGTTCCGCCTTATTTACCCCTTTTCAAAACCTGGGTCTGATTATTATAGATGAGGAACATGAAGCGGCTTACAAAAGTGAAATAACGCCCAGATATCATGCCAGGGAAACGGCTCAGTACCGGGCTGGCCTGTGCAGCGCCAGCGTGGTACTTGGTTCCGCTACCCCCTCTGTGGAAACGTACACGAAAGCCCTTCATGGAATTTACGGATATTATAAAATCAACAGGCGTGCCAAGAAAAACAGCATGCTTCCCAAAGTTTGGGTGGTGGACATGCGTAAGGAACTAAGGGAAGGCAACCGCTCTATTTTCAGCCGCTGCCTGCAAGATCTGATGAAAGAAAAATTGGAAAAACAGGAGCAGGCCATCCTTTTTTTAAACCGCAGGGGATATTCCAGTTTTTTATCTTGCAGAAACTGTGGGGAAGCCATTAAATGCCACCACTGTGACGTTACCCTTACGCTTCATCAGGATGATCGACTGGTATGCCACTACTGTGGCTATCAGATCCGGCGGCCCAGGCTTTGCCCGGTCTGTTCCTCTCCTTACCTTGCGCCATTTGGGGCAGGCACTCAAAAAGTGGAGGCTATGGTTCAGGAAGCGTTTCCTTTGGCAAGAGTGCTGCGGATGGATTACGACACCACCTCAAAAAAAGGTGGCCACCAGGCGATTCTTTCTGCGTTCGCAAACCATGAGGCAGATATTTTAGTGGGAACCCAGATGATTGTAAAAGGCCATGATTTCCCAGCGGTTACGCTGGTTGGGATTTTGGCGGCAGACGTATCTCTTTACGCCCCGGATTACCGGTGCGGGGAACGAACGTTCCAGCTTTTGACCCAGGCGGCAGGAAGGGCGGGGCGGGATGAACGAAGGGGGCATGTGGTAATCCAAACCTATAGCCCGGAACATTACTGTGTTGAAACGGCAGCTACCCAAAATTATGAACAGTTTTACCAAAAGGAGATGGAATACCGAAAGCTTCTTTCTTACCCTCCTGCCTGCGCGCTGATGGCGCTGATGGTTAGCTCTTCAAATGAAGGGGTAACACAAAACGCTATGGAAGCTGCTTTTCGCATAGCAGGTTCGTTTGGCCGGAGAATCACGCAAGGAGCAGGTATCTGTGGCTCTGAACCAGTAAAGATGATAGGCCCGGTAAATGCTGCCATTTACAAACTTAATGATATGTACAGAAAAATTTTATATATGAAGTGCGAAAATTATGATATACTAATAAAAATAAGAAATCATACAGAAGAAGAATTAAAACAGCAGGGCTTTTCTGGCCAGGCATCAATTCTGTTTGACTTTATGTAGACGAGAAGGAGCAAGTAGATACGTTATGGCAATCAGGCAAGTAAGAACCATCGGAGATGAAATATTAAGAAAAGAATGCAAGCCGGTTAAAGAGGTAACACCCCGGATCCGGGAATTAATAGCGGACATGTTTGAAACCATGTACGATACCAACGGAGTAGGCCTGGCTGCCTCTCAGGTAGGTGTGCTAAAGCAGATTGTAGTAATCGATGTAGACGACGGAAATCAGTATGTGCTGATTAATCCAACGATCCTGGAAACAGAAGGCAGCCAAACCGGATATGAAGGATGCTTAAGCGTTCCGGGAAAAACAGGGATCGTTACCAGGCCCAATTGGGTTAAGGTAAGAGCCTATGATGAAGAAATGCAGCCCTTTGAGCTGGAAGGCGAAGAATTATTAGCCCGTGCCGTCTGCCATGAATGCGACCATTTAAAAGGAGGGTTGTATGTGGACCTGGTAGAAGGGGAACTTGAGGATACAGACAGCCTGGAAGACGATGAGGAAGAATAAATCCCAGGATTTTGGAGGAAGTTATGAGAATTGTTTTTATGGGAACCCCGGATTTTGCGGTGCCGGCGCTGGAAGCGATAGCAAAAGGCGGGCATCAGGTGATTGCTGTGGTGACACAGCCCGATAAGCCCAAGGGGCGGGGAAAGGCTGTGTTAATGACTCCGGTAAAGGAAAAGGCGCTAGAGCTGATGATTCCGGTTTGCCAGCCGGTAAAAGTCAGAGAGGAATCTTTTATCAGCCAGTTAAAGGAAATGAATCCAGACGCGATTGTAGTGGCAGCGTTCGGGCAGATCCTGCCTAAAACCATATTAGAGCTGCCAAAATACGGCTGTATTAATATCCATGCGTCCCTTCTCCCCAAGTACCGGGGAGCAGCGCCAATCCAGTGGTCTGTGATAGACGGGGAAAAGGAAACCGGTCTTACTACAATGATGATGGATACAGGACTGGATACGGGAGATATGCTGGAGAAAGTCGTGATTCCCATTGAAGACGGGGAAACGGGAGGAAGCCTTCATGATAAGTTGAGTCAGGCCGGAGGGCCATTGATCCTTTCCACGTTAAAAAAAGCGGAGGAAGGAAGTCTTTCCCCGGTTTCTCAGGGAGAATCCGAAACTTGTTATGCGAAAATGCTGTCCAAATCCTTAGGCGACATTGACTGGAACCAAGATGCTTGTCAAATTGAACGGCTGATCCGTGGATTAAACCCGTGGCCCAGCGCTTATACAAGCCTGAATGGGAAAACATTAAAAATATGGCAGGCTCAGGTACTTTCAGATGAATCGGAAGGAATTCCGGGACAGATTGTAAAGGCAGATAAAGACGGGTTTTTGATCCAGACAGGAAACGGAATATTAAAAGTAGATTCTCTTCAGTTAGAGGGCAAGAAACGAATGGATGCCAACGCGTTTTTAAGAGGCTATCCGATTGAAGAAGGAACCAGATTGGAAAGGAGATCATAAGTATGGGATATGGCGGATATGGTTATTATGGGTTTGACTGGACTTATATTCTGGTCTTAATTGGCGTGATAATTTCCATGGCAGCTTCAGCTAAGGTAAACGGAACTTTTAACCGGTATTCCAGCACCTGGTCCGCAAGCGGCATGACAGGGGCAGAAGTAGCCAGGAGGATTTTGCAGGCACAGGGAATCTATGATGTAACCGTGCGCCAGGTTCCGGGAAATTTAACGGATCATTATGATCCCCGTTCGAAAACAGTAAATTTATCCCAATCCGTATATGGATCTACTTCCATTTCGGCCATTGGGGTCGCGGCTCATGAATGCGGGCATGTGATCCAGGATGCCACTTCCTACGCCCCATTAAAGATCCGGGCAGCGTTGGTTCCGGTTGCTAATTTCGGAAGTTATCTGTCCTGGCCCATGATATTAATCGGCGTAATGATCGGCGGCCTTGGATCCCCTATCGTAGAAATCGGGATTCTGCTGTTTAGCCTGGCCGTACTGTTTCAATTAGTAACGCTTCCGGTAGAATTTAACGCTTCTTCCAGGGCATTACGAATTCTTGGCGACAGCCGCATCTTAGCCCAGTCAGAAGTTTCAAAAGCCCGGAATGTGTTAAGCGCCGCGGCGTTAACCTATGTGGCTGCCGCTGCGGCATCCATTTTACAGCTTCTCAGGCTGGTAATTTTATTTGGAGGGCGCAGGCGGAATGACTGATACAGGAAACATACGGGAACTGGTTCTTGATAGCTTAATTGAAATTTTAGAAAAAGGAAGCTACAGCCATGTAATCCTGAGCCAGGCTCTGGGAAAGTACCAGTATCTTTCGAAACAAGACAGAGGGTTTGTTACCAGGGTTACAGAAGGGGTATTGGAATATCAAATTCAAATTGACTGGATGCTAAACCACTATTCCTCCATAAAAGTGGAAAAGATGAAACCAGTGATCCGTACAATCTTAAGGATGTCTGTGTACCAGATCGTATATATGGATCGGATTCCGGATTCTGCCGCCTGCAATGAAGGGGTAAAGCTGGCCATAAAGAGGAAATTTGTGGGTCTAAAAGGGTTTGTGAACGGGACTCTGAGAAGGATTTCCAGGGAAAAGGAAAACCTTTTGAAGGAGCTTTCGGATCCTGCGTTTCCCTGGCCCTGGATCCGCTATTCTGTTCCGGAATGGCTGTATGATATGTGGAAAGAAGAGCTGGGGCAGGAGCAGACAGATCGGATTCTGTCTGCCTTTTTGCGGGAAGCGCCTACCACAGTGCGCTGCAATCTGAGCCTAGCTTCTAAAAGTGAAATTTTAGACAGTTTATCGGCGCAGGTAGCCCAAGTATCCCAATCCCCCTATTCTGAAAAAGTATTGCTGCTTTCAGGCTATGATCATCTTGAGGGACTGGAAGCTTTTTTAAAAGGTTGGATTCAGGTACAGGATCTTAGCTCTGTTTTTGCAGGGGAGGCAGCCCGTCCAAAAAAGGGAAGCTATATTTTAGATGTTTGCGCAGCCCCTGGCGGAAAAAGCCTCCATATGGCAGATATGCTTGCGGGAACCGGAATGGTAGAGGCAAGGGATATCAGCCAGGCAAAAGCAGCACTGATTGAAGAAAACCGTGACCGTGCCGGTTTTTCTAATGTTTGTGTAAATGTGTGGAACGCCCTGGAGCCAGATCCGGGATCGATAGAGAAGGCAGATATCCTTCTTGCTGATCTGCCTTGTTCTGGCCTGGGGATAATCGGGAAAAAGCCAGATATTAAGCTGCATATGTGTCCGGAAAAGCTGGAAACGTTAAGAAAGCTGCAGAGGGAAATTCTCTCTGTGGTATGGCAGTATGTGAAGCCAGGCGGAATTTTGGTTTACAGTACCTGTACCATTCATAAAGGGGAAAACCAGGAAAATACAGAATGGTTTTTAAAGAACTTTCCTTTTGAACCGGTGGATCTTACCGGACAATTGGGAGATAGGATTCAGGAATTGTCACAAAAGGAAGGGCAGATACAGTTTTTGCCCGGAACGTATCCTTGTGACGGTTTTTATATGGCAGTACTGAAGCGGAAGATATAGGAAATGGCAAATCAAGCTGCCTTTCTAAATTACCTTGGGAAGGATACAGCCATATTATAGTGGAATTGTAAGAAGAGAATGGCTGTGCCTGAAAGAAAAGGGGAAATATGGAAAAGATTGATATAAAATCACTGACAATAGAGGAGATGACGGAAGAATTCGCTTCTATGGGGCATCCGGCATTTCGGGCCAGGCAGGTTTATCAGTGGCTTCATGAAAAATTAGCGGCTCGTTTTGAGGAAATGACCAATATTTCAAAGGAAATGCAGAAGAAACTGTCAGAGCGTTATTACCTGATATCCTTAAAGACTGTGGATATCCGGATTTCGAAGATTGACGGAACCCGAAAATACTTGTTTGCGCTGGAAGATGGAAATATTATTGAAAGTGTCTGGATGAAGTACAAACATGGCAATTCCGTATGTATTTCTTCTCAGGCCGGATGCCGGATGGGGTGCCGGTTTTGTGCTTCAACTTTAGACGGCCTGGCAAGGAATCTTCTTCCATCTGAAATGCTGGATCAAATTTATCAGATCCAAAAAGAAACAGGGGAGCGGGTTTCAAATGTGGTGGTGATGGGTTCCGGGGAGCCTTTGGATAATTATGATAATCTGGTTCAGTTTATCCGCCTTTTAAGCAGTGAGGGCGGACTCCATATCAGCCAGCGGAATATTACGGTTTCAACATGCGGGATTGTACCAGGGATCCGGCGCCTGGCCAAGGAAGGCCTTACCATAACCCTTGCCCTGTCCCTCCATGCGCCAAATGACAGGGTAAGGGAAAACCTGATGCCCATCGCGAAAACCTACAAGCTGGCGGAAGTGCTGGATGCCTGCCATGAGTATTTTGTCCAAACCGGGCGGCGCCTTACGTTCGAATACAGCCTGGTAAAAGGGGTAAATGATACTCCAAGGGAAGCCAAAGACCTTGGAACTTTGCTGAAAGGCCAGCAGGGCCATGTAAATCTGATTCCAGTAAATCCCATTAAGGAGCGAAACTTTAAGCAGTCGGATCAAGCTTCCATTCAGACATTTAAAATTTTACTTGAAAAAACAGGAATAAATGTTACTATTAGAAGAGAGATGGGCCGTGATATTAACGGGGCATGCGGTCAACTTAGAAAGAGTTTTTTAGAATCACAAAATTAGCTGGCAAGGGGCAGTCCCCAAATGCGCCGGCAGATTTGGATGATTTTCTTTTCGATCATAAACACATCCATCAGGAAGGGGTGATTCGGTGCAGGCAGTTGGAAGGACGGATCAAGGTATGGTCCGCCATATCAACCAGGATTCAATCTTTATTTCGACCACGCCGGTAGGCCCTTTACCCAGTCTTTTTTTAGTAGCGGACGGAATGGGAGGGCACAATGCAGGAGATTTTGCTTCTAAGTTCCTGGTTGAGCATTTGATTGGGCATTTGAAAGGGCAGCCTTTACAGACGCCGGAGATCAGAGCGCTTCAGGATAGCATTCATACAGTGAATCAAATGCTGTATGAAAAATCATTGGAAGATATAGGGTTCCAGGGCATGGGAACCACGTTAGTGGCTGCGGTTTTTAGCGGCGGAAAGCTTTATGTAGCCAACATAGGGGACAGCCGCCTCTATGTGGTTGGGAAAGAAATTCGGCAGATTACCAAAGATCATTCTTATGTGGAAGAGATGGTTGCCTTAGGGCGGATGAACCGCGGAAGTGAAGACTATAAGCGGAACAAAAATATTATTACAAGGGCAGTGGGAACTGCCGTGGCAGTACAGATTGATTTTTTTGAAGTGAGTCTGAAAAAGGGTGAGCAGTTTTTACTTTGCTCAGATGGCCTCCCCAATATGGTGGAGGAAAAATCCATATATAAAATTGTGAAAAATGCTCCGTCACTGGAAGTGGCAGTCCGGATCTTAGTAGACCGGGCGAATAACAGCGGCGGGTTCGATAATATATCGGTCATATTGGTTAACCCATGGGAAAGTGGGGTGAGGCCATGTTAAGACCAGGGATGTATCTTCAGGAACGATATGAAATTATAGAACAGATTGGAACAGGGGGAATGG
>CAJUTC010000009.1 GCA_910589195.1 uncultured Lachnospiraceae bacterium
GCTGGAGTGTAAATTCAAATCCCAATTCCTCCGCTCCCAATTCCTCCGCCAAATTTTTCCATGCCAGATAGTGATATTTTGCCGTATCAACCAATACGCCATCCAAATCAAATATGGCGCACATTTCCTTCATATTTCCCATTTTTTCCTCCATTCGGTGTGTGTTTCCCAACAGTTCACGCTCCCTGTTCTAGGAACAAACGAATCATGTGCACATTTTTTCTTTCACACTTATTTCCTCATCTCAATTGTTGTTTCATCTCTCACATGGTATTCTTTTCCATATATGTAAAGATCCACTGGTTTTTTGTTTACCAGGGCAATCCTGCATATTTTTTTGTCAATACATATTTTGATTTTGCTGCCTCTTAGACAGATATCTAAACAGATGCTATCCCACTCATCCGGAAGAAGCGGATTCAAGAAAAACCCGTCTTCCTTTATGCGCAATCCTAAAAATCCATAGACAATGGCCATGTAGGTTCCGCCCATATTTGCCGTGTGGATTCCGTCTTTTGTGTTCTTCTGTGAATTGTTAATATCGATTTTTGAAGAAAAATCAAAATACTGATACGCCTTTTCTTTCTCTCCTAACTTTGCCGCCATAATACTGAATACGCATCTTGATAAGGAAGAATCATGGGTCGTGATCCTTTCATAATAATCAAACGAATTTCGTTTGGTGGATAATTTTTGTTCATCTTCAAACAGAAAATGCGCCAGTACAGTATCGGCCTGTTTACAAACCTGAAAACGGTAAATATGGTACAGGAAATTTTTATGCATCAAGGGGCCTGCTCCTTCCGTAATGGAATCCATATCCCACCATTTCTTTGACAGGAAGCTGTCGTCCTGCGGGTTAATATCCAGTTCTTTATCATATGGAAGATACATGGCCTCTGCCGCTTTCGCAAAACCGCGGATTTCTTCTTCTGTGATTCCTATTTTCTTCTGCAGTGTTTCTAACTGCCCTTTCTGCTTGAATTGTTCATATAGCTTTCGAGCCCATGTAAGATTATATTTTGCTGACAAGTTTGTATAATAATTATTGTTTACAACACAAGTATATTCATCAGGACCTGTTACGCTGTGAATATGGAATTTTCCTTTGTAAAAATTTCCAAGATCATACCAGATACGGGCTGTTTCCAATACGATTTCCGCGCCTTGCTCCGTCATATAATCCCAATCGCCAGTAATCAGGTAGTACTGGATGATTCCGTAGGCAATATCTCCGATGATATGATATTGAGCGCCGCCGGACGGATAGTAGTAGGAACATTCCTTTCCATTGATGGTTCGCCATGGAAACAGCGCTCCCTTTGAATGCCCAAGCCTTATAGCGTTTTCTCTGGCCTGTTCCAAAATATGGTAACGGTATCCCAAAAGCTTCTTTGCGCAGCCCGGCTGTGTCAATGAGAAAAATGGGAGCATGTACATCTCTGTATCCCAGAAATAATGTCCTTCATATCCTTCCCCGCTTAATCCTTTTGCCCCAATATTGCTGACGCCGTCAAGACCTGCTGACTGAAGCAGGCAGTATTGATTGAAATGGAGGGACAAGTTCAGTTCTTCATCCCCGCCAATCTCAATCCCGCATTGGCTCCAAAAAGATTCCAGAAACTGCTCCTGCTTCTGATGCCAATAAGAAGCTTTTAATACTATGGCCTGATTCAGAAAATCCAGCGCCTTTTCACGGACATTTGCATACCTTAAAGAATCACAGATAACACTATATTTTTCGACGCTGCTCCAGGTTCCTTCCTTGATAGAAAGCTCAATGGCAGTTATAATGCATTTATCTTTACATGCCTGTGTCATAACAGCCGGTTCTGAGCAAATATGTTTTACGGCACATGCTGCTTCCAAGTGGGAATTTACGGTTTCCGAAACCAATAATCCGATTCCTTCACTGGCTTCTGACGTTTTTACACTGATATGAAGGCGTTTTTCACCCGCAACCCGGGAATCCCTTTTATTAAAGTAATTGTATACATCTCCCGACTGAATGGATTCCATTTTTACTGTTCCCGAAAAATTCAGAGGACAAATCCGGTAATTAATAAGCAACAATGGAAGCATTTCAAAAGAAGCCAGCCGCTCAATATAAATCCTGACTTTTTTCCTTTCGGGGATTCCCATACAAATGAACGCGCGGTAATCCCTTTTTTCATGTCCAGGAGCCGTTTATATTCAGTTACGGTTCCCTGAAACAGGTCTAATGGTTCCTCCCCAATCCAAAGCTTCATGGACTGAGTATCGAATACATTTACCATGGAATGTTTTTCCTGGATAAATCCGATATGCCATTCTTCCGTACTAATTTTGTAGGAATTGTAAAAGCCATTAATATACTGTCCCCGAATGGAATCAAAGCCTTCCGGGTAGCCTTCCTCAAAATTTCCACGGATCCCCTGATATCCATTTGCATTGTGAAATAATGTTTCATTCAAAAGCAATTCCGCATTATTTTTTTCAAATCCTGACTTTTCTAAAATATAAGATGATGTAGCACTCATATAATCTCCTTTGTTCATAACCTGTATTTCGTTCAGGCACACATTCATTCACACAAAAATTCAATAAATCGTTTTGCATTTTCCGGGCATGGGCGTTTTGCATCACGACCAGGTAAACATTTCCCTGAATTTGAAAACCATGTCCTTTTAATTTTTTGTTACCTGTTATCCGGATTCCAAAAACGTCTTTCCTATCTGAATTCAAATCCTCCAGTTGTTCATCTGAAACAATTTTAAATAGCGGCTGAAGAAGCCCGGAATCCTTGTAATGGCTGTAAAATTCCTCATCTAAAATCATCACATCAACTAATTTATTGTTTATATAAGATGCCAGTTTCATTTCTTTATAATGATCGGAAAGGGAGGAACCAGAAAAAAGCAAGGAATCGTCTATATAAATTTCATGAAAGCGGTTCTGATCCTGAATAAATTCTTTAAAATCATTTCCCAGCGTTTTTACGTTTCCGCCATAAGAATTAATTACCAATGCGTTGAAAACAATATCCACCTGCATCCGATAAATATAATAAATCACAAATATAATTCCAAGAAATGTAATGAACGTAATTAACATATGGGTTTTATAATACGCAGCAATATGCTGGATTTTTTGCAAAACATTCATCTGATCCAGATAACTTTTTTCAAGTTTCCGCTTCTCTCTTCGGCTCATATCACTTTCGTGTTTTCCTGGCTCCATCTGTTTTCCCTTTCTATCATATAAGTTTCCTGAGCAGCCAAACACTTTATTATTCTTTCACGCCGCCATTGGCAATGCCGGAAACAATCTGTTTCTGGAATAACAAAACAATAATCAAGGTAGGAATCGTTACAATCGCTGCCGCCGCAGTGATTTGTCCCCAATAGATCGTGTATTCATCCCGCAGATTGGCGATCCGTACCGGCACAGACATCCAGGCAGTTTCCGAATTCAGCGTCAGCGACAGCAGATACTCATTCCAGGCAGAAATAAAGGTAAGGATTGCCGACGCAAAAATTCCGGGGGCAGCAATCGGAAAAACGATCTGCCATAAGGTTTTCCATGGAGTGCACCCATCCATCTTAGCTGCTTCTTCCAGAGAAGCAGGAACCTGCTTGAAGTGAGTAATCATTATCCAAACGGCACTTGGCAGCGTAATACATCCATAAGGCAATGTAATCATATAGCTGTTCAGCCATCCCAGCTTATAGAACATATTGAAAATCGGACCAATCAAAATCATCTGAGGAAACATGGATACGCCAAGAATAATTATGATCAGTATACTTCTTCCTTTAAATTTATATCTGGCAATCATATACGCCGACATGGAGGCTGTTATGGTAACGTAAACCGTTGTTAATGCGGCATTAATAAAACTATTTTTAATAGCGGTTAATATTCCTTTTTCCACAATCACGGAAATATAATTTTCCAGAGTGGCATTTGATGATATGATTGCATACGTAGCGGCGCCATGAATATCCGCATCTGTTTTAAAAGAAGTGATGACAATCCAGACAAAAGGAAATACGGTAATACATAAAAACAAGATAATAAAACCTAAGCAGGCCCAGTCAAACGCAGTTCTTTTTCTCATGTTAACCTCCCCCTCTTATGAGGTCTTGCTGCTGATTACATCCGCACCAAGAACCTTTATGTAGATAAACGCAATAATTGCTACGCAGACAAACATTCCGATGACGACTGCCGAGCCATATCCGTAATTACTCTGGCTGAAGATTAATTTATTGGAATAGATAGACAGAGTTTCTGTCCCGTTGCCAGGGCCTCCGCCGGTAAGAACTGTCAGCAGATCAAATACTCGGAAGGAATCCAAGGTACGGAATAGCAAAGCGACCATAATACTGGGCTTCATAAGGGGAAGTGTAATGCGGAAGAAGCTGCTGATTTTTCCGGATCCATCAATGGATGCCGCTTCATATAAACCGGTATCAATTACCTGAAGGCCTGCTACAAGAAGAAGAGCCATATAAGGTGTCGTTTTCCATATATCGGCCATAATAGCGGAAGCCATAGCCCCGTCTGGAGTCATAAGCATAGCAGCCTGCTTGTTGATAAAGCCAATTTTATGGAAAATGAAGGCAACTACGCCAAAATCGCCATCATACATATACTTCCACATCATTGCGGAAACTACAGTAGGAATCGCCCACGGAATCAGCCCCAAGGTACGAATCATGCCAATGCCTTTGATAGACTGGTTCATAATCAGAGCAAGGCAGAATCCCAGAATAAATTCGAAAGAAACAGATATCACTGTAAACACAATCGTATGTCCCAGATCCTTCCAAAAACGTACATCCTTTACTAAAGCGATATAATTTCGCAATCCGATAAAATTACTGGATACGATTGTAGAATCTAAATTGTCCAAAATCACCGGCATCTTTTCCACATTATAGAAGACCACGTCAGCGTATTTATCACTGTTATAAATAGCCATAATCCGTTCTCTGATATTGCTTCCAAATTCCCGAAGTTTTGCAATCTGGCTGTCAGAAATTTTCACCGTATCCGTAATATATGCATACTGTTCCATCATAACGCTTATTTCTTCCTGGATTGCGGCAATCTCTTTTTGATCCTCTTCCTCTACAAGCGTTATATCAGAACTAAGAAAATAATTTACATATTTGCAGTCTTCCTGAAATAAGGAACCATTAAACTGTTCGGAAATATAGAAACTGTTGTAGGACTGATCATTATTTCTGTAATCAAACAGCGAATACATAAATGACGTAACGATCGGATAGAAAGAAAACACGCAGATAAACAAAAGCAGAGGAAGAATAAACACAAATTGCTTGAATGTCATTCTCTTGACCATATAGAAATCCCTCCATTAAAATAATTGATTTAAGCACTTTAATAAAAGGGGCTGCCAGTTACAATTTATGTAATTCAGCAACCCCATATTAATGACCGCAACAGGCAAATGATTTTGCTGTTTACTATCACTATTTCACTGTAAATCCGTATTCATCCAGTAGGTTCTGAACCTCTGATACAGCATCTTCTAAGGATGATTTATCCGATAGATAAGAATGAATGGCAACCTGCATAGAATCAGACAACTCATTATATTTTGCTACGGCTGGACGGGAAATGGCAATTTTTAATGAGTTTTTAAACCCTTCAAGAGGCAGAAGCTTGTGGGATTCTAAGAGTTCCGGTGATTCCACATGAGGGGTATATCCAGGAATTCCGTTTCCGGTTTTGCAGAAAACAATATTCCCTTCTCCCGATGTGGCGTACTGAATAAATTTCCAGGCTGCTTCTTTCTCTTTACAGTTAATGTTAATGCCCAGTTCCCAACCGCCAAAAGTCGATCCGCCCTTCTTTGGCAAGCAAGCAGCCGTTACCTGATCCGGGCTGACAGCAGTTTCATCGTTAAAGTTGCCGTATGTAGAAGACCATCCTCTGTACATAACGCTTTGTCCGGAAGTAATCAAATCAACTCCGTCTGATTCAACCATGGAAAGCTGCTTATCGGAAGTATAATCAGCGGTTATCGCTTCTTTAAAGTTTGCAAAACCTTCCTCCAGATTGGTAAAATTGCTTGTCCATTCATTGGTATTGCAAATAAGTCCTTCATACTGGTTAGCCTGGACGGCAAGCCCATATTTAGTGCCGCCTTCTCCCGCATATTTAGCAGCCATTTCCATCAAATCTTTATATTCATAATCTCCGCTGACTAATACCTTCAGATCTTCTTCGGAAACAATATCCTTTCTTACGCACAAACTGGCAACATCCATATACAAGGGAAGGGCATACAGTTTCGCGTTGTTGGTATTCGCCTGGATAGCACCTGGATTAAAATCCGCCGCATTCATCCCTGCATCCATCATGTATTCGTCAATAGGTTCCAAGTACCCAGAAGATGCGATATCCGCTACCCAACAGCAGTCAATAGCAATTACGTCGTACTCATCGCTGCCTGCTGACAAGGATGTGAGCAATTGTTGCTTATTGTCGTCGGATTTTTACGGGGCTGCATACAGTGCTACCTCAATTTCATCCTGGGACGCGTTAAACGCATCCACCAGAGCCTGGTGAGCTCCAGAACCATTGTCAGCTCCATACCATGTAATATGTACTTTGCTTCCTCCGGAAGTTTCCCCTTCCTTGCTGTCAGAAACCTTCTCCGTTTCCGTTATACCGCCTTCAGAAGTTTTCCCATCCGCTTTTGGACTGTCGGTTTTCTTTGCGCCGCATCCTGCAATAACAGTTGTTCCCATAGTTAATACTAACAGGGCCGCAAGATATTTCTTTCTCATTTTTACCTCTCCTTTGTCTATTGGTATGATTCATTATAGGAAATCAGATAGGAAAGAGAAAGAAACAAAACTTTGTATTTATTAGACAGAACCTAGTGTTCTGAAATAAGGCCTCCGCAAAACAGCCAGATTTTGCTGCCCAAACAGAAAAAAGCCGCCGCTTCCCGGTTGTTCAACCGAGAAAACGGCAGCTTTCTAATGTTTCCTAAAGCTTCCTGAAAAAACATATCAGCCGAAACGGCCTTGCCAGATCATCAATAGTCCTTTAAGGCCTTGGCTGCATAAAGCACTTCTTCTTCTGTGTTAAAATAAGAAAAACTGAACCGGACGGCTCCTTGTGCTTTTGTCCCAAGCGTCTGATGTGTCAGGGGGGCACAATGGCCGCCGGAACGGGTGTACACCCCATGTTCTTCTGCCAGCCAGTCGCTGACCTCACCAGAGTCTGCATCTCCCAGATTTAACGTCACCATGGCTGTCCGTTTCAACCAGCTATCACGGGAGTTTTCGTAAGATCCATAGTAGCCATAGAGGCGGATTCCCGGGATCTCTTTTACATTTTGGTAAAAGAGCCTTGCCAGATGTTCTTCTCTGCGGCGGATAGGTTCAACGCCTCCTTGAGCTTTGATCCATAAAAGAGCCGCCCGAAGGCCGGCAATTCCATGGCCGTTTAAGGTTCCTGCTTCCAGCATCACCGGCATCCTGGCAGGATGGCGTTTTTCATAGGTCATAATCCCGCTTCCGCCAGAAAGCAGCGGCTGCAAAACCAGACCCTCCCTTACGCAGATCCCTCCCGTTCCCTGAGGGCCTAAAAGCCCTTTGTGGCCGGTAAAGCAAAGGATATGGATCCCATCTTCCTTCATCGATATGGGAAAAACCCCGGCGGTCTGGGAAGCGTCTACAATTAGCAACGCCCCGGCCTGTCTGCACCACCTTCCGATGGTGCGGATATCTAAGATATTTCCGGTTAAATTGGAGCCGTTGGCGCAGATTACTGCCTTGACTCCCGGCACAATCGCGTCATGAAGGGCTTCCATATCCAAAAGCCCTTCACAGGCATTTCCTCTGCATCCAATATAGGTTACATTTACTCCCTGTTCCTCCATCTGGTAAAGGGGGCGCAGGACACTGTTATGCTCCAACACAGTGGTAACCGCCTGATCACCTGGCCTTAACACACCCTTAATGGCCATATTTAAGCTTTCCGTGGAATTCATAGTAAACGCGGTCTGCTCCGGACCAAAGCCGTCAAACAGCTCATCTATTAGCTGCCTTGTTTCAAAAATTACCCGGGCACTTTCCAGAGCCGTTTCATAGGTTCCCCTGGAACAGTTGCCCATGGTGCGGATAGCATCAGCCACTGCCTGCGCTACCTGATCCGGACGGTAAAAGCTGGTGGCTGCGCTGTCAAAATATATCATGTAGATTTCCCCTACTTCCCCTGCTTCTCTTCCAGATATAAAAGGCCTTCCAAAACTGCCCCCGCAATGCATCTGGCCTTGTCTGAGATGGTAAAACAGTTTTCAAATTCGCTTTCCCTGGGGTCAATATCCGCAATTTTTAACCCTTCTGTTACCGGATATCCGGATCGGATCAGACCTCTTATAATTCCATCCAGCGAGGCTTCCACCAAAACCTCCCCTTGCCCGGTTACGATAACGGCAATGGCCTGCCCTTTTTTAACCCGATCCCCGATTTGGCAGCATCCCTTAAGGATCCCTTTTGCCGGAGAATGGATGACCCGCTCCTTCCCATAGCCGCCAATCAGTCCTGGGACTCCTGTATTTTTAAGGGCACAGCCGTTTCCAATTATTCTCCCCAGGTTATGACCCCGCATGGTTTCGATTACCAGATCCACATCTTTTCCTGCATAAAAGCCAGGCCCCAGGCCAATGGTTTTATCTGCCATCTGACGGTTAGTGCCCAGATTTTTCTTTGCTAAAATCCCATCAATCAAAGCCCATGGCCGCCAGGTTTTTAAAATTTCGCATTCCGGATCCACCAAAAGAGCCACGTTCCCCTGTTTCATTACCTGGCTGGCCTGGGCGGCATCTTTTACGTGTACGCAATCGATTCCTTCCACCTGGCTGACACCATCGTAAACGGCTTCTGAAAACGCCACCTGGCGGCGGATAGCTGAGGGATAGCCAGTTTCTAAAACTAGAACCGGATATCCAGATCGTTTCAGTTTATGGATTGTCCCGGTAGCGATATCGCCGCCTCCCCGGACAATAATAAGTTGCTTGCCGCGTTCAGACATACTCGTTCCTCCTGCCAACGTTAAGGCCGTACAATCTTTTTCGCTCCGGTCATCCGTTCCACAATCTCATACATATTGGTTACAGAGCCCACTGCCAGCTTATCCCCTAATCCATAATGGTTTAAACAGGTTCCGCAGGTTAATATTTCCACCCCCTGGGCCTCCAGTTCTTTTAAGTCACCGAGGGAATCAGAGCCTTCACAGGAAAGTTTGGCGCCGCCGTTATACAGTAAAATCGTTCCGGGAAGCTTGTCCTGTTGGGTCAGGGCATAAAGAAACCCTTTCATTAAAAGCTTTCCAAGCGCCTCATCCCCCTGTCCCATCTGGCCGGAAGACAATACCACTGTCATGCCCTTATCACGGGTGTCTGGCTGGCAGCTTATCCCGGCAGACCCGTTTTCTTCCAAAACCGCCTGGTCTTCCCCTGACCCATGGGAGCCGTTCTCTGTTTCATTCTGGGAATTTGACCCTTCTTTTGCGATTCTACCCCCGGCCTGGAAATCGGGAGTTCCTGGTTTAGCCACTTGCCCTTTTTTGGATGCCTGGATGCCTACGATAAATTCCCGGTCATTTACCTTTTGGAAAGTAGATTCCAGTCCCTTATGAGCCGCCAGCTTTTTTAAATTCTGAACCGCAATCTCATTGTCCACAACGACCTCAACTACCGTACCTTCCTCTGCTTGTTCCAATGCCTTTTTCGCATCGATTACCGGAAGCGGGCACTGCTTCCCTCGTTCATCCAATCTCATATCATACCTTCTTTCTGATTTTTTAAACCGTTTGACGGACGGTAACCGCCTTTTCCTCTTTTTTCACAACCCGCCCTACTATATTACAGGGAAGTCCAAGCTGCTTTAACTCTTCTAATGCCTGCTTCCCATCTTCCTCTGCCATGCTGACCAAAAGGCCTCCTGAAGTTTGGGCATCATATAAAATTTCTTCAATGGCGAAACTGCATCCTATAAACCGCACCTGATCCTCCACATGGTTCCGGTTCCTCTGGCCTGCCGCGGTCAAGTAAAATTCTTCCACATATTCCAGGCATTCCGGGATAAATGGGATGGAATCCGCTTCAATCAGGGCGCTGTATCTTCCCCCAAGCATTTCGCAAAGATGCACCAGGAAGCCGAAACCCGTTACATCGGTGCATCCGTGGGTACGGTACTTTTTCACAATTTCAGAAGCATATTTGTTTAATGTTGTCATAGAGCGTATAGCAAGATCCATGGCATCTTTTGAAGCCTCCCCTACACGAGAGGCTGTACACACAATCCCTACGCCTAACGGTTTCGTCAAAAGAAGCACATCGCCTTCCTGGCAGCCGTTATTGGCAAATACCTGTTTCGGATGGAGCACTCCAGTTACGGACAGACCATACTTAACATCTTGATCCGCAATCGAGTGGCCTCCTGCCAGAACGCCGCCTGCTTCCTGTACTTTTTCGCTTCCGCCCTGTAAAATACGCCCTAAAATATTTAAATCCATTGCTTCCGGAAAACAGACAATATTAAGCGCTGTCTTTACCTCACCGCCCATGGCATAGATATCACTTAAAGCATTGGCGGCGGCAATCTGACCAAAAATATAGGGATCCTCCACCATAGGCGGGAAAAAATCCAATGTCTGTACAATCGCCAAGTCATCAGTTAATTGGTAAACCGCTCCATCGTCCGAACTGTCATACCCGATCAAAAGATTGGGATCATAGGTTTTGGGAAGCTTCTCCAATACCCTGCTTAACGCTCCCGGCCCCAGTTTCGCCGTACATCCGCCGCCCTTACAAAATACAATTTTCTCCGGTTCCAAACAAACACCTCATTTCGTTATTCAAATACCAGCATACCGCCAAAATACCATGCAAACCGTATACAGGCAACTGAGAAACGCTCCCTTCCACTATTTGGGAGCAGCGTTCCCAGATGCTTATTCCTTAACTACTGTGAAAGTTCAGCGCAAAAGCGCTGAGCTGTGCGAAAACGGGGTATGGGGTTCCTGTGAATTGTACCATATTTTTCTCCAGGCTACAATTTGAATCTGGCCTGGATTTGGTCTTTCTACTCTTTTTGCATATTTTGTATTTTTCGTATTCAGCTCTGTAATTATTCGTGCTCCCCTTCCCCCATTTTGGGTCAATCAATTTGAATTTGGTAGTTTCTTCCCTTTTCCGTAACTGTAACCGGACGTCCCTCGGTCTGAGCCAATTTTACAATATTATCCCTGGTATGGGCCGCATCTGACAGCACGATTAGCTGCGCTCCTGGATTTTCGTCCATTGCATCCATTACCATTAATACCGGTTCCGGGCAGGAAAGCCCTCTTACATCAATTTCCATTTTTTCCTCCTTTTTTGGTGTCTTTGTCGTTACTTTATCTTTACTTTTTGTTATTTTGTCCTTGCCCTTATTTCTTTTCTCTTTTGCACACTATCCCCAGTGCCAAAAGAATAATAATACAAGCAACGCAGGCGATCCGGCCTGCCCCTGTGGTTCCGTTGCCACTGGAAGCCAGACCGAAATTATGGCAGATAGCCGCACCGATAAACATTCCTGCCACATAGACCGCTGAATCCCCGGAACCCTGGCCTGCTAAAATCAACTGGCGCAGAGGGCATCCTCCAGCTAAAACCGCTGCCAGGCCAACGGTATACATTCCCAGCATATTCCAGATATGCTCCGTGTGGGCTACCGGCTGGCCTGCAAAGCTTAAGTGGAATGCGCCGGCTGCCAGATTATAAACCAGCATTGCCACAAACAGGGAGCCGATTACAATCAATAAATCGAAATTTTTCATTAAAACTGCATCCCGGATCCCGCCAGCAAAGCAGGTTCTTGCTTTTTGAGCAATAGCTCCAAAGATAAGTCCGGCTGCCAGTGAAATAATTGCTGGAGCGTGCATACTTCCCGGCCCTTCTGTGCTGGCTGTAAACAGGGTTGTCATTACGCTGAACACCAGCAACAGCGCCAAAATCCCGGGAAGGACATAACCGCTTACCTTTTGGGTATCATAGGCCCGTCCCAAGCTAAATCCTTTTTTCAAAAAATAACTTCCGGTAGCAGCTCCAAGCACAAATCCAACAAATGCCACATATGCATTTAAATCACCGCCTGCCATACGGAGTACCATGCGCAAAGGACAGCCTAAAAATACAAGCGCCCCTATCATGGTAATAATTCCAAGCAAAAAACGAATCATGGGAGAAGAGCCTCCTGTGGAACGGTATTCTCTGGTTACTAGCGAAATTCCAAAGGATCCAATTACAAGGCCGATAATTTCCGGCCTCATATACTGCACCACTGCTGCCTGGTGGAATCTGGCTGCCCCTGCCATATCCCTCACAAAGCAGGCAATACAAAACGCCATATTTCCCGGGTTTCCAAAGAAAGCAAGCACTGCCCCGATTCCTCCCAGCAGTACGCCCCAAACAACTAACATTTTCTTTCCGCTCATAATCATCCTCCTGTTTTATGTACTTTTATCAGGCACAAACGCCAAATTTTATAGGAACTATTGCAAATCTTTATTCGTAGAATCGGATATACATCTGCATTATCGTTATATTTTTAAAAACATAACGATGCTGTAGAAATACCGATCTGCCTTTTTGGCAGACCGGCTTTCCGTCTGAATGTTTTTCTTTGTGCAATTTATAATTTGCGTTCTACAATTTTTGGTAAGTACCGCGAGCGATATAACGCCCTTTCTTTTCCTGGATCACTTTATGATTTTCCACCACTTTCTGCCCCCGAAGGAACACGGTTTCAATCCTTCCATGAACCATAAGGCCTTCAAACGGCGCATAGTCCACATTTTGGATCTGATCCCTGGCTGTAATCACATCCTCTGCTTGTGGATTCAAAACCACCAGATCCCCGTCGCTCCCTGGCGCGATTACCCCTTTCCTTGGATACATGCCGTAAAGCTTTGCGGGATTTTCCGACAGCGCCAGGCACATTTCCCCGCAAGTTATTTTTTTCTTCCATACCCCTTCGCTGTACATCAGGATCCCTCTGGTTTCCACTCCTGGCATCCCTCCCGGAATGTTCCGAAAATCGGTAAGACCCAATTCTTTCTGCTTTAAGGTAAAGCTGCAGTGGTCTGTAGAAATGGTCTGAATTTCCTTTTCTTTCAGGCCATCCCAGAGAGCCTTTTGATCCCTCTCCTTCCGCAAAGGCGGCGCAATCACATACTTTGCCCCCTCAAACCCGGGAAGCTGGTACAGGCCATCGTTCATTAGCAGATACTGGGGACAGGTTTCCACAAACACCTCCTGGCCTCTTTTTCTGGCTGCCCGAATTTCCCCAAGTCCTTCCTCACAAGTTAAATGTACTACGATAACCGGAGCCCCGGCAATCTGGGCCAGGCGCAAAAGCCGCTGAATGGCCTCTGCTTCTGCCTGCGCCGGACGGGTAGCCGGATGGCTGAAAACCCCCATTTTCCCGCCGTTTACCGCTTCCTCCTGAAGAGCCGCAATCACGCCGCTGTTTTCACAGTGTACTCCGGCAATCCCTTTTACATCCTTCAACCGTTTTAAAATCTCATAAATGGTCTTATCATCCACCTGGGTATCGTAGGTCATATAAAGTTTATAGGAGGTTACGCCTTCTTCTGACATCCGGTCAATCTCCTGGCTTACCTCCGGATTCCAGTCCGTTATTGACATATGGAACCCATAATCGCAGGAACATTTCCCCTCCGCCTTTTTATGCCAATTTTCCAAGCCTTCCATTAAGGTTTCTCCCGGATACTGGGTTCCGAAATCGATAATGGTAGTGGTTCCCCCACGAATAGCCGCCCTAGTTCCCGTATAAAAATCATCTGCTGTTACTGTTTTCGCCACGTGCAGGTCAAAATGGGTATGGGCATCGATAAATCCCGGAAAAAGCAGCTTCCCCGACACATCTAAAACTTCCATTTGGTCCGCGCCGTCCTCCGGACAAAGCCCCTCACCCACTGCCGCAATCTGCTGGCCTTTAAGCAAAACATCGGCCTTCACCGTTCCTGATGAAGAAACCACATATCCTCCTTTTAAAAGTGTCCTCACAAGCTATCCCTCCTACTGACAGAGGGCATCCCCGGAAGACCAATCGCAAATGCAGACGCGAAATGGCTCCGGGATACCCAAAACACTATTTCTTCCGATAAGGAGTTCCCACAAGAGGCAGGGAAGTCTGGAACTGCCCATTCCACTTATAGTAAGCCCCTTGTACTGCCGGGGCTGTAGGGATGGAAGTAATTTCCCCTACCCCAATGGCTCCGTAAGCCTCCTTGATCCCTGCTTTTTCCACAATGATGCTTTCCACATCAGGCGTTTTATCTGCCCGGAACAGACCCAGGGTGCCGAATTTGGCCATAGGAACACAGTCTTTCAGTGGATACTGCTCCGTCAGGGCGTAGCCAAGGCTCATTACCACGCCGCCTTCGATCTGGCCTTCCACGCTTTTGGGATTCACTGCTTTCCCCACATCATGGGCGGCGACTACCTTCTTAATGGTTCCGTCTTCATTTAAAACGCAGACCTGGGTTGCGTACCCGTAAGCCACATGGGAAACCGGGTTTGGCACCGGAGTCCCCATCTTATCCGTCTTTGCCAGGTATTCCCCATAAAACTCACGTCCCTCCATCTTCTTCCAGTCGCCTTCTGCTGAATCCAGGCCTGCTTTCAATTCTTCCGCCGCCCTTCTGGCCGCCTCGCCAGTAACAAGGGTCTGCCTGGAACCGGATGTGGTTCCGGAATCTGGTGCCTTCCCCGTATTGGGCTGATGGTAAACCACCCGCTCTACCCCTTCTTCTAATGTTTCGCATACAATCTGCACCAGCACAGTACCCAGACCCTGGCCAATGCAGGAAGCGCCCGCATGGATATGAACCTTTCCGTCTTCTACCAAAAGACGCACCCGTCCGGTATCCGGAATCCCTACGCCTACCCCGGCATTTTTCATGGCACACCCGATTCCCGCATAGGGGCTGCTTTCATAGCTTTCCTTTACTGCCTCTAAGGTTTCCGCAAGTCCTGTGGAAGCATCAGCAATCTGGCCGTTTGGAAGCACCTGGCCCGGGCGGATAGCATTGCGGTAACGGATTTCCCAAGGGCTGATGCCAACCATCTCTGCTAATAAGTTTAAATTACATTCAGTCGCAAAGCAGGTTTGCGTCACTCCAAAGCCACGGAACGCTCCTGCTGGCGGATTATTGGTATAAATAGCCTTTCCGTCAATATCGATTACCTGGTAATTATAAGGCCCTGCCGCATGGGTACAAGCCCTCTGAAGCACCGGGCCCCCAAGGGAAGCATAAGCTCCGGTATCGGAAACTACCACTGCCTTCATGGCTGTTAACATTCCGTTTTCATCACAGGCTGTGGTCATGTCAATGCTCATGGGATGGCGCTTTGGATGCACCAGCAGGCTTTCCTTTCTGGTCAGCTTGCATTTTACCGTCCTTTTGGTCAGATAGGCAATCAATGCTGCGTGGTGCTGTACTGTTACATCTTCTTTTCCTCCAAAACCGCCGCCTACCAGCTTATTCTCCACGATCACCTTTTCCGGAGGGAGCCCCAGAAGAATGGAGGTTTCATGGCGGGTGTCATACGTTCCCTGATCCGTGGAATAAATAAATACTCCATCGTCAAATGGAAACGCTACCGCTGCCTCCGGCTCCAGAAACGCATGTTCCGTCCAAGGGGTTTCATAATGCCTGGTTACTTTATATTTGGAATTTGCTATAACTTCATCCGCGTTCCCCCGTACCAGATGCTCATGGCTTAACACATTCCCCCCTTCATGAAGCATAGGCGCTCCTTCTGCCAGGCTGTCTGCCGGGCAGGTCATAGGAACCAGCTCCTCATACTCCACTTCCACCAAAGCTTTCGCCTGCTCTAAAATTTCCGGGGTTTCAGCCGCTACAATGGCTACGGCGTCGCCCAGGTAATGGGTAATCTCCCCAACACCAATCATCGTATCCCAGTCTTGCTTTAAATGGCCTACCTTGTTTTTCCCTGGCACATCCTCTTTGGTCAGCACGCACACCACACCAGGCAGCGCCTTAGCAGCCTCTGTGTGGATAGCAAGTACCTTGGCCCTGGGATATTTGCTGCGGACCGCGCTTCCATAAACCATTCCTGGAAGCTCTAAATCATCCACATATTCCCCAGTTCCCAGTACCTTTCCTTCCACATCGATCCGATGAATCTGAGAACCGACTTTGATCCCTTTTCCACCTTCTGACATCCGTTGATTTTCTTTCTCCATATCCTCAGGGGAAAGACCTTCCCGAAGCATCCTTCCCGCCAGCTCAATCCCGTCAATAATCTTCTTATATCCGGTACACCGGCAGAAATTATTCCGGATCGCAAACGCGATTTCTGCCCGGCTTGGGGTTGGATTCCCATCCAAAAGACCCTTTGCGCAGATTACCATCCCAGGGATGCAGAAACCACACTGGACAGCCCCGGCTTCCCCGAAAGCGTACACATAAATTTCCTTTTCCTCCTGGCGAAACCCTTCTACGGTCAGAATATGCTTCCCTTCCATCCGGCTCATTTTTTGTACACAGGCCTTCATAGCCTTTCCGTCTACCAGAACGGTACAGGTGCCGCAGGCGCCCTCGCTGCAGCCGTCCTTTACCGATTTGCAATGATAATCGTTTCGCAGTACATCAATCAGCTTCCGTTCCGGGTTTCCTTCCCACTCAGTTCCATTGATCCAAACCTTACAACAGGAGCTCATATACACCCTCCACTTCTATGTTATGTGTTTTTATGATTTGTTCCAATTCCAAACGTGCCTGGCTAGGAGCGCACCAGGCCATTCCGCATCCGGCAGAAATCTGCCGTGGAACTGGGATCAGCCTGCCTTCTCCCATCTCTTTCTTGCAGCACTGTTCCATGTACATGGCCTGGGTGGTTGTATGGAAGGTAATCACCACCTTTTCTGTTTTGATCCTTGCCATAAGCTCCCCTTCCTTACTTCAACCCGCTCTCTCACAGTTCGTTCAAACATCCCTTAGATTCCATCCTATGAGTTACCGCAGAAGATACCCGTAGCTTGTTGCAACCGCATCCACAATCTGGCGGATCCCCTCTGGAATTTCTTCCGGCGTTGTTCCCACTGTATAATCTAAGGTTTTCCCAAACAGCCGAACCTTACAGCTTCCATTCTCCCGATTCGTTACAGCAAATCCCTGGTTTTTGCTGTTTTCCATATCCGCTTCGTTGGCAAATAGTGTAAACTTATCCAGATACGGCGCGCTGTCATAGGGGCAGAAGCTTTTACAGTTTCCGCATTCATTACACATGTAGTCCACATGAATAATCTGATGCATCGCTCTTTTCGGAACGGTAAGCGCAATATTGGCACGGTTGGGACATACCTCCACACAGTTTTCACAGACAGCCGAACAGGTTAAGCACCGGCTGCTTTCCGGCTTGCCGCTTTCTTTTAACATACGGCCTTTCTTCTCATAAATAACCGCTTCCTCTGCCGTTTCTTCAAAATCGGATGCCAGAACATTCTTTGCAATGGCTTCCGCTGCTATCCGTCCATCCCGAATCCCCTCTACTACAGTTGCCGGGCCTTTTACCCCGTCGCCTGCCACATAGATGCCTTTTATGCTGGTTTCCATGGTTTCCGGATTCACCACTGCCCGTCCTCTTGCATCCACATCGATTCCAATAGAACGGTAAAAGTCTGAGGGAACCTGTTCCCCTACTGCCGCTATTACAGTATCGGCAGGAATCATCACCATCTGGTCTGTTTCAGCCACGCCTCTTCTGCCGCTGGCATCATAATCGCCTAATACCATCTTTTTGCAGGTCAAAACGCCGGCAGAAAGGCTTACTGGGGCTAACAATTCTGCAAATTCCACCCCGTCTTCAATGGCCATTTCCAGTTCTTCCGCATCAGCAGGCATGTAGCGTTTTGTGCGGCGGTACACTAAGGAAACCTTTTCCACTCCCGCGTTCCGCTTTGCCGCACGTGCTGTATCCATGGCAGTATTGCCGCCTCCGATTACCACAACCTGTTTTCCAAGTTCCACATTCCCGCCAGTTTCTTTAAAGTTCCGTAAAAATTCAAGAGCGTTTAAGGACTCTCCTTCCTCCAGCTTCAGGGTTCCCGGTTCATTGGCTCCTACTGCCAGAACCACTGCCGAATAGGTATTTAACAATCCCTTAACGTCCTGGATTTCTTTTCCTGTTACCAATTCCACGCCCATGGCCCGGATCAGGGCCACATCTTTTTCAATGGCTTCCTCCGAAATCCGGAAGCTGGGGATAATATTTCGCACCACGCCTCCAAGGGTTTTCTCCTTTTCAAACAGCGTTACCGAATAACCGCCTTTTGCCAGGAAGTAAGCGGCAGAAAGGCCCGCAGGGCCGCCGCCTACTACAGCTACCTTACTTCCAGATGCTGCCTTCTTTTCCCCTTTTGCCAAAATCTCTTCCATCAAAGCCTGGTAACCGCCTTGGGCCGCCTTTAACTTAGCGCCTCGGATATTCACCGGATCTTCATAGAAATTCCTGGTACATTTACTCATACAGTTGTGAGCGCAAATGGTTCCAGTAATAAAGGGAAGAGGATTCTTTTCTGTAATTACCTTTAAGGCCTCCTGATACTTTCCTTCCCCAGTTAGCTTTAAGTAAGCGGTAATATCCTGATAAATGGGGCAACCCTCCTTACATGGAGCTACAAAGCAGTCAATCAGCGGCACCTCTTTTTTCATTTTTCTGGATGGAAGGGGCTTTACCGCCTTTACATGGTAGGGATTTTCCTTTACCTGCTCTACCAGCTTTGCCACCTGTGCCCCGTCTACACCGGAAAATGGAGCTGCATCTTTTCCCGCAAACAGCTCTCCAATCTGAGAAAGCCTCTGGTAGCCTCCTGGCTTCAGCATAGTGGTGGCCATAGTTACCGGCCAGATCCCGGCATCCACAATCTCTTCTATATTAAACGCGTCCGCGCCGCCAGAATAGGAAATCCTAAGCTTCCCGCCAAAATCCTTTGAAAGTTTTGCCGCCACTGACATAGACAATGCGTACAGGGATTTTCCTGACATATACATTTCTTCGCCCGGAAGCTCCCCTGCCTTAATGTCAACAGGGAAGGTATTAGTAATCTTTACCCCAAACTGAAGTCCCTTTTCATCCGCTAAGGCCTGCAGGCGGTTTAACATAGGGATCGCGTCCTCATACTGCAAGTCGTCTTTAAAGTGGAAATCTCCAAAAGCCACATAATCATAGCCCATCTCATCCATCAAGTTCCTTGCGTATTCATAACCTAACAATGTGGGGTTGCATTTAATAAATGTATTGGTTTTTTTCTCCGTAAGAAGGTAGCTGGCAATCCGCTCAATTTCATCCGGAGGGCATCCGTGAAGGGTGGAAAGGGTAATGCTGTTACATATATTCGGAGAAATCCCCTCCACATCTTCTCTTGTCAAACGAGAGAACCGATCCAGGTTTTCCAAAAGCCACTGTCCGCACTCCTTAAAAACAGGAGTTTGGGATGCGTCTTTCATTCCCTCAATAAATTTGTCAATTTTCTCCGTTTGAATCCCGGCCAAATCGTACCCTACGCTCATATTAAACTGGAATCCATCCTTAGACCCTAATCCAAATTCCACTGCCATAACCTGACAGGCAAACCAGGCTTTCACATACTCATCAAACGCCTGGGGCACATATAGCTCCGTAGACCACTCCACATTGTAGCATTCATCGTCTGCTTTAATACAGGGTTTAGCAACCGGAAGATCTTCCCCATCCAGCACCTGTACCGTTTTCAGCTCAAAAAACCGGCTCCCGGCATAGTAGGCCGCCATAATATTTTGTGCTAACTGGGTATGAGGCCCTGCCGCCGGACCGAAAGGCGTTTCCAGTTTTCTTCCGAACATCTCATACGTTTTCTCTTTCTCTGCCACAAATGGCCTATGGATTCCGAAAACCGTTCCGTAATTATTATGTTCCATCAGCATCCACTCCATTAACCCGGAAAATGGAATTGGCGTCATCTTATCACTCATTATTCTTTCCTCCTGAATTTCATTGCTCCGTTCCTGTCATCTGTGTCATAAGGAAACTACCCGTTAATACTCTTCCACAGCTTATCTGCCTCAGACCTGACGTCGGCCAAGGCCTTCTCCTCGTCAATCCCGATTAACACCCTATCTTTCATCAGCACCTTGCCATTGCACATAGTAGTGACTACGCTGCGCCCGGTCATGCCAAACAAAATATGGCCATTTATATTGGAAGCATTCATAGGGGTTCTTGGAATATAATCGGTAACGATCACATCCGCCGCTGCCCCTTCCTTTAATACGCCAAGCTCTTTCTTAAAATACCTTCCGGCAATTTTAGCATTCCCCTCAAACAGCATTTTAGGCACCTCGCCCCATGCCGCGGTAGCATCGCAAAGGTGATGCTTATGAAGCACATTGGCCACTTTATACGATTCCAATACATCGTGGGTATATCCGTCTGTCCCAAGACCGGCAAGCACCCCATGATGGACAATTTCCATGGTAGGCGGGCAGCCGCAGGCATTGCCCATATTGGATTCCGGATTATGTACCACCATAGTATCCGTTTCCTTTAATAATTCCATCTCATGGCGGTTCACGTAAATGCAGTGGGCGGTAATGGTTTTTTGTCCCAATATATTCCAATCATACAGCCGATCTAAAATCCGTTTTCCATAGTGCTTTAAGCAATGATGGAGATCTTCAATTCCTTCCGCTACATGGATATGGTATCCAACCCCATCTGGTTTATGTTCCTGGCAAAGAGCCATAGTTTCATCGGATATGGTAAAGGACGCATGCATTCCCATCATTCCGGCTATCATATCACTGTCATCCGCCAAAGCATGTTTGATAAACCGCTCATTTTCACGGATCGAGGCAAGGGATTTTTCCTTTCCGTCCCGGTCAGACACCTCATAGCATAAACAGGTGCGGATTCCTAACTCCCTGGCCGCCTCTTCAATGGCTGACAGGCTGTCCGGTATGTGGCCGAAGCTGGCATGATGGTCAAATACGGTAGTTACCCCGTTCTTAATACTGTCAATATAAGTAGTCATGGCGCTTTGTTTTATCTGTTCAATGGTAAGATGGCGGTCAATGGTCCACCACATTCCGTCTAAAATATCTAAAAATCCATGAGGATCGTATCCGTTAATGCTTAGGCCCCTGGCCATGGCGCTGTAAATATGCTCATGGGTATTAATGAAAGCTGGCATAATTACCCCGCCTTTTGCGTCAATAAATTCGGCATCCGGATATTCCTTCTTAATCAGATCCGTTTCTCCCACCTTAACGATCACGCTTCCATTTATTACCACTGCCCCGTTTTCATAGAAGGGATTAGCATCATTTCTTGTGATCAGACGCCCGTTTCCAATTACTTTCATAGCTTTTCTCCTTTTCCAATTTTTCCTTGGGTCATGTTTGGTTCATTCCTGTTTTGGCCTATCTTTTCTGCACAAAAAACAAGCCATTTTATATGCAACTTGCACAATTCACCCTGCTGCATCATCTTGATACCTTAATATTATCACTATGAGGCCTGCTTTGCAAGGGGAAATACAAAAAAATTTAGAATATCTAAAAATTTTTGTATTTTCCTCTTGCAATTCCAATTTTTTGTGCTATGATGGATATAGAAAGCAAACAACATTAAGGGAGGGATGTAAATGAACAACCACACACTAGAATTATTAATCCAGGTTGCCCACGGATTCGCAAAGCAATTCGGGAGCGACTGCGAGATTGTAATCCATGACTTAAAATCAACCGATCCGGAGCGCTCTATCCTCCATATCGAAAATGGGCATATTACTAATCGAAAGGTAGGCGGCGCGCCTTCCAGGGTTGTATTAGAAGCTATGGACGCAGTTTGGAAACATCCCGAATCTCTGAAGGATCACTTAGGCTACTTAACCAAAACTTCCAATGGGAGAATCTTAAAGTCCAGCACCATGTATATCCGGGATGATTCCGGAAATATCCGCTATATGTTATCCATCAATCATGACATTACCGGATTGATCAGCTTTGACCAGGCCATTAAAGCTCTGATTGAAACAGAAGAGCAGGCCGCCAAGCAGCCGGAACAGATTGTTACCAATGTGACGGATTTGCTGGATAACTTAATTGAACAGTCTGTGGTCTTAGTGGGAAAGCCTGCCGCCCTGATGAATAAAGATGAAAAGATCCGCGCAATCCAGTTTTTAAATGACGCAGGAGCCTTCCTGATTACAAAATCCGGTGACAAAGTTTCCAAATACTTTGGAATCTCAAAGTTTACCTTATACAGCTATATTGATGTAAACAGGAAACATAATGAAGAAACTGCGTCATAAACCAAAATGTATCAATTCAGCAGAACCTCTGCTGACACGGTAATAAAAAGGAGGAATCACACATGAACCAGCCAATGAAATGGGTAGAAAACCAGATGCCAAAAACTTCCGATTCCCAGTTGAAAGTAATGGCTCTGGAGGAAATCAAAAAAGCCAGAACGTTCCATGAAAGCTTTCCCCAGTACAGCAGAACGCCTTTAAGAAAACTGGAGGAAATGGCAAACTACTTAGGTCTAAAGGAAATCTATTTAAAAGATGAGTCCTACCGTTTCGGCTTAAATGCTTTTAAAGTATTAGGTGGCTCTTTCGCCATGGCCCGCTACATAGCCAAACAGACCGGAAAAGATGTTTCCCAGCTTCCCTACAAGGTGCTGACCTCAGAGGAACTGAAAGAAGAATTCGGACAGGCAACATTCTTTACTGCCACTGACGGAAATCATGGCCGGGGCGTAGCCTGGGCGGCAAACCGCTTAGGACAGAAATCGGTAGTTTTTATGCCAAAAGGCTCTACCAAGACCCGTCTTGAAAACATCCAAAAGGAAGGGGCACAAGCTACCATTGAAGAAGTAAACTATGATGAATGTGTCCGTATGGCTGCTGCTGCCGCTGAGAAAACGCCAAACGGCGTAGTGGTTCAAGACACTGCCTGGGATGGCTACGAAGAAATCCCGGCCTGGATTATGCAAGGCTATGGAACCATGGCCATGGAAGCCAATGAGCAGTTAGAAGAAATGGGCTGTGACCGCCCCACTCACGTATTCGTACAGGCAGGGGTAGGTTCATTAGCCGGCGCAGTTCAGGGGTATTTCGCAAACCGGTATCCCCAAAATCCTCCTACTGTAGTGGTAGTGGAAGCCGATGTAGCCGCCTGCCTTTACAAAGGGGCTGCCGCTGGTGATGGGGATTTAAGAATCGTAGACGGGGATATGCAGACCATTATGGCCGGCCTGGCCTGCGGCGAGCCAAATACTATTTCCTGGGATATTTTAAAGAATCATGTTAAAGTATTTATCGCAGCCCCTGACTGGGTAGCCGCTAAGGGAATGCGGATGTTAGCTGCCCCCATTAAGGACGATCCACAGGTAACCAGCGGGGAATCCGGAGCCGCTCCATTCGGCGCCCTGGCTGCCATAATGACCATGGATGAGTACAAAGATCTGCGTGACGCTATCGGATTGGATGAAAATTCCAAAGTACTGCTCTTCTCCACAGAAGGGGATACGGATCCGGAACGTTACAAAAACATTGTATGGGAAGGAAAAGAGAGATAATCCTTTTTACCATAAAGCTTCATACTTCCGGCGGGGGATACGGGGTATTAAAAATTAAATATACAACCCACAATTCAAACAACCAAACAAATCTTATGGAGGACTGAATTATGGATTTCAATCAAATCAAAGAAGCGGCAAAAAATTATGAAGCAGATATGACAAAATTTTTACGTGACATTGTAAAGTTCCCCGGCGAAAGCTGCGGCGAGAAAGAGCATATCGACAGAATCGCGGAAGAAATGAGAAAACTGGATTTTAATAAGGTGGAGATCGACCCAATGGGAAACGTGCTGGGATACATGGGAACCGGCAAAACCTTAATCGCTTTCGATGCCCATATCGACACCGTAGGAATCGGAAACCGGGACAACTGGAAGTTTGACCCATATGAAGGATTTGAGTCTGAATCTGAAATCGGAGGCCGGGGTACCTCTGATCAGTTAGGCGGTATTGTTTCCGCTGTATATGGTGCGAAAATCATGAAAGATTTAGGCCTGTTAAGCGATGAATACACCGTTTTAGTAACCGGAACGGTTCAGGAAGAAGACTGTGACGGCTTATGCTGGCAGTACATTATTAATGAAGATAAGGTACGCCCGGAATTTGTTGTTTCCACAGAACCTACTGACGGAGGCATCTACAGAGGCCAGAGAGGCCGTATGGAAATCCGTGTGGATGTAACCGGAGTTTCCTGCCATGGTTCCGCTCCGGAACGTGGCGATAACGCAATTTACAAAATGGCCGATATCCTTCAGGATATCCGTGCCTTAAATGAAAATGACGCAGAGGATGGCACCACCGTAAAAGGTTTGGTAAAGATGCTGGATGAAAAATACAATCCCCAGTGGAAGGAAGCCCGCTTCTTAGGCCGTGGCACCGTTACCACTTCCGAAATTTTCTTTACCTCTCCAAGCCGCTGTGCCGTAGCGGATTCCTGCTCTGTTTCTTTAGACCGCCGCATGACTGCCGGTGAAACTTGGGAAAGCTGCTTAGATGAAATCCGTGCCCTGCCAAGCGTGCAAAAATATGGAAAGGATGTAACCGTTTCCATGTACGAATATGCCCGTCCATCCTACAAAGAGCTGGTATATCCAATTGAATGTTACTTCCCCACTTGGGTCATCCCGGAGGATCACAAGGTAACTAAAGCACTGGAAGAAGCCCACAAGGGACTTTACGGAGATCAGAGGCAGGGCAATGCGGAAACCATAGAAATGAGGAAGGCACGCCCATTAACCGATAAATGGACCTTCTCTACCAACGGCGTTTCTATTATGGGACGGAATGGGATTCCATGCATCGGCTTCGGGCCAGGCGCGGAAGCACAGGCACATGCCCCCAATGAAAAAACCTGGAAAGACGATTTGGTAAGATGTGCTGCTGTTTATGCCGCCCTGCCAGCCTTATACTGCAAATAATAAACCAACCTGGCATCATCTTTTATCCGGATCCAGAACACTTTCCTGAATCCGGATCCACCTAAGGTTTCTTCTGGCAAATTTCTGCACAAATTTGCCATCCCTGAAACCACAGCCACTGTTTTCCATCCGGATAACGGGCGCTACATAATCCAACACAATTTTAAATAATAGAAAAGGAGCAAACCGAATATGAAAACTCTTCAGGATTACATTGACAAATTAAACGCTTTAAATTTCAAGGAAATGTACAATAATGATTTCTTTTTAACCTGGGAAAAGACCGATGAGGAATTAGAGGCTGTATTTACCGTAGCGGATGCCCTTCGTTTTATGCGGGAAAACAATATCTCCACAAAAGTATTTGAAAGCGGCCTTGGCATTTCCTTATTCCGTGACAATTCCACCCGTACACGCTTCTCTTTTGCGTCTGCCTGTAACTTATTAGGTCTGGAGGTTCAGGATTTGGATGAAGGGAAATCCCAGATTGCCCATGGAGAAACCGTTCGTGAAACTGCCAATATGATTTCCTTTATGGCAGACGTAATCGGTATCCGTGATGATATGTACATTGGCAAAGGCAATAAATATATGCATGATGTGGTAGATGCCGTAACCGAAGGAAATAAAGCCGGTATCCTGGAACAGAAGCCAACCTTAGTAAACTTACAGTGTGATATCGATCATCCTACCCAGTGTATGGCAGATATGCTTCACATCATCCACGAATTCGGCGGCGTAGAAAACTTAAAAGGAAAAAAGCTGGCTATGACCTGGGCTTACTCTCCTTCTTATGGAAAGCCTCTGTCCGTTCCTCAGGGTGTTATCGGGTTAATGACCCGTTTCGGCATGGATGTGGTTCTTGCTCATCCAGAAGGTTATGAGGTAATGCCGGAAGTAGAAGAAGTTGCAAAGAAGAACGCGGAAAAAACCGGCGGCTCCTTTAAGCGTGTCAACTCAATGGAAGAAGCTTTCAAAGACGCGGATATCGTTTATCCAAAAAGCTGGGCTCCTTTCGCCGCCATGGAAAAGAGAACCGATCTGTATGGCAAGGGCGATACCGACGGAATCAAGGCTCTGGAAAAAGAACTTCTGGCTCAGAACGCACAGCACAAGGATTGGGCATGTACCGAAGAACTGATGAAAACCACCAAGGACGGAAAAGCCCTGTACCTCCACTGCCTGCCGGCTGATATTACCGGGGTAAGCTGCGAAACCGGCGAAGTGGACGCTTCTGTATTTGACCGTTACCGTGATCCGCTGTACAAAGAAGCCAGCTTCAAGCCATATATTATTGCTGCTATGATCTTCCTTGCCAAGTTTGAAAACCCGCAGGAAATCTTAAAGAAATTAGAAGAGAGAAAAGCTCCCCGAATTTTTGAATAAAGTATTTTAACATTGGCTGAATCTTGCTTTCAATTTTTAAGCCAGTCCTCAAAGGGCCGCCTGATTGTATGCCAGGCGGTTCTTTTTGCCTTATTTTAGGAAATCCCCTTGGATTTTCTATGGATACAAACATCCATACCTTAGTTCCCTCCAGATGAGAGCCAAAAAACAGGTAACTGTAATATGAAAAAGAACAAGAAAAAGGAATAGGTGACAATAAATGGAAAAGAAAAAACGAATTGTAATTGCCTTAGGCGGCAACGCGCTGGGAAATACCCTACCAGAACAAATGGCAGCTGTAAAAATCACGGCACGGGCAATCGTTGATTTAATTGAAGAAGGCTGTGAAGTAGTTGTAGCCCACGGAAACGGGCCTCAGGTTGGTATGATCAATAATGCTATGGCTGCCCTTAGCCGGGAAGATGCCAGCCACCCCAATACTCCCCTCTCTGTCTGTGTGGCAATGAGCCAGGCTTATATTGGCTATGACTTGCAGAATGCTCTTCGGGAAGAGCTTTATAACCGGGAAATTTACGATATTCCGGTTGCCACTATGATCACTCAGATCCGGGTTGACCAGGAGGATCCGGCTTTCCTGTCACCCTCAAAGCCTATCGGGCATTTTATGACCCTGGAGCAAGCCAAACTAGCCGAGGAAAAATACGGCTACATTATGAAAGAAGACGCTGGAAGGGGATACCGCCGTGTAGTTGCTTCCCCGAAACCAGCCGAAATCATCGAAATCGGCGCCATCCGCTCTCTGGTTGATTCCGGACAGCTTGTCATCGCATGCGGCGGCGGCGGTATCCCGGTTACACGGCAGGGAAATCATTTAAAGGGAGCCAGCGCTGTTATTGATAAAGATTTCGCAAGCTGCCTGTTAGCCAAAGAACTGGACGCGGACTTTTTAATCATCCTGACCGCGGTAGAAAAAGCGGCAATCCGTTTTGGAAAACCAGATGTAAAATGGCTGGATGATTTATCTGTAGAAGAAGCAAATACTTATATTGGGGAAGGCCACTTTGCTCCTGGCTCCATGCTTCCAAAGGTTCAGGCGGCTGTTGAATTCGCAAGTTCCAAGAAAGGGCGCACCGCACTGATTACATTGCTGGAAAAGGCCAAAGATGGCATTCTGGGAAAAACGGGAACCAGGATCCACCAGTAGCAGATAAGCTGCTATTTTCGAGAATACTCAAAGTATCAAACGGAGGGTTACAATATGAAAAATGAACGTACATATGCATCCATTTTTGAACTTAACGGGGTTCCGAAGCTAAGCCAGGCATTGCCTCTTGCGCTCCAGCATGTGGTGGCCATGATTGTTGGGTGCGTGACACCTGCTATCATTATCTCTGGAGCCGCCGGGATCAGCGGCGCAGATCGGGTTATTTTAATCCAGGCGTCTTTAGTTATCTCAGCCTTATCTACCATGCTTCAGCTTTTCCCCATCGGTCCGAAGACCGGGCTGCATCTGGGCTCTGCCCTTCCGGTAATCATCGGCGTTTCCTTTGCCTATGTCCCCAGCATGCAGGCGATTGCGGAGGGATATGGGATTGGGGCTATTTTCGGCGCGCAGATTGTAGGAGGGGTGGTTGCCATCCTGGTGGCGCTTTCCATCCGGAAAATCAGGAAGCTCTTTCCTCCTTTAATCGCCGGAACCGTGGTATTTACCATTGGCTTATCCTTGTACCCTACCGCCATCAACTATATGGCGGGCGGCGTAGGCAGTCCGGAATTCGGTTCTCCAAAAAATTGGGCGATCGCTGTTTTTACTTTAATAATTGTTACAGTATTAAATCACTTTGCCAAAGGAATTTTAAAGCTTGCCTCCATTCTGATTGGAATGGCCTTTGGATATGTGGTAGCTGCGTTTTGTGGAATGGTTAATTTTTCCAGCGTAACGGAAGCCGGCATATTCCAGCTTCCCAGAATTTTCCATTTTCCCATCCAATTTGAAATTTCCTCCTGCGTTGCTTTGGGGATCCTGTTCGCCATTAACGCAGTTCAGGCCATTGGCGATTTCTCAGCAACCACCAGCGGCGGTCTTTCCAGGGAGCCACGAACCGACGAGCTCCAGGGAGCCATCTTAGGCTACGGCGTTACCAATATTTTCGGAGCCTGCTTCGGATGCCTTCCAACCGCAACATACAGCCAAAACGTGGGCATCGTTGCCACCACAAAGGTAGTAAACCGCTGTACCCTGGGTCTGGCAGCCCTGATTATCTTAGTTGCCGGACTGTTTCCAAAATTCTCTGCCCTTTTAACTACCATTCCTCAGTGTGTTTTAGGGGGAGCCACCGTAACCGTATTCGCGTCCATTGCCATGACTGGCATGAAACTGGTAATGACCGAAGATATGAATTACCGGAATACCTCCATTGTAGGCCTGTCGGCTGCCCTTGGCATGGGAATTTCCCAGTCTGCCGCTGCCCTCTCCCAGTTTCCGGCATGGGCCACCACCATCTTCGGGCGTTCTCCTGTAGTGGTGGCAACATTAGTAGCCATTTTCTTAAACGTTACGCTTCCAAAAGAGCCAAAGCAAAATAAAGCTCAGGCTACCAACGACGTTTACTAAAATCTGCACTAATTCTAAAAGCAGAAAGCAAATACAGCGGGTGCCGCAAACCCGGTAATTCCACAATCATAGCAGAAACGCCGCAAACGCTTTGCTGCTAATTATGGGAATCTGCCGATTCGGCACCCGCTATTGTTCTCCCAAATGTTTGGTACATTCCAGTTCCAGCGGATTCCCTCCATAATTACTGAATCGCAAAATCTACGCTGATGCTGGCCTCGACTTCAATTTCACCTGGCATCACTGCTCCTATACCAGCCATAGCCGTATCCTCTGCAGCTCCGTAGCCGCGGCTCATCATCTTCTGGCTATTATAGCGATAGCTGTCATTAGCGGTATACTCTGTAATATGAACAGGGCGTCCCAAGGTACATCCGCTGGCATCTGCCAGAGCCTGCGCCTTCTCCTGCGCCTGGTCAACTGCCAGTTTTAACGCCTCCTGATAGCTTTCATCATAATTGCTGGACAGGAAGGAAACGGACTGAATCTGGTTCACTCCCGATTCCACTGATTTTTCCATTATGGTTCCCGCCTCGTCAAGCTGGATATCCGCTACCGTTACCTGGGTTGTTGCTTCATATCCAATAATTTCCCCGTTCCGATCCCAATCATATCTTGGATTTAAGTCGAAACCGGATGTTTGGATAGAAGTTTCTTGGATCCCTAATGATTTTAAGGTTTCTACCAGTTGATTCAGCTTTTCCTTATTTTCGCTCTGACACTGGGCAGCATCCTCATTCTGTGTGGTAACCGCAAAAATAATCTGCGCCTGATCCGGTACTACTTTCACCGTTTCCCGGCTGCTTACCGTGATCACCTGGCTGTCCACAGATTCCACCATAAGCCTTCCAGAGGGCTGCTGGCCCGCGTTTGCCCCTCCCTCTCCTGTTGTTGTTACCGGACCGCCTGCTTTTCCGCAAGCAGTTACAATTAAAGCGCATACCGCCCCAACGGTACAAATTTTTTTCCTCATAATTAGTTCCTCCCATATTTCCTTCCACGCTTCCAAATCTGCTTTCCATCCAGGTCTGGCAGTCCCCCATGCCCCGCTTAGGGCGCCGCCATAAATGAAAGCGGAGTTACCGCAAATCCTCTGGGGAATGGGCGCAAAACGCCAAAAGCGCATTTTGATGAATCCCTGATAATGAACAAATTTAGAAGCGCCTGCTTATGTTATTCAGTATACAGGAAATAGGAGGAAAAAGTATTTCTTTTCTCTTACAGTTTCGGATCAAATTCTATAAAGCTTTTTTACAGATTGGTGATCCTATATAATTCCCATATAGGAAAAATTGTTATTCGGGAGGCTTCACAAAGACCAGCCATCCATCGCTATGTGGCGACAGCAAAATGCCCCGCAGGCAAAAACCCGGGGGCATTGTATCAACCATTCCTATGGCAATTCTTTAGTTTTTAGAAGTATATCCAAAGAAGAAGTATCCCAGTGGCGTGTAGTACATGCCGCTGATATCATCTGCCAGCATGTTAGGCTGGGTATAGAAATAAATAGGAGCCAGCACGCTGTCGTCCTTGATCAGGATATCTTCTGCGGCATGGAATGCCTTCATACGCTCTTCCGCAACAGAAGTGGCTTTCGCTGCGTCAATCTGTGCGTCATAATCGGGATTGGAGTACTGAGCGTCATTATTTCCGCCGTCAGTATACCACATATCCAGGAAGGTACAAGGATCATTGTAGTCCGCAATCCAGCCGTTACGCGCAATCTGATAATGGCCCTGCTTTCTGTTCTCCAAGAATACGTTCCAGTCCTGGTTATTTAAGGTAACCGTTACGCCTAACTGCTCCTGCCACATATTCTGCAAAGCCTCGCCGATCTTCTTGTGGTTGTCAGCCGTATTGTATAAATACTCTACCGTTGGGAAGCCTTCTCCGTTTGGATATCCGGCTTCTGCAAGAAGGGCACGAGCCTCTTCACAGTTCTTCTCATAATCTGCTTCATCTACGCTGTAATACTCGCCGCCTACGGTACGGAAGTCGTCATTTCCCGGGCCTGCCGCGTCGTTTACACCTGCGGGAACAAATCCGGTTGCCGGAACTTCCCCAGCCTGAGATACATTATCTACAATGTAGTTGCGGTCAATTACTAAAGAGAATGCCTTACGGATCTTAGGATCAGAGAAGATTTCATCCTCTGTGTTAAAGCATACGTAATAAGTTCCCAGATAGTCGGAAACATTCAATTCTCCGGAAGCTAAATAGTTTGGAAGCTCGTCAATGGGAAGGTTTTCAATAAACTGCAGTTCACCGCTCTTATAAGCAGCCAGCATTGCGTTCTCATCATCCAACAGCGCAAAACGGATGGTATCTGGTCCAAGGTTTGCGTAGTCATAGTAGTTTTCGTTCTTTTCTACTTCGATGTACGCGTTGTGGGACCACTCTTTCATCTTGTATGGGCCATTGCCAATATAGGTTGCCACATCATAAGTCCACTCGTCATTGCCTTCAACCATATCCTGACGAACTGGGAAGGTTGACGGGAATGCTACGATTTCTTCAAAATAGGGGCAATCATAAGTTAATACAATTTCCAGTGTCTTATCATCAATCGCCTTAATGGCTAAGGTATCCGGATCTGCGCTTCCGTCTGCAACTTCCGCATATCCCTTTACCATATCAATCATGTAGCAGTAGTCAGCGGCGGTATCCGGGTTTGCCAGACGCTTCCAGCTATACTCAAAATCACCTGCCGTTACATCCTTACCATCTGACCATTTAATGCCATCGCGCATTTTAAAGGTGTAAGTTACGGTTCCGTCTTCATTTTCCGCTTTCTCGAAAGACTCTGCCTGCCCTGGAGCCAGGATTGCGTTTCCTTCCCCATCATCCACCCACTTGGTTAACCCTTCAAACATATGGTTAATCATAATCGCGCCGTCAACAGCAGAGTTTAATGCTGGGTCAATGGCCTGCGGCTCTGACGCTAAGCATACAGAAAGGTTAAAACCATCTCCTGACGCCTCATTTTCTGCCGCGGTTGTTGTTTCTTCTCCTGCCTCTGTGCTTTCTGCTTCTGCCGCCGTAGTCGATTCAGCAGCCGCCGTTGTGGTAGTATCTGTACCGCTTCCGCCGCCGCAGGCTGCCAGTGACAGAGCCATTGTAGAAGCGAGGGCAAGGGACAGAACTTTCTTTGTCTTTCTCATAATAGACATTCCTCCTTTTTTTGATCCGAGTACGCTACTTTTAGGCGTACCCATAAAGGCGCCAAAGGTATCCGGATGTTCCGCACAGCCTAAGGGCCATATATCAAAATCCCATTGGGATCTGATACCATAATTCCTGCAGAATCCTTTTATTGGTCTAATAAATGGCAGGCTGCCCAGTGTCCCGGTTCATGTTCTTTAAACTCTGGCGTTTTTTGGCTGCAAATCGCTTTCGCATAGGGGCATCGGGTATGGAAACGGCATCCGCTTGGCGGATTCATAGGACTTGGGATATCTCCTTCCAGCACAATCCTCTGCCTGGTTCGGCTCAGTTTCGGATCCGGCACCGGAACAGCGGATAAAAGGGTCTGTGTATACGGATGAATAGGATGCCGGTTTAGCTCGTAGCTCTCACCCAGTTCCACCAAAGATCCTAAATACATTACGCCAATCCGATTGGAAATATGACGCACTACCGATAAATCATGGGCAATAAACAGGTATGTCAGTCCCATTTCCTGCTGCATATCCTCCAGCATATTCACAACCTGGGACTGGATGGATACGTCCAGGGCAGATATGGGTTCATCACAGACGATAAATTCTGGTTTTACTGCCAATGCCCTGGCAATCCCTACTCTCTGCTGCTGGCCGCCCGAAAATTCATGAGGATACCGGTTTGCATGCTCCGTATTTAAACCGACTTTCTTAAGCAGTTCTTTAATCATATCGGCCCGTTCCGTTTTATTGGCCGCTAGTTTATGAATGTCAATGGCTTCCCCGATAATCTCGCCTACTGTCATACGGGGATCCAGCGATGCGGACGGATCCTGGAAAATAATCTGCATCTTGCGGCGGTAGGGAAGCATATTTACGGCTTCCGCTTTTCCCACCGGCTTTCCGTCAGGCCCCAATGGATTGTTGTAAATGGGTACCCCGTCGTAGGTAATGCACCCCCCCGTCGGTTCATAAAGCCGAAGGATGGTCCTGCCAAGAGTGGTCTTGCCACAGCCGGACTCTCCCACCAGCCCTAAGGTTTCCCCCTTCTTAATGTAGAAGGAAACGTCCTGAACTGCCTGGACCCCCGGCCCTTTGATCCCTTTTATGGGGAAATACTTCCGCAAATTCTTTATTTCAAGGAGTATTTTTTCTTCCTTTTCCATCTTACGTTTCCTCCTTGTCCATCATCTCCTGTACCCGCAGCCAGCAGGCGGAACGATGGTTCTCGCCCACTTCCACATAAGGAGGCATTTTCTTTAAACAAATCTTCATGCATTTCTCGCACCTGGGGGCAAAGGGGCATCCTTCCGGCGGATTCAGCATATCCACAGGCGTTCCTTCAATGGGAATCAAGCGTTCATAACTTTCCGCGTCCACACGTGGCATAGAACGGAGAAGGCCAATGGTATAGGGATGGGCAGGTTCATAAAAAATATCATCTACCGGCCCCTGCTCCACAATCCTTCCGGCATACATAACGGATACTTTATCACAAATATCCGCAACCACGCCTAAATTGTGGGTAATAAAGATAATACCCATTTTAGTCTTCTTCTGCAGAGCCTTCATTAATTCCAAAATCTGGGCCTGGATCGTAACATCCAGGGCTGTAGTAGGTTCATCTGCAATCAAAAGCTGAGGATGGCAGATTAATCCCATGGCAATCATAACTCTCTGGCGCATACCGCCGGAAAATTCATGGGGATACTGCTTCATCCGTTTTTCCACGTTATTGATCCCTACCATCTCCATCATTTCCATCGCCCGTTTTTCAGCTTCCTCTTTGGAAATAGCCGAATCGTGGGCACGTAAGGCTTCCACTAGCTGATTGCCGATGGTGTAAACCGGATTTAAACAGGTCATCGGGTTTTGGAAAATCATCGCTACCTTGTTTCCTCTAAACGCTGTCATCTCATCCTTGGAAAAGGAAAGCACATCCTGGCCCTCAAAGGTAATGGAGCCACCGATTACCTTTCCAGGCGACTGTAACAGCCCCATAATGGAATAAGCCTCCTGGCTTTTGCCAGAACCGGACTCTCCCACCACGCCCATTACCTCACCGTAATTTAAGTCATAGGAAATCCCGCCTACCGCCTTTACTTCACCAGCCGGGGTAAAGAAGGAAACTCGGAGATCCTTTACTTCTAATAACTTTTTCTCTGTATTCTGTTGGGACATCTTTGCTCCTCCTCTCTACTTTTTCAGTTTTGGATCCAACGCGTCCCGAAGGCCGTCGCCAAATAAATTAAACGCAAGAATCATAACGCTTAAAATAATAGACGGCACAATCAAACGATACGTATAGGTGTACATACCGCTTAAAGCATCGGTAGCCATGGAGCCAAGGCTTGGCAGAGGAGCTGATACGCCTACTCCCAAATAAGACAGGAAGGATTCCAAAAAGATAGCGGACGGAATCTGTAAGCAGGTAGTAACAACAATCTGCCCGATGCAGTTGGGAAGAAGGTGCTGACGGATAATCCTTCCGCCAGACGCCCCCAAAGCCCTGGCTGCCGTTACATACTCCTGCTGCTTTAACTGAAGCACCTGTCCACGGATAATACGGCTCATGGTTACCCAGTAAAGGACGCCGAAGGCAATAAACATGGAAATCAGGTTAGGCCCTAAAATATTTACAAAGGATTTAATGGGGTTGCTTCCCCCGGAGTTTACATATTCCGTTAAAATCGGTTTTAACGCAGTTGCAATCAAAAGGACCACCAGCATTTCCGGAACGGAGTAAATCAATTCCACAAAACGCTGCATCACCGCGTCCACCCTGCCGCCGCAGTAACCGGAAATCGCGCCATAAGTAGCGCCGATCACCAGAACCAGCAAAGCCGCGCAGATTCCAACTGCCATGGACACTCTGGCGCCGTACATAACACGAACCATAATGTCACGGCCATACATATCGGTGCCAAACACATGGGGAAATACCGTTTCCCCTGCCGCCTTTCTCTCCAGCTCTTCCACAGAATATCCAAACAAATGTTTTTTAATTCCTAACTCTTTCCGGATTACAGCAGGATCAGCGTCTTGCGCGTTTTCAGACGCGGTCTGGGCGGCTACCTTAGCCTGGGCTTTAATAATGGCCTCATCTTTTTTGGTGAACTTTTCCCCCTTCGCCTCCGCTTCTGCCTTTGCTTTCGCAATCAGTTCATTCACATCCAGCTTTTCTGACTGCGTTCGCTCCGCAATCTCAGCATCCAGACGCTTTTGATCTTCTAATGTATAATGATAGGGATACAAATTTTCAGCACCCTTATTAAACTGCTCATAGCCATAAGGAACCAGATACGGCCCTGCAAACGCAAATAAAAACAAAAATATAATCACACCCAGCGCTACCATGGCTACTACATTTTTCCGCAGGCGGCGCCATGCGTCTTTCCAGTAGGACACACTCTGGCGCTCCTGTATAAAATCGGCCCGCTCCTCCAAAGAAGCCGCTGAAAAATCATCACTGGATAATTCGTTTAAAAGGCTTTCGATATCCGGCTGAAGCGTAACCGGGCATCGCTTTATTTTCTTGTCTTCTGCCATCTTATTCCCCTCCCTTGGTCAGATTGATTCTCGGGTCGGCTACCTTATAGAGAAGGTCTACCACTACATTCATCAAAATGATAAAGGTTGCCAGGAAAATCGTGGTTCCCATAATAACCGGATAATCCCGGTTCTGAATCGACTGTACAAAATACCGGCCAAGTCCCGGAATGGAAAACACGCTTTCTACCACAAAACCGCCGCAGAGGGTAAACGCCACCTGTGGCCCTAAATACGTAATAACGGGAATCAGCGCATTGCGCAGAGCGTGTTTAAAGATAATTTTAAAATTTTTAAGCCCCTTTGCCCGGGCTGTCTTAATATACTCCTGGTTTAAGGAATCCAGCATAGCCGAACGTGTCTGGCGGGCTGTATAGCACATAGGGTAAAATCCCAAAGAAAAGCAGGGCAGCACGTAAGAGCGCCATCCTAAGTTGGGGTCAAAAATAGTCGGGAAAATCTTTAAGGCAGCAAGTCCTCCCGCAAGGGTTACCAAAAGGACGGATGCTACCACAAAACTCGGCATGGAAATCCCAAGGGTACAGACAACTCTCAGGATACTGTCTGTCAGCTTCCCCCTCTTAAAAGCGGCAAGACACCCTAAAGGAACGCCAACCAGCACTGCCCAAGCCAGGGCGATAGCGCCAACCTTTGCGGACACCGGGAACATTTCCGCAATAATACTGGTTACCGCACGATTCTTCTGCATTTTTAATGATACGCCGAAATCGCCTTTTACCAGATTGCCCAAGTACTTCATAAGCTGAACCGGAACTGGCTGATCCAGCCCATACTTAGCGTTTAATGCTGCCAGTGTTGCTTCTGATGGTGATTTTTCGCTGAGCCAGGGGCTTCCCGGCACTGCGTTCATCAAAAGGAAGGTGAGGCAAGTTACCAGGAAAATTGTAACCAGCGCCATTCCAATTCGTTTCGCAAAATATTTGCCCATTTTATCACATCCTATTTTCTTTTTCTCCAGCGCCTTTTCCGCAGTTTTGCTGCCGCAGGCTCCATTCCCATTCAAATTTGCCTTTTTTTAAACAGCAAACTAACCTGTTACAACTGGTATTCTACTGTAAGAAGCCGGCTCCGTCAATAGAAGGCTGCTTCTTTCCTCAGAAGATCGAACCCAATTTTGAGATTTTTTGACTTCCAGGCAAACAGGCATTCTGTTTGCTATAACGCCTGCTATGTACATTTGTTTTTCTCAAAAACACAAGGCTCAATAAAAGCCTTTGAAGCAAGATTACCTCAAAGGCTATCTTAACCATTTCAATCATCTTAATTGACGCGCCTTGAAACTTTACGAAAAGGGCTGAAAATGTTAAAGCTCTGGCCATCCAATCAATATGTTAGTCATTTGACAATCATAATTTTTTGCTTCTTTTTCAGCCCCTCTCTTTTTAGAATCAATCGTACAAAATGTCCGCCATGGCCATTTCCTATTAATGCAGAAATCGGTATCAATATACAAAACCAGACAGATATACTAACAATATTACACGTTTCCGGAAAGCTTGTCAATCCCTTTGTGTTTCCTTCTGGTATCCCGTATAGTCCTCCGTATGCAACCGTTTCTTTACATAAGCTATTTGCTCCTTGGATGGAGCCTCAATCCCCGCCAGCGGATAAGGGATCCGAAGCTGCTCCCACTTATACACCCCAAGGGTATGGTAAGGGAGCACCTGAAACCGTTCCACATTGTTCAGGGATTTGGCGAATTCATCCAATTGTTTTAAATACCGTTCCGCGTCATTTTTTCCCGGAACCAGCACATGGCGGAGCCATACAGGTTTCCTGATATCTGACAAATACCTGGCCATATCCAGAATCGGATCCGGGTAAGACCCGGTAAGCGCTTTATGCCCTTCCCGATCCATATGCTTAATATCCAAAAGCACCAAATCGGTTACCTGCATCAAACGGTTAAACTTACTGAAAAAGGGATGATATCGGCTAAACGGTTGCCCTGCCGTATCCAAACAAGTATGAATCCCTTCTTCCTTGGCTCTGACAAACAATTCAATTATAAAGTCCATCTGCAATAATGGTTCCCCGCCGCTAGCCGTAATTCCGCCTTTCTTTCCCCAGTAGCCGCGGTATTTGAAAGCCTGATCCCATATGGCCTCTGCTGTCACAGGCTCCCCGCCCCTGCGGTTCCAGGTATCCGGATTGTGGCAAAACTGGCATCGGAGTTTGCAGCCCTGCATAAAAACCACAAACCGGATCCCTGGGCCGTCTACGGATCCGAAGGTTTCCACAGAATGGATAAAGCCTGTAACGCTTTTTTTCACAGAAAGGTCTTCCTGTTTTTTTGTTGTATCCGGCTTATCCTCTGTATGCCTCATATCCTCCATATCCATATATTCCATGTTTCCACCTGATTTTCATGTATTTGCCCGCTCCCGGCCTAACGTTAAGCCGTAGGCGGCTGCTTCCTTTAGCGGCTTATGCCGCTAATTGTTTCGATCCGCTACATCCGTTCATGGGCGCTTCTCGCAATTACGTCCAACTGCTGCTCTTTTGTCAAATCAATGAATTTTACCGCGTACCCGGATACCCGTATAGTAAAGTTGGCATACTCTTCCTTTTCCGGATGTTCCATGGCATCCACCAGCTTCTCAATCCCGAATACATTTACATTTAAATGATGGGCGCCTTGGTCAAAATATCCATCCATTACATTCACCAGGTTTTCCATCTGCTCATTCAGGCTGTGCCCTAACGCGCCGGGACTAATCGTCTGTGTATTGGATATCCCGTCCAAAGCCCATGAATATGGCAGCTTTGCCACAGAATTTAAAGACGCCAAAAGTCCGTTTTTTTCTGCCCCATAGCTTGGATTTGCCCCTGGCGAAAGCGGTTCCCCTGCCTTTCTTCCATCAGGAAGCGCCCCTGTGGCCTTTCCGTAAACCACATTCGAGGTAATGGTAAGAATGGAAGTAGTAGCCTCAGAATTTCGGTAAGTATGGTGTTTCTTTAACTGATCCATAAAGGTTTTTAAAAGCCACAGGCCAATTTCATCCGCACGGTCGTCGTCATTTCCATACCGTGGAAATTCTCCTTCTATTTCAAAATCCTCTCCAATCCCATCTTGGCCACGGATTACCTTAACCTTTGCGTACTTAATAGCGCTTAAGGAATCAATCACGTGAGAAAATCCTGCAATTCCCGTCGCAAAGGTACGCCGCACATCCGTATCAATCAGTGCCATTTCCGCCGCTTCATAATAATATTTATCATGCATATACTGGATTACATTTAAGGTATTTACATACAGACCTGCCAGCCATTCCAGCATCTTTTCATATTTATCCATCACTTCGTCATAGTCTAAATATTCAGAGGTAATGGGCTTATAAGCAGGGCCTACCTGCACCCTGGTCTTTTCGTCTATCCCGCCGTTAATGGCGTAGAGAAGGCATTTTGCCAGGTTCGCCCTGGCGCCGAAAAACTGCATCTCTTTTCCTGTCTGGGTGGCGGAAACACAGCAGCAAATCGAGTAGTCATCACCCCAAAAGGGGCGCATTACATCGTCATTTTCATACTGGACTGAACTTGTTTTTATCGAAATATAGGCAGCGTAAGACTTAAAGTTTTCCGGAAGCCTGGAAGAATAAAGTATGGTCATATTGGGTTCCGGGCTTGGCCCCATATTTTCCAGGGTGTGCAGGAAACGGTAATCCGTTTTTGTTACCATGGAACGCCCATCCTGGCCTAAGCCGCCTACCTCTAAGGTAGCCCACACTGGATCCCCAGAAAACAACTGGGTATAGGAGGGAACCCTGGCAAACTTTACCATCCTGCATTTCATGACAAAATGATCGATCAGCTCCTGGGCTTCCTGCTCGGTAATCAGACCGTTCTTTAAATCCCGTTCAATATAAATGTCCAGGAATGTAGACACTCGGCCTACACTCATAGCTGCCCCATTTTGAGTTTTAATGGCAGCCAGATAGCCAAAATAGGTCCACTGGACTGCTTCCCTGGCATCCTTTGCAGGCTGGGAAATATCATAGCCATAAGACGCAGCCATTTTCTTCATATCATTTAAGGCCCGGTACTGCATGGAAATCTCTTCCCGCTGGCGGATGATGTCATCTGTCATTGTACCATTGCCGCAATTGTCAAAATCTTCTTTTTTCTTTTCCATCAAAAAATCAATGCCATACAAGGCCACGCGGCGGTAGTCGCCTACAATCCGCCCCCGCCCGTAGGTATCGGGCAGACCCGTTATAATCTTATTATGGCGGGCTTTTTTCATCTCTGGCGTGTATGCGTCAAACACTCCCTGATTATGGGTTTTATGGTATTCTGTAAATATTGTTTCGAACCTGGCATCCGGTTCGTAACCATGGGTAGTACAGGCCTCCTGGGCCATTTTAATTCCGCCGTAGGGCATAAACGCCCGCTTTAACGGCTTATCGGTCTGAAGACCTACAACTTGTTCCAGCTCTTTTGTTTCCTCACTAATATAACCGGGCCCGTGAGAAGTTAACCCAGATACAACATTGGTATCCATATCCAAAACTCCTCCTTTGGCCCGCTCCTCCTTCTGAAGCTCTTTTAGTATACCCCAGAGCGTATCCGTTCCCTTGGTGGGCCCCGCTAAAAAGGAAGAGTCCCCATAATAGGGCGTATAATTCGCTTGAATAAACGCTCTGGTGTTAATTTCCATCTTCCAAATTTTCCCTTTTAATCCATTCCACTGTTCTTTCTCTGCCATGGCCTTTCCTCCTTCGAAATCCCAAACGATCAACAATTCTGTCGTCAAAGCACTGATCAATACCATTTATCGTGTTGTGCGAAATATAATCCACTAGATATTGAGATTTATACTATACCAGCGGTTTCCTGATAAGTCAATACTTGATCCAGGGAAACTAAAAGGTAATCGCTAATTATTGATATTATCGGTATTCTACATAAAGATATACCATTCCGGTTACAGCCAGATAGAACCAGGTGGACGGGTTGGAAAACCAGGTAGTAAAAAATGACAGCGTCATATACATGGCAATCTGGGCATAGATTACGTAAACCACTGGATTTTTCAGGCGCTTCATCCCTCTGGATAACATGCAGCAGCAAAATCCCAGCAAGGCAGAAAAAAGGACCACTCCCAAAATCCCAAAGTCGTAATAAGCGTCATAAATTAGCGTCAATGTGGTAAGTTCTTCTTTATTCACATAAATCGGATAATTCACCAGGCCAGGGATTAAAAATTTCAAACCGGTAAGCGCCCACACCGGAAACAGCATCCGCAGACCATGGCTATGCTGGGGAAGTTTTGCCACTAAATAATCAAAATTGTCGTAATTGTGGGCAATGTATATATATGGCTGAGTAATAAAAATAGGCATAGCGCTGTTTTTCATCTGGAAAATCCCGTTTAGGTAAGCCACATCATGGCTTCTGGCCACGGTTAAAACCAGGTAGGCGGGAATCATCAAGCAGACTACAAGAACCCCATGCCAGATACGGATTTTCCGGTTTACGGAAATTACCGTAAACATAGCCATGCCCACAGCCAGAATTAACTGGAACCTGGATACGCACAAAACCGGAATCATTAAGCTTATGGCTGTAAACAAAAAAGCCAGTCCATTGGTTCCTTTCCTTCTCTCATCTTTCGCCAAAAAATACAACACGTAAAAGGAAGGAACCAGTACACAGGATACGGTAATGTAGTGGAGCCCGCTAATATGGAAATAAGAATAAGCGTGGGGAACTCCCCGAAGAAAAAAGGGAATATATCCCAAAATTAACGCTTCTGTCAAAAAAGCGGCAGATGATAACAGGGTGATTACCCATATGGCAGTAAAAAGAGGCCGTTCAAATTTGCGCAGCTCCATCCGATTTTCCCACGGAAGGATACTTCCCCTGCCTCTTGCCTGCTTTTTCATCCAATGCTGGCTTTTCGCAGGCCCCATAACTTCTTCTGCCAGCCCGTAAGCCAGATAACATACTACAACAGCTAAAAAGAAGCAAGACCAGGTGGTCAGGCTCCATTCCCGCTGAAGCCGGCTTAATTTCATGCAGGACAGACCCTGTCCGCCTACGAAAAAGAGGCAGAAAAGTCCCCGTAAATGGATCAGGTTACCAGAAGCCCGGTAATCCTTCTGGTAAAGCCAAATGCCTGCTAATACAAGAACCAGGCCGGATGGCAAAAACCATCCGAGCCTGGTAAATATCAAACAAATCCCATAACTAATACAATAAATAATCATGAATTTACAAACTCTTTCATATAGCTTTCCACTTCGGCTGTGGTAGCAAAGCTCATGGCCTTATCTGCCACTTCCTGAAGTTCCTGGGTACTGTATTCCGTTATCATCTTTCTGGCACGCAAAATAGCGGATGGGCTCATACTGAATTCATTTAAGCCAAACGCTAACAGCAGTGGTATCATCATTGGATCGCTTGCCGCTTCCCCGCACATGCCAACCATAATACCTGCTTCCCTTGCACAGGTGATAATCCGCTTAATGCTGCGAAGCACTGCCGGGTTAAAAGTAGAATACAGATAAGAAATCTTATCATTTCCACGGTCTACCGACATGGTATATTGGGTTAAGTCATTGGTTCCAATACTGAAAAAGTCCGCCTCTCTCGCAAAAATATCAGCAATCAAAGAAGCAGCCGCTGTTTCCACCATAATGCCAAGCTGGATATTTGGGTTATACTTAATCCCCTTATCGTCCAGTTCTTCTTTAATTTCCTCTACTAATGCCTTTACCGCACGGTATTCATCAATACAGGTAACCAACGGCACCATGATCTTAATATTGCCGAATGCGCTGGCACGAAGAAGCGCACGCAATTGGGGACGGTATACGTCATCTTTCCGATCCAGGCAGAAGCGGACAGCCCGGTAGCCCAAAAACGGATTTTCATCTTTTTCCAGGCCCATATAGGGAATCTCTTTATCGCCTCCAATATCCAGAGTACGGATAATTACCGGCTTTCCATCTAACGCTACCGCTACCTTCCGATAGGCCTCAAACTGTTCCTCTTCTGTGGGCATGGCATCCCGATCCATAAAGAGAAATTCTGTACGGAACAGGCCTACGCCTTCACCGTCATACTGCAGTACCTTATCCACATCGTCCGGCTTTCCAATATTGGCCACCAGCTCCACATGAACACCATCTTTGGTAACAGAGGCTTGGCCAATATATTTCTCCAGTTCCTTCTTTTCCTTTAAAAAAGCTTCCCTCTTTCCCTGGTATTGAGCCAGAACCGCATCCTCCGGATTTACAATAACCGTCCCATCTGATCCGTCTAATACGATCCGATCCCCGTCTTTTACCTGATCTAAAATTCCGGCAAGCGCTACTACCGCCGGAATTTCCAGGGCACGTGCCAGAATTGCGCTGTGGGAAGTCCTTCCTCCCAGTTCTGTTACAATTCCCGTAACATTAGCCGGATTAATGCCGGCTGTCATAGACGGCGTCAAATCCCTGGCAACAATCACAGAGCCTTCCGGCAAAGAAGCGATATCCACAGACTCTGCTCCTAACAGCACCTTCTGCATTCTGGTTTTAATATCCCGCATGTCTGTAGCCCTTTGCTGCATCAGCTCATCTCCCATAGACGCAAACATATCCGCATAGTTGGTACATACGGTTTCGATGGCAAATTCACTGTTTACCAGGTCTTTTTGAATCATGCTCTCAATCTCTCCAGTTAGCATAGGGTCGGATAACAGCATAATATGGCCGTTTAAGATTTCGGCTTCCTTCTCACCTACCCTTGTTGCCAAATCAGCAGCCAATGCTTCTGTCTGCTTCATACTGGTTTCCAACGCTCCCTTAAAACGCTGGATTTCCGCTGCGGAATCTGTGACCGTTTCCCTTTTAATCACCAATTCCTTCTCTTCGACAATCCTTATCGTTCCAATTCCGATTCCTGCCGAAGCATTTGTACCCTTGTACATAATAATACCCTCCTCATAGATAATTTATGTTGAAGCCTGATGCCTGCTGATTTTCACCTGTCACGTTTGCCTGACAGGCAAGCACCAGGACCCACAACCATTTTCCATGCCTGGCATTTCTATCTGCCTGGCCAAAACCAGGCGGCTGCTACTCCCCTAAACCGTCCCTCACGATTTTAATTATAGCAGCCAGCGCTTCCTCTTCATCTTCTCCCTCACAGACAAATTCCAGTTCGCTTCCGCTTTTAATACAGGCGCCTAATACGCTTAAAACACTTTTTGCGTTTGCCGTGGTATTGCGAAAGTGAAAATGGATGGTGGATTGATACTTAATCGCTTCCTTACAGAGGATTCCAGCCGGCCTAAGATGCAGGCCGCTGGGATTTTTAATCATCACTTTCTCGCTAACCATGTTATTCCTCCGCTATTGCACAGCCTCCTGGCTGCTTTCTCCTGTTACTTCTGTTGTTTCCGGCGCCGTCCCGTATGGTTCTTCCATACTGCCGCTTTCCGGGCTTGCGTCCAAAACACTGTTGCCCGCGGCCTCTCTTGCTTCCGGCTCCTCATCCGGTTCCTGGCCGCTGCCCTCGCTTCCTTCTTCTGCCGTTGTCATACCTGGCCCTGCTTCTTTTGACATTACCATTACCTGGAAATCGGAATAGCTTACCACCTGGAAGATATCCGAAAGGCCTTCAAATGTCAGGCTTCCCCTGTGGCTTCCTAATCCCATCCCGGATACATCCATCTCCAATACCAGATCCGAAACGTCCAACAGATCCAAATCTTCCGAAAGGCCTTCCACAATAACCTCAATTGAATCCTGGTTATATTCATAATAGTTTAAATCTGACTCCCCTTCCCGGATAATCCGGTTGGTAGGAACTTCTATTGCCTTTTGGGATAGCTGCCGCACTAGCAGAGTTATGCTAACCTGGCTGTTCCATGGAATGCTCATATTTTGTTTATCCGGCAAATAGTCTTCCACATCTATGGTTATCAGCTTGTCACCTTCTGCACTGGCCAAATTCAGAGCGCTGGCCGGGATCCGGATGGATTCTATGGCGGAAACGATTGCGTCCGGCCCTACTACTGACACCTCATTAGCAGTCGCCTGAAGACCCACATAGCGGTAGCCCTCTGCCACTTGTCCTCCTACTTCAAATTCCAGAGGAATCCTCCTTGATTTCAGCACTTTGATTGTATAGGTAATCTCCGGCACGTTGATTGTGATCCGATCGTCTAACGGAAGTTGATTGTTATTGGCATCATAAAAAATCGGAACCGCGGTTCCTGTGGTTTCTGTCCGTAATCCCTGGATATCCACCTCAATCCCCACAGAGTTAATCCGGCCAATTACAGACTCCGGCCCCTCTACTGTCACCATATCCTCGCTTAACTCATAGCGTTCTACCTCATATCCGTCTGCCTCAAATCCTGATGGATTTACTTTCAGATCAAAATCTTTCACCTGGATCTGTTCGGTCTTAATCCGCACCACTGCCGGCCTCGCAGCCACAGAATCTACCAGGTAATCCTTATTATTTAAAACATCCACATAAACCGGAACTGTGCCAGTAGCTGGATAATAATCCGCCAGGTCAATATACGCCCTGAAATCGGAGGAGGTTACATTCATCCGGTCCTGGGTCCGTATCTGATATGATATGGTAACTGTATTCCGCTTCCCCTCCGTTTCATAGAACAGGCCGGCTTTTGTCATAACATCCCCGTTTACCACATCCAGAACAATCTCCTTGCGGTCAGTTACCTGGGGATCCGATACATTGACCACGGCCAGCCACACAAAAAAAGCAATTACCACGGAGAGAATCTTAAGACCCAGATTACGGGTTAGAATTTCTTTCATTCTTCAGCCTCCCCTTCCATAATTTAAACTTTCCGGCAGGGGCAGCGCTTTCCTCCGTATTGCTTGACAATGCTTTCTTTAAGGCTTCCCCGTCATTAATTCTGGTCAGCTTTCCTCCCTCTGCCAACGTAACCCTTCCCGTTTCCTCAGAAACTACAATCGTCAGGCTGTCAGTTACCTCTGAGATTCCAACTGCCGCCCTATGCCTGGTCCCTAATTCCTTACTAATGGACATGTTATCAGAAAGGGGAAGATAACAGGTAGCCGCCGCCACACGGTTTCCACGGATCACAACCGCGCCGTCATGGAGCGGGGTATTATGCTCAAATATATTAATCAGAAGCTGACTGCTTACCAGGCCGTTTACCTCGATACCGGTACGCTCAATTTCCTTTAATGTATCGCCTTTTTCAATTACCATAAGGGCTCCGGTTTTTACCTTGGCCATCTCAAATGTAGCCCTGACTAATTCGCTTACCGTTTTCTCCGTAAAGCCGCTTTCCTCCTTCCCATCGTCAAACGAAAGGATATTGGTAAGAATGTTTTTGCTTCCTAACTGCTCCAGCGCCTTGCGCAGTTCCGGCTGGAAAATCACAAGAAGCGCTGTTGCCGCGATTGTGGCCGTTTTTTCTAAAATCCAAAGAATCGTCCGCAGCTCACAGATTGCGGCAAACACAGTAAACACCAAAATCACCACCAGGCCCTTAAGCAATGTCCAGGCCCGTGTATTTTTAATCCAAAACAATACTTCATAAATCAGTACTGAAATAATTACAATTTCAATCAGATTCCTGATGCTGATTCTCTGCAAAAATGACAGCCAGGAGCGAATACCTTCCATTAGTTCCGCCATGGTGCCATATCCTCCCTTCCTAAATCCTGTTTCCCTTCCATCCACAGCACAATTCTGCCGCTGTGCCCGCTTTCCAAAAATCAGGAATCTTTCCTTTTATTAATTCTCTGCACCTTTACATCTGGCGCAGTTACTGCCATTTTGGGGACAGCCTTTACATAATAGTAGTAATCATCATCCTGGAACTGCAGGAATTCGGTTCTGGAATAATCCACCGCAAATACAAAAAACTGGAAAATAAATGCCAAAACCAGTGATATCATCACTCCTATTATAATCGAACCAACTGACAAATTCACATTCATCCGGGAATTTCCGAAAAAAATAACTGCCAGCTCCACCACAACTCCTGCCGCAATCGCAATGGTCCATGCGTATGCTACTGACAGGCTTTTAATCAAATACACCACAATCGCCGCCGCCGCAAAGGTAAGGACCATAAGCATCATCATTTCATTACGCAGCAGGCTGTCTAAAATTTGCATGTATTTCTGGGTAATATCAATTGTCGCTGCCCCGGCTAAGACACCTGCGTTCTGTTTGGCGTAAATCAACAGATAGTAGAAAAAAACACCAGCACACATCGGGATCAGCGCGGACAGGCCGCAGGACAGACCGATAATCAAAGGCACTACAAGCGGTACCCGAAAGAAAAACAACATCGGGGTAATCACCATAATCACCGAATTACCTGGCTGGAAGCCGCTGTAAAGAATAGCCACTGTCAGAACCAGGATGCCTGTGATCACGGCCAGATCAAGCGACATGCTGTACAAGTGCAACATCATAAAAACAGCCGCGACACATGTAAGGACGCTAACCGGAAGAAACGCACACAGCAGGCTGACTGCCGTAAAAATCAGCGGGTTTTTTAATAATTCCATAAAGCCCAAATTTTGGTTTAACAAAATAAACACAACCATGGAAAACAGAAACTTCCAAATAGGGTTCACAATAAAACTATATTTTCCGTAAAAGGCTTTCAGACGTTCCTTAAATACCAGAAGACCGATCATAACGAACGCCCTCCTTTGACATCTCCTTCACCTTGTTCTGATACTCATACCGCTTCTCTAAGCGTTTTAGTTTTGCCATATAAATCCGCATGCCGGCAATGGAATACTCATATCGTTTCCAGTAAACCACCGCTGTAATCAGCAGATAAAGTACCAAACCTCCCAAATAAATGAGCCCAAACCGCTTTCCAAGGGACAGCAACATGTCAATCTCAATATTCGTCAAAAGCAGTTCCAAATGGTACAAAACCCAAAGGATGATGCCCAGAAGGCAGCATAACGTATATCCGAAAAAGGCCCCCAGCAAATGGCGGCTGATATAGTCACTTCTAAAATAGCAGCTTAATGGAAAAATTTTCTTTCCTTCTTTTTGTTCAAACATGGCAATGCTTGTCATCAGTTTGATCTTCTCTTCATTCAGCATATTGCCGCTCCTTTTCTCTTGCAACCTCAGAACACTTCTTCTTATTGTAACATATAATTTCTGTCTTTGCGAGTAGTTATACCAAATTTTTATAAATTTGTAATGAAACATCAAAGGGCTGCTGTAAGAAACGAGAAAATCAAGCATCGAAACCCAGAACAATAAACCGTAGACATATTACTATCACAATTTTCTGGATCCTTGGCAAATCAACAGACGAAAGTCCATAAGAATACCAGGCAAAGGGGAAATCAAAATCCCCTGCTGCCTGGTATCTCTTTTGTGGTTCCTATGTCACCCTATTCATACCGGAGCGCGTCAATCGGATCCGCTTTTGCTGCTTTTGAAGCAGGATATAATCCAAAGAAAATTCCAACCATGGCGGAAAATCCCACCGCAAGAATAACAATAACAGGCTTAATCACCACCGGAACGCCTAATGCCAAACCGCCCAGGCTTACCAGACCGGCTCCGATCAGAATCCCGATAATGCCTCCCATTGCGGATAAGGTAGCAGACTCTGTTAAAAACTGGATCAATACATCCCTGGTTTTTGCCCCCAGAGCTTTCCTGATTCCGATTTCTCTGGTTCTCTCCGTCACCGAAACCAGCATAATATTCATAATTCCGATACCTCCTACAATCAGGGAAATGGCCGCAATCCCTCCTACAGCAGCGGAAAGGCCTCCCATCATTTGATCAATAGAGCCCATTTCTTCCATCGCCGTATACATATAAATTTGTTCTGGCTGCCTTCCCTTTATTTTTGCCACATAATTGGTAAAGCGGGTGAAAAAGTCATTCAAATCCACATCCTCCGCGGCATAAATATGATATACTCCAAAATAGTCATTGGGCCAGGTAAGGATGGTGTATGGGATATAGGCGGAGCCTCCTTCCCCTGTATCCCCCATCATCAGCGCCTGGAAGGGACTCATATCTTTCCGGTATACGCCTACTACCGTATAATCCTGGACTTCTCCCCAAACGGTTATGCGGAAGGAAAGGCCTACCGCGTTTTCCGTTCCAAACATACGCATGGCGCTTTTTACATCCAAAACCGCATTCTTTTTTCTGCCCAAAATATCTCCCTGGTTTAAGTAGCGCCCATATACCATATTAACTGGCTGCACATCCTGATAATTATAGTCAATTCCGCTTAAACTGAAGCGAACGGTATTCCTGCCATAGGTTGCGTCGCCATCAACCGACATATTGCTGTCAATATAGGCAAGCTCATCACCGAACACTTCTTTGATCCGCTCCATCTCATCTAAGGTAAAGTAATCACTTTGCCGAAAATCATCAATCATCCAGCTTCGAATCTGGCAAAATCCCTGGGTGATGCCAACGTCCTTATACAGATCCGCAAACATGCTCCGCATAGTATCACCGATGGAAACGATGGAAATTACGGAGCCAATCCCGATTACAATTCCAAGCATAGTCAGAACGGAACGCATTTTATTGGCACGGATGGCAGAAAATGCCATTGCCATATTTTCAATCAACATGATTTGCTTCCCCTTTCCTTACATCGCTGACTACCTGGCCGTCACGGAAGCGGATAACCCGCTCGGTAAATGCCGCAATATCCTCCTCATGGGTTACTACCACCACCGTAGCCCCTTCTTTGTGAAGCTGCCCAAACAGCTCCATAATCTCTATGGAAGAAGCGGTATCTAAGTTTCCGGTAGGCTCATCTGCCAGGATTAAAGGCGGTTCATTTGCCAGAGCCCTGGCAATCGCTACCCTCTGCCTCTGCCCTCCTGACAGTTCATTTGGCATATGCTCATACCGCTTTCCAAGACCCACCCGTTCTAAAAGCTGAAATGCCCGATCCTGACGTTCCCTTTTCGAAAGCTTGTGGGCATATGTCATAGGAAGCTCCACATTTTTCAGGGCGGAAGTACGGGGAATCAGGTTAAAGGACTGGAACACAAATCCGATTTTCCGGTTCCGCACCTCGGACAACTGGTTTGGCGTCAATTGGGCCGTGTCGATGCCATCCAGGTAATAATGCCCCATAGTAGGCCGATCCAAACAGCCTAAAATATTCATCAGGGTAGACTTTCCGGATCCGGACTGCCCCATAATCGCCACAAAATCCCCCCGCTTTATGGTCAGGTTGATTTTTTTCAAACCCAGAACTTTAATAGCTCCTGTATCATAGATTTTCACCAGATTTTCAAGCCGGATCAAATCCTGGTTTACATTTTCTGTCATATACGCAGGCAGCTTTTTTTCCTTTTTTCGGAATAACTGTCTAAGATTTCTGTTCTTCATAGTAGTTCCTGTCACCTCCAGCCTAATTGGCAGCATTGGATAACACGCTGGTTCCGTCCTCTAACAGGGCAGACGCATTGATTGCTATGGAGTCGCCGGCTTTCAGGCTTTCTTTATCCACAGGAATAATTTCAATATTAATATCGCTTTCCACTCCGGTTTCTACCGGAATCCAGGTAAGGATCTGATTTTCCACCTTCTGGACGTATAAGCTGCCGTCTTCTTTCTGCAGCAGGGCGGAAATGGGGATTATCAGGGCATCTTCCGATTCTTCCAGAATAATTTCCGCCCGGGCCGTAATTCCGGCAATCAGTTTAGTATTGGGATCGGTAATGGCAACCGTAGTGGGGATGACACGTTCAGTTGAGCCGCCGCCCTTTTCTTCTCCAGTAGGCGAAATAGAAGCCACCATGCCGGAAACCTCTTCCCCATTTAAAATATCCGCATGGATCGTTACCGGCTGCCCCACTTCCACCTTGCCGATGGAGTATTCACTTACTTTAATTTCCAATTCCAATTGATCCAGGTTTTCAATGATAAACATAGGCTTTTCGTCTTCCGGCTTATCCGCAAACTGGCCTACCTTTGTATTCACCCGCACTACAGTGCCTGCGATAGGGCTTTTTATCTGAGCGCTCTCTAATGCCTCTTTCTTCTTTTCCAGCTCAAATTCCGCATTTCTAATCTGGAGATCGTAAGATTCATTCGCGGCTGGCTTTCCATTTACCAGATTAAAGGAATTGACCTGACGCACAGTATCCGCATATGTATTCTGGGCCTGTTCCAGGTTCACAGGCGGTTCGCTTCCTGCCTGCACCATAATAGCTGTCCGATCCAAAGCTCTCTTTGCCGCCTGGCAGTCCTGCATAGCTTTGGCAAATCCTTGTTCCGCTTCCTTCTGCTGTTCATTTTTCGTGATCACAGCCAGATTATAAGCGTTCTGGGCAATCTCTACTTCTTTTTCCAAATCGCCGCTGTCTACAATGGCTAAAATTTGATCCTTTTCCACCCGATCCCCTTCTTTTACCCGAAGCTCCATTACTTCCGCATGAAGGTTTGATACTACATCCACACTGTCTGTTCCAGATATGGGGCCAGTAATCGCCAAGCGGTTTTGAATGGTTCCAGTTTCTAACACCTGGGTCGCCACAAAGGGTACGGTTTCTTTGTTTTTGCCAAACAGCATCTTCCATGCCGCAAACAGGAGAAGGACTGCCCCGATTCCTACTACCAGTTTCCGTTTCCGGCTCCACTTTTTCTTAGGAATCCCTTCTGCCTTCTTTTTCTTTTTTCCCTTCTTTTTTGTCCCTTCTGGTTCCGGAGCCAGAAGGCGTTCCATCTCATGGTCAAATTCTGCTTCTGCTTCCGTTTTTTGGATGGGAGCAATTTCCTGATTTATCCCTGATTCCTTATTTGATTTCGTTTCCATATCCTGCCTCACGTTTCCTTCCGTTTTGATTCACTAAAATAATGATAACGTAAAAAATCCTCCTTCTGTTTCGTAAAACGAAGGAGGATTTCCATTTACTTCAAATATTTTATATTTTTTCGTTCCAATTCCAGGCAGGCCTTTTTGGCACGGTATTAAAACAGTCCCGGGAATATGGCGGAAGGAATTGCCAGCCATACGGTTGGGAATAATACCAGCAGCATCAAAACTACAATGGAGGACAGGAAGTAAGGCAGTGTTCCCTTAAATGCGTCCTCAATTTTAATTCCGCTGATGGATGAAGCAATCAGCAAACAAAGTCCGTAAGGCGGTGTTACCAATCCGAGCGCTAAAGTAACGACAATAATCAGGCCCAGGATAATAGGGCTGATTCCCAGCGCGGTGGCGGAAGGAAGGATAATGGGCACAAACAGGATCATAGCCGGAACAGCATCCATAAAAGTCCCCACAAACATAAAGAACGCTACCACAACCAGCAAGAACACCAACCATCCGCCAGACATATTGGTAAAGAACTGCTGAACAATGGTATTTAACTGATAGTAGCTCAACAGTTCGCCCAACGCGTTAGCCGTAATTTGTATATCAAACAACCAGTTATCCATACAATGGCTCAATTATTCACAAAATCCCAGTCAAAACATTTGGTTTACATAGCCAGTACCTGGTTCCACTTTTCCTCAATCACCGGAATTCCTTTTTCCAGATTCTCCTGGATGGTCATAGCCTCTGGTTCCCCTGGATACAGAACGGTTCCGCCTTCCTGTGCCGGCTCAGACGATTTAATATCCGCAACAATGTCATTTACAATCTGATCTGTCAGCTCCTGGCTGTTTGCCTTAGAAGGATCAATCGCAATCATAATTTGGGTCAGGCCAACCTCATCCCCAAAGGTTCCAATGGTATGAACGGAATTTCCATTGGTCAAAACGGTAGCAATCAAATCCAGTGCGATGGAAATGCCGCTGCCCTTCCAGTACCCCATTGGAAGAACCCGCCAGGTTTTCTCAATTTCAGCCGGGTCTGTTGTCAAATTCCCCTTGGTGTCATAGCCACCTGGCACTGGAAGCTGAATCCCTTTCAGCTTGCAGTCCTCAATTTTCCCATAAGAAAACTGGGATACGGCACAGTCGATTACCACATGCTGCCCGTTGCTTCTTGGAACAGCAAAGATAATAGGGTTATTTCCAATTTTCCTGTCTTTTCCGCCCCATGCCGGCATATTGGGGCAGGTATTGGACCAGCAGATCCCGATACAGCCCTGATCCGCTGCCTGGAACCCATAACTTCCGCCTCTCATCCAATGGTTGTTATTCCCCAAAGCCACAATGCCGATGCCGTACTCTTTTGCTAATTGGCAAGCGCGATCCATGGCCAGTTTGGCGTTTAAGGGGCCGAATCCCCGATGGCCGTTCCAGCGCTCCATGGCTCCTAATTTTAATTCGCAAGTAGCAACAATATCCGGATCAATCTCGCCTTTTTCCAGATATTCCACCACTCTTGGGAACCGGTTTAACCCATGGGAATACACGCCGGCCAGGCTGTTCTGGGCAAAAATACCAGCCGCAGCCTCTGCCCGATCCTCAGTAAAGCCCTTTTTCACCAATACCCGCTTAAATTCACTTACCATAGTTTCGTAGGGAACTCTCTTCATCATTTTTCCTCCATTTTCATACTTATTCCATTTCATACCTGATATCGTATTTCGTTCTTTTCGCAATCGATTGTTTTTATGAAAACCTTATTGCAGCGCGTTGATATCAATCTTAACCACAATCCGCTTTACTTCCTGTGGTTTCCCCAACTGGCAAAAGGGACGATGGACATCCTCCGGAAAAAAGATTGCATAACAGCCTGCCCGCATCGGAAGCATAATTTCCTGAACCTTATGGTTTTCTTCATAATATAATGTGTCCTTTTCTTCCAGGCAATTCTCTTTTATCCCATTATCCCCCAGATCCGGATAATATCCGATATATTCTTCTCCCTCAGCCATAAACTGAACTTCAATATAACGTCTGTGCACTTCCGGAAGCTTTTCTTCCCTTGGCCCTGTTTCCCGATGGAATACTTTCGCAATCAGCCGATCACCATCCAGAAAATAGGTACCTTCCTTCCAGTCATTTATATTTGACGCCCTGCAGTAATCAAGGGATGTTACAATCTCCTTTGGATATAGACCGCAATATTCTAACGTGTCAACATGGCCATACACCATCCTGGCATTCCTCCTTTCCCTTGATGGCCTGACTGCAATTTAAGCTTTGTTTTGCAATCGATTGTTTTCTTGTGATTTCATCATATCACACTATTAATAGTTTTTCAACCGCTATTTAATCGTTATTTTTACCTATTTTTACGTTCTACTTTTATGTATTCTGCATATTATCATCTTAAATCAGATGAATTTTAATGCTTTTTTATTCTATATTTGCAATCGATAGCAAAATCAGGTGCACTTTTTTCGATTTTTTCCTGTTAAACCTTGTTCTATGTGCCTTTCGCCTGTACCGAATCAGGAGCCGTTGCTCTCGTTATGTGCTTTCCCTTTCTACAATGCTGGAAAACAGCATGATCTTTTCCGGGTTTTTTCTCCCCTCCAGATCATCTAAAAGAATCCTGGCAGCCTCAAAGCTCATCTCAACCAGTTTATTATTTAACGATGTAAGTTTTGGATAGCAAATATCACAATACTTGGAATTATCCACGCCGATCACGGCAACTTGCCTTGGAACCGGAATCTTTTTGTCCACCAAAAGGCGGATTCCGCTTACCGCCGCCAGATCTTCCCCGAATATAATCCCCTCCACATCCGGATGGTCGTTTAATATCTGTTCCGTAACCCGTTTCCCATCCTCTAAGGTGGTAGGCGATGTATAAATCCACAAATCCTCCCGCTTCCACCCCAAAGCTTCCATGCCCGTCTGAAAGCCCTTTTCTTTTGACAGATTGCTTGGAGTATGGTTGGGGAGGACAAAGGCCAGCTTTGTATGCCCCTTTTTCGCCATTAGCCTTACACACGCCTCCATCCCTTCCTGTTCATTCACCAGGACGCCTTTTACATTGGGAAGCTCCAGATAACCATTTGTAATCACTACCGGTTCTTTCCGGAAGCAGGATGCCAGCGCTGCCTTTACCGCGTCACATTGGAAGGTAGAACCAACCAAAATAACCCCGTCTACCCGTCTTTGGGAAAGGAGTTTAATAGCGTGTACCTTTTTCTCATCGGATAGGCCGGTATTTAAAATCAAGCTGCAATATCCTTGTTTTTCCAGCTCCTCCTCAATATAATAAGCAATATCCACATGGTGGGCATACCGGATATCTGTGATTAAAATCCCAATCATTTTGCTGGACTGGTTCACTAGACCCCTGGCAGTTTCATTGGGCCGGTAATCGTATTCATCCAAAAGCGCCTGGATCTGTTTCCTGGTTTCTTCTTTAATCCCCGGCTTATGGTTAGCTACTCTGGACACTGTGCTGGCAGATACCCCGGCAATTTTCGCTATATCATAAATGGTCATTGTTTCACCAACTTCCCCTCTGCCCATATTCCTCCAGATATGCAGACCGGATGATATGCGGAATACTTTTCAATCAAAAACGCAGGCCGGTATGACTCCTTTGCTTTTTGCAGATTTTCCATCCCCATATCTTCTTCACGGTTTAAAAAGCGCACATTTGGATAATGTGTTTGAATCATCTTTGCCATCTCACGGTTTACCACCGCATAGGCGCCGTGGATTTTTGCGTCTGCCTTCTCAAAATGGACATCAAAACCATGTTCCCCGATTGGCTCCCCAAAAGAGAATCCAACCAGCTCCCCTCCCGCATAAAGAACGACTCCAGCCATATGGAGGGCATGGTAATGCCGAAAGGATTTTACCACTGCCGTTTCTTCCGCCTGCCGCATCTCATCATCTTGTCCTTCCTGATGGTTTTCCTCCCATTTTGAAAGAAGACCCAAGCAGTCCTCCATATGGCTTTCTTCCAGCATTTCACAGTGCCAGTCCGGATAATCCCGTTCAAACCGGTTGCAGTGGTTTTTCTTACTGTGAAGCTTTTTCCCTGCCAGGGATGCCAGGCTTTCTACGTTATAGATATAGTCTGCCCGGGAACGTTTTTCTTCAAAGGTGAAATAGCCAGGCAGCGCAAGTGTAAGAGCCTCTTTTTGTTCTTTGGTTACGCCACTGATTTCCAGATCTGCATGATGCTCTCTGGCCTTTTCTTCCATGCAAAGCACCGCGTCTTTTAAGCTTCCTGACCCGTGAGGATAAAAAAAGCGAAGCTGGCTTCCTGTACCGCAATAAGCCAACAAGCGCATGCCACAAGCCGCGATCCGAAGGCCAAAAGCGTCACCCCACAGATAATACGTTCCAAAACAATTATCAGTAGCAAGCCCGTTTTCTATTGTGATCAGCGGATTCATCCACTGCTGATCGTTTAGGGTTATTCTTTTGTATTCTGCTGTATCTGAAAAATTCAGATTCTCATAATATGGCAGATTTTTACCGAAACTGATTTCCGGTTTTGTATCAAGCCGCGCTGCCTGAAGCTGTTCCATTGTGATTACCGCCTTTCTTTGCCATTGTTTGCTTTTTATCGTTCCTGAGGATACCGAAATCCCCACTGCCCACGGAGCCTGTCACAAACCTCCATAACAAAAACGGTTTCGTCTACTGGCATGGAATCCGTCTGGGTCTTTTTGGCATCAAACGCGGCAGCTACTTCCTCAAATTCATATTCATATCCATTCACTTTATCCGGAAATTCTATTTTCTGAATCAGCTTGTCTGATGTGTCATAGACCGCTACTGACTGTGGATTGTTTATATTTTCCACAATCAGATATCCCTTGTCGCCGTGTATAATGCCTTTCCGGTCAGAGCGAGAATACATGCCGGCTGTAATAACAGCCATCCTTCCATCTTTAAAAAACAAGGTGATACTCTCCATTCCGTCTACTCCGGCAGGATGCATGGCTACGGAAGATTCCATTCGCTCAATCTCATTTCCAAAACACATGAACGCAAAATTAAGACCATAAACCCCCAAATCAAGAAGGGCCCCGCCTGCCAGATCTGGCCTTACCATGCGCTCCTTGTGGACAATCGGATAACATAGGTTTCCGGTCAGTACCTTGGGATTTCCGATTGCCCCGCCATTAATTAAATCGTTTATTACCTTTCTAGAAGGCATATACCGGGTCCAGATCGCCTCTGCCACAAAAAGCCCTTTTTCCCGGGCAAAATCCCGGATTCTTACCGCCTGCCTGCTGTTAAGGCAAAAAGCTTTCTCACAGAACACCCCTTTCCCATGTTCCAGGGCCATCATCATCTGCTCATAATGGAACGAATGGGGCGTGGCAATGTAAACCACATCCACATCCGGATCCTCCATCATCGCTTCATAACTTCCATAAGCCTTATAAAATCCCCATTTCCGCGCAAATGCTTCCGCCCTAGTTAGGTCTCTGGCCGCCACTGCTACACGCTCCACGTTCTTAGCCTGCGCCACTGCCGGCGCAACTACTTCTGATATCCTTCCAGCTCCTAAAAATCCAATTTTCATACGGTGATCCTTTCTTATCTTGAACGCTATCGGTTGCTTTTTGCTCTCCGGCTCCTCCATTTTACCTTCCTAAATAGGCAATTGGCAACTTCACAGCCGTCCAAATTCTACCAGGAGCATACCAGCCAAATGACTTCTTGTCAAGCGGCCAAATCACACTTTGATTCCTTCCGCTTAAAAGAAGTCTTGATATGCGGGGGTAAGAGCATTTCATCCATTTTCTCATTATTGAAAATTTGCGTTTTCCAGATCAATCTTTAGAGGTACTTTCCTTTAAGATAGTACTTGAACTTTTTCTATCATCTGCTACAATTATACGATAAGAGTCAAAAAGATTTTTCACCTTGTGACCCGCCAAAACAAGAAAAACAGCCCGATCCGGGCGTATTTTAAATGTTTTTGAGGATTACGGGAGCACAAAGCGGGGAGTAATCCGGTTTCAAGGTGGCAGCAGACCTTTTAACGCCAACATCATGATATGGAAAGACGCAAGGTCTGACAATCCTATCTATCTGAAAGGGAGAAAAAATAATGAGAAGAAAACTCAACTTAACAGAAGGCATCTTTCCGATGCCAGTTTTAATGGTAGCTACTTACAATGAAGACGGTAGCGTGAATGTGATGAACGCTGCCTGGGGCACTATGCAGGAAAGGGGCAATGTAGCTCTTAATTTAACAGAAACACACAAAACCGTAACGAATATCAAAGCAAGGGGCGCTTTTACCGTAAGCATCGCAGATGCTGCCCATGTAGTGGAAGCCGATTATTTTGGTGTGGAGTCAGGCAACAAAGTTTCGAATAAATTAGAAAACAGCGGCCTTACTGCCAGTAAATCTGAAATTGTAGACGCGCCCATTATCAATGAGTTTCCGCTATGTTTAGAGTGTAAATTCATTGAATATCAGAACGGGGAATATGGATGCGGCGTTATCGGCAAGGTTGTAAATGTGACCGCAGACGAACGTGTTATGGCTGGCGACAAGGTTGATATGTCCCTGGTAAACGCAATCGCCTTTGACCCTTATACGCATGGATATTATAAGGTAACAGAACGGGTGGGCGAAGCCTTCAAAGACGGCTTGCGGCTTAAAAAGTAAACCTTCATGCGCTCACAAGTAAGTGCGCCACCAATTATGAAAGTCTGGCAGGCGCACTTGGCATCTCTGAATGCATGCCGCCTAATCGGCGTCGGATTTTCATAGTATACGTGCTATAACTGGCATGTTTCCCATATTCACGCAAATGGCAAACCAGGCAGAAAATTCAGACACGCTTTTAAGCGTGTCTGAACCGTAGTGAACCTTTTAATTCGAATCGATTGAACAATCAAAACTCTACTTCCATCCCGTCATAGGCCGCCAGTATGCCCCGCTCTTCTCCCCAGGCAGCAAGCTGATCATATGTCATTTCTCCGTTATGGCTGAAATGATTGACAACTTTAACCGTCTGACTGCCGATGCAGCCTAGTTGGGACAGCTTTTCTAACATATCCTCCGCGTCCGGCAACCCCATATGATACTGGTGAACCGATTTTGTTCCCATCGTCGCGTCCAGGCTGACCAAATCATATGTTTGGCTTGTTACCAGCTTCCAGGCCGCTGGCGACAAATCGCGGCCTGTGTCATGTCCATATAATACAGTTTTCCCGTCTTTTTTGCAGATATAGACCAGGCACTCTTCCCGCTTGTCATGGTCAGCGGGAACCGCTATAATCTCCCAACCATTGGAGCGGATCCGGTCACCGCCATGGATCACATGGAAATGAACCGCATGATCAATGGGATGGGACTTGAAGCGGTCAATCAGAATGTTGTCATAAAAGGTTTTCTCAACCGCTTCATTTCCATAAACATCCAGCACTCCCTCCGCGCCATGTCCAAAGTGTTCATGCCGGTGGATCAAATCAGTAGGAAACCAGTGATCCATATGGCTGTGGGTCACCAGCAGCGTATGGATAGCGCCAAGATTCAAGCCATATTGCAGCGCATGGCAGTATGTGTCTGGAGGAAAGTCAATCAGCAAACCGCCATCCAGAATGGCTTGTGTCCGGGTACGGCGGTTCCTCCCTCCCTCTTTTCGGGCATGGGTACAGATGGGGCAGGAGCAAAACAGACCTGGCCAGCCTTCTGCCGCTGCCGTACCCATATATAATATCTTCATAGAAAGCACCTCTTTTCGCTGATTCATGACTGCTTTTAATTGCCAAAATGCCTGATGTTTCCCGATCCAGTCGGTATGATTCTATCAAACTTGAATCACTTTGTCCAGCGCATGGCAGTCGCCGCAGTGAGTGGACAAGTCAGGATAGATTGCGGAGTTAGAAAGTAGCACCGCGACACAATCAGGATGCCCGGCCTGTTTGATCGCTTCCTGGTCAAAGGTAATCAGCATTTCGCCGGTTTTCACCTTCTGTCCGTTCTGTACGAAACATTCAAAGCCCTCTCCCGCCATAGCTACCGTATCCACACCCACATGAATCAACAGCTCCATGCCATCTGCAGAGGTAACGCCCACCGCATGTTTAGTATCTGTGACAAAAGAAATTTCTCCGTCAAATGGCGCCACCACAACACCCTCTGTGGGATTGATTCCAACGCCCCGCCCCAAAACGCCAGCAGAAAAGGTAGCATCCGGAATTTCCTCTGACGGGAAAACACTGCCGGACACAGGAGCGTAAACGGTACCTGGCTGGCACTCTACCGTAAGATTTATCTCTTTTTGCTGAGCGGATTTTTCCGGAGAAGTCTTAGCGTCCTGAAAGCCAAAGAACCAAGTGAGCGCAAAGGATACGCCCACCGATACCACCATCATAATAATGTAATGAACGGAATCGTGCAGGCAAAGCAGCAGGCCGAAAATGCCGGTGACTCCCGTACCGCTGGCACCTAGACCCACCAGGGAAGCGTACATGGCACCCGCCGCGCCACCAATGGCACCACAGACAAATGGCCGGAAATGACGCAGGTTCACACCAAAAATAGCTGGTTCCGTAATGCCCATAAAGCAGGAAAGGGAAGATGGAAGGGCTACGGATTTTATTTTAGTATTCTTGGTTTTCAATGCAACAGCCAACGTTGCGGCGCCTTGAGCCAGATTGGCAGCCGAAGCTAACGGCAGCCAGTATGTAAATCCATACTGAGCAAGCTGACCCACATCGATTACTGTATACATATGATGGATGCCGCCCACTACAGTCAGAGAATAAAGGCCGCCCATTACCAGGCTGCCCAGGCCTAATGGCAAGGTTAGAAGGGTCAGAATACCATTAATTATGCCGTTTTCAATGGTAACGAAGATAGGCCCGATAATAGACAGCGTCAGGTAACCGGTCACAAACACGCTGACCAGCGGAGTCACAAACAGGTCCAGCATGGCTGGAACAATCTTGTGCAGCCGTTTCTCAATAAAGCACAGCACCCACACGGCAATGATTACCGGGATAACGTGGCCCTGATAGCCCACCATATCCACACTGTAAAGGCCAAACCAAACTTGTTGTTTCTGAAGCACGCCTTCCGTTGCTACTGTCCAGGCATTCTGCAGATTGGGGTGGATCATAGCCATACCGATAACGGCTCCAAGGAATGGATTCCCGCCAAACGCCCTGGCAGCGCTGAAAGCAATTAGGATAGGCAGGAAGGTGTAGGCCGTGTTAGCGAACAGGTTTGCGAAAACGTAGATAGAGCCGGAGGTATTAAGGTTCAGGAAACCGTTGTTTACCATAAAGGTCAGGGCTTCCATAATACCCATAAGAAAGCCGCTGGCCACAATAGCCGGAATAATCGGGACAAAGACATCGCCTAAAGTCTTGATGGCCCGCTTGAACAGATTCTGATTGGCTGCCGCTGCCGCTTTCACCTCCTCCTTGGATGCGGCAGTAAGGCCGGAAATCGCAATAAACTGGTCATAAACCTTATTGACCACACCAGTTCCAAGAATAATCTGCAACTGGCCGGAGGCGCTGAACACCCCCTTCACCCCATCAATGTCTTCCACTGCTTTTGCGTCACATTTGGCATTGTCCGCCAGTACCAGTCGCAAACGGGTAGCGCAATGGGCAGCAGAGATCAGGTTTTCTTTTTTTCCAACTTTTTCATAAATTTGCTGAGCTGTCTTTGCATAATCCATAATCTCGTTTCCTTTCTGTTCGTTTATTTTATCCCTTTCTTAAGGGTAACGTACATTGCGGCTTGAATACGTATTCACAAAATAGTACAAAACTCTATTCAGGTTTGATAAAAAGAATACGTATTCACGCATGTATTAAAAAAAACCGCCTCTTTTGTACTGGCCAAATTATATTCTGCAAAGTTTCACCAGATATCATCTGGTCAGTACGTTATTGGCTTTTTTTAAGTACTCTGTCTTGGAGCAAGACAAGCACAGAGGGGCAGGTTCCAAAGCGGATGTTCCCCCGGATGCTCGATGCGGTACAATAGCCGCAAAACCGCTTCCTGCGCCATCAGGTCTATGGGCTGGGAAACACTGCTAAGACTAGGATTCAGATACCGTCCCATCATGGTATCGTCAAAACCAATCACCCCAACCTTTGCAGGAACCGCAAGCTGTAATTCCTGCAAAAGCCTGAGAATCCGCAGCGCGTAAATATCATTTCCGGCAAATACGCCAAGACGCCGCTTTTGAAAAGGCAAGTAAGATCCCAGCGCTTCTTTCATCTGCACATCATCAAGGTACACAACATTCGTAACCGCTTTTGCCCATCCCATATCTGACAATGCCTGGCGAAATCCCACATATTTAAGGTCATACTCTTTTCCGATAAATAAAAACTGTTCATATCCTTGCTTGACCAAATACCTGGCTACCAGTTCTCCAGCTTCTTTATGATCCACATACACCGAATCCAGGCCTTTGGTCTGACGTGTAACAGCCACAACAGGAACGTCCAGCTTTTTTGCATATCCCTGCCATACCTGGCTGGTTTCACGGATAGGAACAGCAAGGACGCCGTCAACCCGGTAGCGACGCACCACATCCAGGTATTCCAATTCGCTGTCCGTATTGTAATTACTGTTGAAAAGGATTATGCTGTATCCATGTTTCCTTGCTTTTGTTTCAATTGCCTTTGCAACATCTGCAAAAAATCCATTGGAAATATCAGTCAGGAGTACGCCTAGCAAATTTGTCTTACTGCCTTGTAAGCCTTTTGCCAAAACATTGGGCTGATAATCATATTCTTTGGCACAAGCCAGTACTCGTTCCCGGATTTCCGGCGCTACATTCATATTTCCATTTAGTACCCGGGAAACCGTCGGTTGAGAAACTTTTGTTAATTTTGCGATTTCTGTCATTGTTATCATGAGTTACACCATAGAATACGTATTCTTCCTTGACAAAAATACTATATCACATTTTGTTCATCCCATCAATTCACTTGGTTCACAAAAAGTTTGCTTACGTTTTGTTTAAATTGCCAATTGATTCTCTTAATTTGCTGTTTCCTGGCTCATCAGTTTCAGATAACGTCACGTTTAGTCGGAATTGTGATGGCGTCACCCCTGTAATCTGACGGAAGCACTTGGCAAAATGGCTCTGGGAACAAAAGCCCAGAAGACTCCATATCTCATTCATGCAATAAGTTTTATTCGACAGCATCAGCCGGGCCATATTAATCTTTTCCTTTAAAATCCACCGGTGAACGGTTTCTCCGGTTTCCCGTTTTATAGTATGGGAAAGATGGCTCTTGCTGATATATAAGGAATCTGCAATGATCTCAATATTCAAAGGTTCATAAATATGAGATTTTATGTATTTCTGAAATTTTATAAAAACCGGCGACAATGGCGGATCGCATATGGTTTTATTCACAATTCTGGCAAAATCCATCAGACATTCTTCACTCAGCTCTATCAGCATCCACGGTGTCGTAGCCTGTAGAGAGCGGGCAACGCATTCTTCAAACTTTTTATCCACAGCCCCATTGGGCGTTTCCATCCTTTCCACAATCTTTACCGCTTCCGTCCAAATGATCATACATATCCGAAACGCATATGTCCGGTTTTCCTTAAAGACTTGGCTACAGATTTTTCTTTTTTCTTCTTCATTACAGTAATTCTGGATAATATCCGCTCTGCCCTGACGGACGCATTCAAGCCAAAATTGAAATATGTTATTATTTGAGTCAAAGCACAGGGATACCGCATCTTTGGAACATTCCATAGAAGCACCTCTCACAGAAAATACCAGTATATGGACCGCCTTGGATTCAGAAAAACTGCTTTGCTGATGAAGATTTGTTCCGCAGAGTTTCACCAGATGGCATGCAGTCAATACACTACGTTTCGGTTTGCATTTCATGTTACATCTGTGTACATACTATTTTCTCATTTGCATCATGAAGTGTATCATATTGCACAATTATTGTCAATATTTTTTTGCATTTACACTATTTAAACGGTTCTCTATGTTGCAAATGACACCTATCTACATGTGACAGCCTGAATCATCTTTAATGATGATTGGCTATTTCATTTTGTATTTGACTCATTTTCATTCTTACATTATAATATACTCATCTATCCTGGTTTGTCCAAAAATCAGAATCGATATGCGAAGCAAATAAAAGAAAGGGAACATATTATGGCAAATAAGGTTACGATACAAGATATCGCTGATGCTTTGGGCATTTCCCGAAATACTGTTTCGAAAGCCATTAACAATACAGGGGTTCTGGCCGATACCACCAGAGCAAAAATTTTAAAAAAAGCGGCTGAAATGGGATATAAGCAATTTTCTTATTTCACCTCCGCTGACTTAAATAAACCAGAGTTTTTCACCCCGAATTCACAAAAAACAGGAGAAATCGCCCTTCTTACCACAGTCTTTTGGGGAAAATCTTACTTTATATCTTGCATTGTTGATAAATTCCAAAGGGAACTTTCTCAACTGGGCTACTTCCTTACCATGCACCGTATCTTGGACAATGAAGTTGATTCCCTAAAACTGCCAGATTCTTTTGTTCCGGAAAAGACTGCCGGTATCATATGCTTTGAAATGTTTGATTGCAGATATGCTCAGATGATATGCGGCCTGAACATTCCAGTTATTTTCGTAGATTCTCCCGCTCAACCGATCCTCCCATTTACAGCAGACCGGATCCTTCCCGACAATCAGTCTGATATTTGTGCATTTGTAACAGAAATGGTGTGCAGAAACAAAAAAAGGATCGGCTTTGTAGGGGAATATCTCCACTGCCAATCCTTTTTTGAACGATATATGGGATATCGTACTGCTATGCTGCTTTCCAATCTTCCGATTATAGAGGAATACTGCATCTTAGGCAATAAGGAGGGGATCAAAAATCCGGATTCTTCTGATTATCAGGAATATCTGACCGCGCAACTTCAAACGATGAACAGCCTTCCGGACGTATTTATCTGTGCCAATGACTTTGTAGCTATGGACTTTATGCAGGTGCTTAAGAAAAAGGGAATCTCCGTTCCAGAAGATGTTTATCTATGCGGTTTTGATGACACATCAGAATCCCGTATGATAACCCCTTCCCTCACTACCATCCACATATACAGTGAAACCATGGGGGAGCTTGCCGCACACCTGCTTATTTCCCGAATCCAAAATCCTTCCACTCATTTTTGTACGGTTCATGCAGAAACCAGCCTTGTTTACAGAGAGTCAACCGAGGATCCCCCGGTCTGACGGATTGCTGCCCTCCATATCTAGATCATATTTTATAATATCCATAAGCACCTGTCCGTCGGCGAAAAAGGAAATATCCTGAGCATCCAGGTCTGTGTACATCGTCACAGAAAGCACCTGTTCTCCATCATTTACAAAAATTTCCGCACTGAATGAATCCAGGATGATCCTCAGCTTTAATTTTCCTTTTTGGTCTTTTACCAGGCAGCGCCGTTGATGGATGATTGCTCTTCTGGAACCAGAAAATTTTCGATCAATCTTCAGCACCGATTCATGGGGACGGAAACTTAAAGAAGTCCTGTACTGGGCATTTTGAGCAAATCGAACCGCAAACTTCTGGTAAAGATTCTCTTCATCGCCAGGAGAAAGAACCAATTCCATATCCACTCTCCGTCCCTGGATGCCTTGTAAACGGATCTCTCCTGATATGCTTTTGTTCTTATACGCTATCTCATTTTTCCGCAATGCATCCAGTTCTCTCACCGGCGCCTGATAGAGCCTTCCATTCCTGATAAACAGTTCACGGGGAAGGCTCATCTGGCCCGACCATGGTTCTTCTGGAGTGCGGATGCCACAGGCATCCCAGTTTTGCATCCAGCCAATCATAATCCTTCTTCCATCAGAAGTTTCTATGGTCTGCGGCGCGTAAAAATCAATCCCATAATCTATAGCCTGATCGTGCTGCTCTATAAATGTATCGGTTTTGGGATCATAGTCACCAATCAGGCACAATGTCCCATTACCATTGTGATACTCAAATCCCTGAGGAAGCATGTCCTGAGGGCTGGTCAGCAGCACCCATTTCCCATCCAAATAAAAGAAATCCGGACATTCCCACATAGAGCCGAAGCGATTCCTATTAGCAATTAACACGTTTTTAAATTCCCATTGAAATCCGTCTTTACTTGTATATAAAAGAATCTGGCCGCTTCCGTCAGCACTCCGGTTTCCTACCACGCATCGGTATGTGCCATCTTCTGTTTTCCACATTTTAGGATCCCTGAAATCAAATCTGCTTCCGCCTTCTGGCAAATGGGTTTCATCTAATACCGGATTCCCCTCATATTTTTCATAATCTGTTCCATCTCCTACAGCAACACATTGGGTCTGCACTTCACAGATCCCTCCGTCCTTCTGCCTTTCCCGAATAACGCCTGTGTACATCAAAAGATGTCTTCCGTCTTCAAGGGTAACAGCGCTTCCGGAAAAGCATCCATCCCTGTCATAGAATTCATCCGGTGCCAGGGCTGCCGGAAGATAGTTCCAATGGAGAAGATCCTTGCTTACCGCATGTCCCCAGTGCATGGGGCCTGTATGGGAACTATATGGATGGTACTGATAAAACAAATGATACATTCCATTATAAACCGAAAAACCATTGGGATCATTTAACCAACCAATGCGCACGGAAAGGTGGAACCCCGGCCTATCCTCTTTGCTGATTAACTTTTCTGATGCTTCTTCGTATTTCCGTGCTTCCCGTAATGTTTGACTTGTCATACCGAAATCTCCATCTTCTATCATAATATACAGTGAAACTGGCCTCTTCCCAGTCTCACCGCGCTTTGCTTCCTGTTATTTTATTTTACAGCTCCTGACGTAACTCCTTCTACAATGTAGCGCTGCAAAAGGACATATAAGATCAGGATGGGCAGCATCGCCAGCAGCAGCGCCGCCATAACCAATCCAATATCCGTAGAATATGTTCCGTAAAATACCTGTGTGGCAATGGGGATTGTATACAATTCCTTTTTCGCCAGCACCAAGCTGGGAAGAAGATAGTCATTCCAAAATCCCATAGCATCAATAATCGCAACGGTCGCGATGGTGGATTTCAGCAGAGGGAATACAATCATCCAGTAAGTCTGCCAACGGGTACAGCCATCTATCGTAGCCGCTTCTTCAAGGGCTACCGGAACATTGGTCTTAATGGATCCATGGAACATAAAGGTAGCCATGGACAGAGAAAATCCCACATGCATAAAAATTAATGTAGCTCTGTGGTTCAAAATCCCAAGAACGCCGCCATACAGCGATACCATAGGGATCATCAGCACCTGGAATGGGATTACCATAGACGCGATCATCATTCCTAAAAGCGCTCCGCAAGCCTTCCAGTTATTGCGCACAATCACAAATGCGGTCATAGAAGCAAATAGGATTGTAAGTACTGTGGAGCAGATGGTAATAAAAGCGGAATTTAAGAACGAACGTCCAAAGTTCATCTTTTTCATGGCTTCCGGGAAGTTTGCCATGGTAAACCCATGGGCTCCCACCAATGCCAGCGGATCGGAAGTGATATCTGCTTTTGTTTTAAATACATTAATCACCACCAAGATAAACGGAAAAACGAAACATACAAACAACGCTATCAGAATTATAATCTTAATTGCATGATTGATTTTTTTATTGCGAGCAGCTTGTTCATTTGTATTCATTATGCCGACACCTCCGCTTTCTTCCCTACATATACCTGGAGCACGCCTACCACCGCGCAAACCACAAAAAGAATCAGCGCTTCTGCCTGTCCGACTCCAAAATTCTTATATGTAAAGGCCTGATTATATACATGCATAGCCGCCATTACAGAACTGTTGAACGGTTCGCCATTGGTCAGGGAAAGATTTACATCATACACCATGAAACATCTTGTTACAGTCAAAAACAGGCACTGTACAAACGAAGAAACCATCAGCGGTACTGAAACATATACAATCGACTGGGTATTGGTACAGCCGTCAATCCTGGCTGCCTCCAGAACATCATCTGATACACTCATAAATCCTGCCACATAAATCAGCATCATATATCCAGCGTACTGCCATACTGAAACGATAATTAAGCACAGCATAGCTCCGCCTGTTGTGGCAAGCCAGGAGGTGGATAAGGGGCCAATGGACAGCGCGGTTCCAAGAGCCACAAACGCCCGGTTAAACACAAACTTCCAAATATATCCAAGAACAATGCCGCCAATCAGGTTGGGGATGAAAAAGCCCGCGCGGAAAAAGTTTTGCCCTTTTACGCCGCTTGTTACCAGAAACGCAAGGATAAAGGCTACCACATTAACCAGAACCACTGCTATAATCGAATACAAAAACGTTCTTCCCATGGCCTGCCAGTATGCCCCGTCCGCAAAGGTAGCCACATAGTTTGCAAGTCCTACAAAGGGCTTATCCTTTGAAACACCATCCCAGCTTGTAAGAGTCAGATAAATGCCATAGAGAAACGGTACAATAACCACTGCCGTAAACATGAACGTCGTCACACCGGCAAACATAAGAAACTGTTTGCATTTATAAGACATCGTATTGGTCTTCATTAACTGTTCTCCCTTCCAACTTTTTCTAAATCTAGTGCTCTACAGGAGTGGTAGAGGACCAGTAATCCTCTACTGCAGCCGCCAGTCCTGCCCGATCCGTCTGGCCAGCCAAATATTTCTGGAACGCGGCGCCGCAAAGGGAGAAATGATCATCTGGCAGATAATTGTAGTTATCAATCAGATTGCCTGCGTCCGCATAGGATTTTACAGACACGGACAAAGGATCCAGGCCTGCCGCGCCAATATTGCTGTAAGCTGGAACAAGGGCGCATTTTTCTGTAAGGAAGGAATTGCCTGCCTCGTCAAATACCAGCCAGTTTAAGAAATCCTTGGCGGCCTGGCGCTGTTCTTCTGATGTATTGTCGGAAGAATCAATAAAGAAATATTTGGAACCGCCGCCTACCAGTTTCTTGTTTGTTCCGTCTGATGTATTCTCCGGAACTGGCATGATACCCATATGTTCCGAATAATCATAAGCATTAATCATAGACCAATCCCAGTTGCCTCCGAACATAAACGCGATTTCGCCTTCTGCCAGCTTCTGCTCTGACACTTCACGTTCTGCCGCAATTGCGGATGCTGCCGCATAATTATATTTCATCATAGTATCAAAATAGTCCATCCGCGCATTCCATCTGGGGTTATTCGCCAGATCGGCGCTGCCTTCGTGAAGAGAAGTAATAAATCCATCCACATCATCCTGAGTTTCATAAACCTCTGACAGAAAATGTCCCGCCAGTGACCAGTCTTCTTTCATAATCCCTGTAGGAGTTTCCATGCCGCCGGCTACCAGCTTTTCTAAAAGCCCCTGGAACGCGTCCAATGTAACGTAATCATCCGGATTAAAGGTTTCACCTGTGATTGCTTCAATCGCGTCTGCATTGTAGATCAAACCTCTGGCTTCCACACATACAGGGAAACCAACTACTTTTCCGTTTACAGACAGCGCGTAATTTGTGTTCTCAACCCATTTTTCGCTACTCAGATCAATGGCATGATCTTCCGCAAGGGAATATACATCTTTGGCATCTACCATGGAAAGTGTATAGGGATCATTGGAAGAATACTTTGTGGCCAAATGGGCGGCTACCGTATCATTTGAGTAGTAAACCTCCACATTCACGCCAGTCGTTTCACTGTACTCTTTGGCCATTTCCTCAAACTGAGCCTGAACCTCAATTTTTGAGTTGAAAATGGTAATAGACACTCCATCACCGCTATTTTGCGCTCCTGTGTCACCGCCTGTGCTGTCGGCGCTGCCACATGCCGCAAGGGATGCTGTCATGGCAGCTACAAGTGTTACTGCAAGTAACTTCTTTTTCATATCGAATCTCCTCCTAATGAAAAATATTATGTCATATTGGTCTTTTAATATTATAGAAAAAAAGTAAATTTTCTTACAAAAAACCAACATTGTGTATAAAAATATATCAAAAATGATTCCGTAATTCGATAATATTTTCTGCAATAATTATCATATTTGTGCAAAAAATATGATAATTATTGACAGGCAATTGTTCTTTTTTTAAAATGTAGTAAGCGATTGTGAAACCCCTTTTCAAAATGCCTTGAATGGTCAAGGCAAACAAAATAAAAGCGGCATGACACTGGGTCAAAACCCTTCCCCATCTGGGGTGGAATCATCCAAACCGCTTGTTTATTATAACGACAGAGGAGAAACGCAATGACCTTAAAAAAACGGAATTTATTTTCTTTACGAAGTAATCTTTATCGGGATTTTTGTACATTTAAGCAACTTCCAGGGAAGCAAAAATTGACTTTTATCTGGGATTACTATAAATGGCGCATCCTGGCCTGTATTGCTACAGTGATCGTGATTTCCTCTTTTGTTTCGATTCTATGGGAGGGCCAGAAACCCTGCCGCCTTCGAATTTGTGTGGTGCTGAATGAAGAGGCAGATTGCGCATCCTGGTTCTCTTCTTTTACTGACAAGCTGCAATCTGACGGAAAACCAGGCGCCATCGACATAAACTTTGATCAGATCTTTGACTATAATAGCCCCTATTATTACGCTCACGAAATGAACGTTATGTCCACCATTTCTTCTGGCCGTATGGATGTGGCTATCTGCGGCGAACATCTGTATCAGTATCTTCTCACATTGCATGCCTGTTTTCCTCTTGATCAGTGCCTGTCCGACGAGCTGTTCCAAACCCTCTCTGACAACGGAAAACTTATTTCCGGGCCTGCCAGTCAAATTGCAGACAGGCAGGGCGTCACTGAACTGGAAGATGGAATTGACGGGTATTATGCTGTGGATTTATCCGGAAGCAGCTTCTTTCAATTATGTAACCAGGCTTCCTTGGAAAATGAACCATTATATGCAGTGATCATCTCCAATACGGAACATTTAGATGACTGTGAAACATTGATCCGCGCGCTGACAGAAGCATGATCGGTTTCGATTTTTCCAGGATAGTTTGACTAGACCATGGAAGTATTTTTGAAAAAAATCCTGCCCGGAGGGTTTTTGCTTTATAGGACGCATTTTCCGATAAAGTTAAAAAACAGGGCAGATTTTATCTGCCCTGTCAATCTTTCCTCCAATACTCTTATTTTCCAAATACCGTTCTCGCTGCCTTCATATTCTCTGTAATGGTTACACCAAATGGACAGCGTGTTTCACATGCGCCACAGCCAACGCATTCCCCTGCTTTATGCTCCAGCAGTGCATAATGCTCCCGCACAGTTTCCGGAATTTCTCCCTGGGCTTTTGCCAAGTTGTAAAACTTGGTAACCATGGCAATGTCGATCCCCTTAGGACAGGGCGCGCAGTGGCCACAATACATGCAATGTCCCTCCCAGCTAATCTTAGGGAAGGAGGCAAAAGCAGACGCATAGTCCCGTTCCTCTATGGAAGCGTCTTCATAAGCAATGCTGATTTTTAGCTCTTCTACCGTATGGGCGCCAGCTAACACCGTTGCCACCGCCGGTCGGGTTAATGCATAGTGGATACATTGGTTTGCAGTTAAAGCCTTCCCTGCCGGCGAAAGCTTCTCGTTCAGCAAATCCCCTCCTCCAAATGCTTTCATAACAGTAATTCCCACTCCAAGGCTTTGGCAGGTTTCATATAAGGCTTCCCTGGCCGGATCCATATTTACCAGTTTCCCCGCATAATTTTTTTCATCCCACAGAGCGTTTACGTCTTCTCCTGCCGGCTGTAAATCGTAGCAGGGATTTACACTAAACATTAAAACTTCAATGGTTCCACTTTTTACCGCTTCCAGCGCGACTTCCGGATTATGGCTGCTTAACCCGATATGCCGGAGCTTCCCCTGAGCCTTTTGTTCCAGCACATATTCCATAACCGGCCCTTCCGCTACCGTTTTCCAGTCTTCTAAGGAATCCACATAATGAATCATCCCCACATCAATATAATCGGTTTGAAGCCGCTCTAACAAATCCCGGAACCCTTCCTTTACCGCATGGATCTCGCGCGTTCTCTTGTACTGCCCATTTTCCCACACGGAACAGACATGAGCCTGGAGGATAAACTCCTTTCGCCTTCCTTTCAAAGCTTCCCCCAGACCACTTCGCACCATAGGGCTAGAGCTGTATAAGTCAATGTAATTAACGCCTGCCTGATAAGCAGTATCAATTAAATCGTTTGTTGCTTCTCCATTGTGATCCGCGAATCCTTCACAGCCCATCCCAATCTCACTGACCTTAAGACCTGTTCTCCCAAGCTCACGATACTGCATTTTGATTCCTCCTCCTGTCTGTAACAAGTATCGTTCATTTATTTTAACACTTAAAGTTAACTCTAAGTCAACGCTTTTCTCCGTTCCTGGAAAACCTACTTTTGTGTTCCACCCATATCTTTCCTTTTTCTGTACATTTCTAACAAATTTGTAAATTGTATTTCCTTCTTTTTACTTTTATGATATAATTATTTTAACTAATTTTCCGTATTCTTAAGAATTTTTTATTAGTTTGCACAGAAATTCCGAATATGGAGTACTAAATTCTCAGTTTTTCAGGAATAATTCCTGGAAAAAGAAAGGAGTATCCTATGTTAAAAATGGAAATGCTAATATTCCAACTGCTTCCGATTATTCTGATTGGCCTGGCGGTTATCTTGATTCTGACCCAAGGGTACGTAAAAGCTCCGCCAGATCACGCATTTATCATATCCGGCTTGCGCAAGGAACCACGGGTTTTAATTGGACGCGCCGGATTAAAAATCCCTTTCTTTGAACAGATGGATAAGCTGTATTTAGGCCAGATCACTGTTGACATTAAAACGGATGAATACATACCTACCAATGATTTTATTAATGTTATGGTGGACGCGGTCGCAAAAGTACGGGTTGCTGACGAACCGTCCCAGATGAAACTAGCCATGCGGAACTTTTTAAATAAAGAGCCAGATAAAATCGCTTCGGATCTGCAAGACTCTCTCCAGGGAAATATGAGGGAAATCATAGGAACCCTTACCCTCCGGGCCATTAATACAGATCGTGATTCCTTTTCTGACCAGGTAATGGAAAAAGCTTCGAAAGACATGGAAAAACTTGGAATTGATATCCTTTCTTGCAATATCCAGAACGTAACCGATGAGCATGGTTTGATTCAAGATCTGGGTATGGATAATACGTCCAAGATCCGGAAAGACGCATCCATTGCCAAAGCAGAAGCAGAGCGGGATATTGCCATTGCCCAGGCTGCCGCTGACAAGGCATCCAATGATGCCCGTGTGTTAGCCCAAACAGAAATTGCCCAGAAAAACAACGAACTTGCCATCAAAAAAGCAGAGCTTCAAAAAGCCTCCGACACGAAAAAAGCAGAAGCAGATGCTGCGTATGAAATTCAGAAACAGGAGCAGCAGAAAACCATCCAGACCGCTACTGTTAATGCCCAAATTGCAAAAGCCGAACGTCAGGCAGAGTTGCGCAAGCAGGAAGTGGCCGTACAGCAGCAGGCCCTGGAAGCCGAAATTAACAAAAAGGCCGATGCTGACCGTTATGCCATTGAGCAGGCTGCCGCTGCCGATTTAACCCGACGCCAGCGGGAAGCGGAAGCAAAAAAATACGAGCAGGAAATGGAAGCACAGGCCAAAAAGGCACAGGCGGAAGCCCATAAATTTGCTATGATCCAGGAAGCGGAAGGAATCCGGGCAAAAGGCGAGGCGGAAGCAGCCGCTATTCAGGCAAAAGCGATCGCTGAGGCAGAAGGTATGGAGAAAAAAGCACAGGCTTACCAAAAGTACAATAAAGCCGCTATGGCTGAGATGATGATCCAGGTGCTTCCAGAAATTGCCGGAAAGATTGCGGAACCCCTGTCACAAATCGATAAGATTACCATTATCGGCGGCGGAAGCGACGGCGATAACGGAGTCGGCGCGGTTGCTGGAAATGTGCCGGTGGTAATGGCAAAGCTGTTTGAATCCGTGCGGGAGGCCACCGGTGTAGATTTGGCAGAAATTATGAAGGCCGATACGTACGATGCCAAGGTAACACGAAATGTTAATTTAACCGGCGCTCCAGATATCACATTAGGAACCTCCCAGGAAATGTAAAAAAGTTTGTGTCTTTGGTAAGAAATGTTTCCTTTTGGGTAAGAATTCAGATATGACAATTCTTATCGAAAAAGTACCATATATCGCTATATATCAACATATAATTTGACAAAAAATACAGGCTTTATGCGGCCTGCAAAAAGATTTCTTGATACGGAACTGTTAAACACCCAGGTACAGAAGACAGCTTTTCAATTACACTACAGTAAACATGTGTTTGCCTCTTGAATCCTGCTGCCTGATATGCTCTATTATAAGCAGAAAAAGGGAAAGCCATAGAAGCGGTTCTACCCCACAATATCAACTTTTTCCTCATTATAAGGTCAGCCGTCACGATTGCGAGTAGTGGCGGCTATTTCTTTTTTCCCTTGTAAATCTGATAAATCAAATTCGCAAGGGCAACAATGAGTATTCCGATCTGGATTAAGTATGAAACCAGTTAAGGACAAAATAAAAAATAAGCTTTTTCGGAATGTAAAGACAGAAATTAAGAATACCTGCTACATGGAACAAATGCCTTGCAACAGTATGCACAGTGATAGTCCACAGTAATAGCGACCATCGGATTGTGACAACCACAATCCTGATTATAATGTCTTTTGAGAAAAAGATAGAAGAATATCAATTGATATATTATAATTCCTATGTTGTCCAACCTACACCCGGCAACGGGAGGAGGTGTTCAAATGGAAATCATCATTACTTTTCTAGTGACTGTCGCAGCAGGTGTGGTTTGCCATCTCATCAGCTAGACAGGTATGATAAGGACAGCAGATAGCCTGGTGGGTGCTTTGCCACTATATAAAGAAAAGAAGAATCCCTCGACTGTACGCCATTACGGTCGGGGGATTCGTTCTTTCGTCCGGAGGGCTACTTGAACCTCCGATAAAGCAAGAGGGGTAAAGCCGCCCTTTGGCTCCATGGTTTTCCAATGTCCAAAGCATCGAATATTTCCTTGTCAGGCAATCATATATGCTTTTCATTCAATTTCCGGCAAATTACCAAACTACGGGTTTTGCCTGCACATACTCAACCGGGAAATCCTGCTTCCACTGTATCAAAATTTTCATCATCAAACGGTTTCATACAGCCAATACTTTCTTTAGCGCAATGATTCCAGTATTCGCCTTTAGATGCAATTGAAATAAATTTGAGATAAAAACGCCAATTTGACAGTTTTGCAACTTCCCCTTGAAATGGCAAAGTAATTCGGCATGGCGGGTCAGAAACTATTGTTTTTTATGTTAATTTTCTCTCACTGCCAGAAGATCCTGGTAAAACGCGTCTAAATCCTTCTTTGTTTTAAAGGTTCCCACATACATCTGGTTTCCCATGGCATCGGATAATACATCGGGAATCCGTCCCATCATTTTAATCTGAGATCCATATTTTTCCATAATATCTTCATGGCTCATGACAAAATGTTTTCCGTCCCGGCGCCCTCCATAAGCGCAGTATTCATGGTCGCCTACCGGTTTGGTCGAACGGTCAAATGCAATCATATCTGCCCAAATCTTATAAACATCCGTATTGTGAGCGTAATTAATCATGTCCGGGGTAAATCCGCCGCAAGGCCTCATATTCACTTCCAGGGCCACCACATCCCCTTTCTTTCCGATATGCTGATCCCGCAGTAAACGGAAAAATTCAAAATGAACAAAACGGCTTTTTACTCCAAAGCTTTTTACTGCCGCCCTTCCGGCCTTTAAGGTATCGGGCGAAAGCTTTTTCACAATATAATAAATGGAATTATCTCCATTATTTACAATATCCATAATCGAATAGGGCGTCACATTACCTGTTTCAAACATAGGATTGCCATTGGAATCTACAATGGCATCGTAAGAATTCACTTCCGCATCAATAAATTCCTCCATAATAAATGGTACGTCCGGCTCCTTATCTTTTAAAAACAGCACCAGTTGTTCCTCATTATTCAGCTTATACGTGTGGGAAGCGCCTACCCCGTTATCCGGTTTTACGATCACAGGATAGCCCACCTCCTGAATAAAGTCCTGGCAGCCTTTTAAATCATCCACAATATGGTATCTGGCAGTGGGGATCCCTGCTTTTTGGTAATATTCCTTCATGTTGGATTTGTATTTGATTCGAGGGATATCCTCCACCTGGAAACCGCTGGTAATATGGAAGTCCGTACGGAACCTGGCATCCCGTTCCAGCCAGTATTCATTGTTCGACTCCAGCCAGTCAATCCGCCCATGCTTATAGGCAAAAAACGCAATGGCCCGATACACCTCATCTTCATTTTCCAGATTCCCCACTTTAAAATACTCATTCAAACTGTCTTTCAAATCCTGGCTCAATTCATCATAAGGCTGATCGCCGATTCCAAGTACATTCATGCCGTTCTGTTTTAGCTCTCTGCAAAACTGCCAATAATTTGTAGGAAAATTGGGGGAAATAAATATAATATTTTTCATCACTCATCCTCTTTGTACATTTTTCTTATTTTTGGCCTAAGAGATACGGCACAAAATAGTCTACCTGCTTATACCACCAAAACCAGTCATGGGAACAGTCATGGCCCCAGTAATCCACCCATGCATGAATTCCTTTATCCATTAAAATTGAATGAAGCTGCCTGGTAGAATTTGGCATTTCCCAGCTTCCCTGACCCACACAGATAATCACCTTCCGCTGGTTAAACAGCTCAATATAAGGATGATCATCTGGCAGGTTAGATAAGGAATGGATAGGAGAATTGTAATATACCAGTTCATTCATGTAAGACCCAAACCCATATTCCGCGGTATAGATTCCGCTTAAGGCCAGCAAACCATCAAATAAATCGGGGCGCCTGAAAAACAGATTTGCCCCATGGGTAGCGCCCAGGCTGCAGCCGAATACCAGGATTCTGGTATCTCCCTCCCAGCCATTTCTTTTATTTACCATGTCCCGGATAAACGGCACCATTTCGTCAGTAAGATACCGGATCCATTGTTCGTAACGCCATATGCGCCATTCCGGATCCCCGCTTCTGTCTGACCAGGTTTCCTGATCCACCGTATCAACCGCAAACACCATCACCTGGCCGGATTCAATCCAGGGATTCCAGGCCTCTGTCATTTTAAAATTTTCAAAATCATAAAACCGGCCATCCTGACAAGGAATAAACAAAACAGGACGCCCGCCATGCCCGTAAACCTTACACTCCATATCCCGATTTAACGCGGAACTATAACTTTTAAAATATTGGGTTTCCATCTTACTCATCTCCTTTTCTCACGAAATCTTCATGCCACCGGCTGCAGACACGCAAAAGCCTTATCCATTCTCATACAGCAATGTATTCATAAAAAACGGAATCTGCCGTTCCCAGCTTGCCTCGCAATGGGTTCCTCCGGGGACAATCCGGCTATTTAACAAAATCCCTTTTTCCAGAAGCCTGTCTGCTGTTCGCCTGAAACTGTCAAGCATTAGCTTCCGGTTTCGCAGTTCCTCCTGCCCGTAATCCATATATAAAACCGTTCCTGGCTTCACATCGGAAAGCTGAATCATAGTTTCAATCTGGGAAGCTGCCGTCCATAAGGATGGAGAAAGGGCGGCTGCCTTGGAAAACACAAAATTATATTGAAGCAGCCCATACAGGCTCATCAGGCCGCCCATAGAACTTCCCGCAATCCAGGTATGCTTCCAGTCCGGAAGCGTCCGGTAATGGGAATCAATTTCTTTCTTAAACGTAAAAACCAGCCAATCCATGGTCTGCTTCCCTTGGCCTGTAATCCTTCCAATGGAAGGATCTTGGAACGAAAAAGGGGCATACTCCTTCAGCCTTCCATGATCCGGGCTGTGGTTGCATTCTACTGCCGCAATCATGACCTGGGTTTTGGTGGCATCCATATAGGCTCCCATTCCCCAGCTTTTTCCATAAGTAGCATCCTGATCAAAAAACACATTATGTCCGTCAAACATATATAGTACCGGATAACGCCTGTTTGTATCTTCCCAGTAGGAATCTGGCAAATACAGGTATGCGCTCCGCACCTGCCCTCCTGTTAATTCCGGTATGGTAATATCCCACTTTTCAATCATAATATCATACTTTCCTCCACTATTTTATCTGCCTGTCTGTTTATTTAAAACATAAAATCTCCTCTTTCATCAGCCAGGCAAAAACCTGCCTGTCTTACTTGACGGCTCAGGCTTTCCTTTCCCTCTGCCGCCTCCTGATCCGTGGCAATTTTATTATCATATAAATCGTACTGCTTCCGGTTTTTTACCGGGGAAAGATTGGGCATCACCACATTAGCCCCTGCCATCAGGCCTTTTATCCTTCCGTCAAATGCCAGGGTTCCCAGGGCCGTTGTTGCCGGAAGAAGCACCTTAGGCAAAAGAATCCGCACTGCCGACAGCAAAAAAAGCGTTAATTCCACACTTCCAGGCTTCTCATGGGCAAATTTCGTGTGGTGATGGGGAATAAACGGCCCGATCCCTACCATGTGGGGCTTTAACTCGCTTAAGAAAACCAGATCCTCTGCCAGATGCTCGCGTTTCTGCCCCGGCGAGCCTACCATAAACCCGGCCCCTGTCTGATACCCCAGCTCCTTTAGCCAGTTTAAACAGTTCTTCCGGTTTTGAAGGCTCATAGCAGGCGGGTGAAGTCGGCCATAATGAATTTCATTGGCCGTTTCGTGGCGGAGAAGGTATCGGTCGGCGCCTGCTTCCCGAAACCGCCTGTAGCTTTCATAAGGCTTTTCCCCGATTGATAAGGTGATAGCACAGTCCGTATATCCCGTTCGTATCTGCCGGATCAGGGAAACCATCCGATCGTCTGTAAAATAGGGATCTTCTCCTCCCTGAAGCACAAAGGTCCGAAATCCCAGACGGTATCCTTCCTGGCAGCAGCCTAAAATTTCTTCCTCTGTCAGGCGGTAGCGCCTGGCCTTTTTGTTTCCACACCGGATCCCACAGTAATAACAATTATTTTTACAATAATTTGTAAACTCAATCAGACCTCTGGTATATACCTTATTCCCATAATGCTGCCTGCGGATTTGCAGCGCTCTTTGGGCTAAAGTTTGTGCTGCCTGCCTATCTTCTGCCCTGCCAATCAATTCCACATATTCTTCTTTGGATCGTTTGGGATTCTCCATAAATCGTTCAATTATATCCAAGCGCCGTCCCTCCTATTTTCATGGGAATCATTATAAATCCCGCACCCAAGGCCATAACATTACAATCCCTTTAAATCGGATACTCCGCTTTTTCGGATTACATCCAAAAATACTTCTTTTTTGCGGCTTGCAATCAATTCCTGAGGAAAATGGATTTCCTCAAGCATCCGGCTTACCTTCCCAAACTTCCCTACATCACAAGATACATGGGCATCTGTCCCCAAAGATACCAGCACCCCAAGTTCTGCGCAGCGTATGGCAATTTCTTTGCATAGCCGGACGGTATCCTGGCGGCCCATATCAAAGCTGTGCTCATTTAACTCAATCAGCTTATTCCTGGATTTTGCCTCTAAGAGTACTGGATCCAGTTCAAAATTTACCTGAGAGCGGCCAATATGCCCCAAAATCAGCACTTTTTCCTGTTCCAACGCCTTCATATACATCTTGGTTCCCTGAACTGCCGATATTCCTTCTGTATGTCGTTTTCCATGGATGCTGGCAATCACATAATCCAGCTTGGACGCAATAAACTGATCCAGCTCCTGGATAGTTTTGTACTTCATGCCTACAATGTTTTCTTCTACCAAAATCCCGTGGCCGAAAAGATGCCCTTCCAGATCAATAATATCTGCCTCACAGCCACGAAGAAGCGTTACCCCATGCCAGCTTCTGGGCAGCACAACCTGATTAAACAGGTACTGATAATGTTTGATATGCACATCCGTAAACAGCATATCGCTGAAATGATCTGTAGTTGCTAAAAGCTCCATCCCCTGTCCGGCTGCTGCCTTCACATTTTCCTCAATTGTGGAAAATGCGTGGCGGGAATATAACGTATGGGTGTGGGTGTCACATTTGACTGTATACATAGCTTTCCCCTTCCTGAATCCGTTTAATCCGGCCAAGTGCCCTTAAATGGTCAAGGTGGGACAGACATTCTCCTAACGCAAACCATTTGGAATAAATGGGTGCGTCCTCCCAACTTTCTGAATTCAGTTTCCACTTCATCCGCCCGGCAATTTCATACCCATTCAGCCCCGGATTTTGGCTTACAATATCTTGAGCCAGTTGAAGACGGTTCTTATGATGAAGAAGGATTTCATCAATCCGTTTTTGGTAATCCCCTGATTCCCTATGGCCTGGCAAAGCCAGCTTCACCGGGTATTCCCTAGCCTTTTTCAGGCTTTCCAGATAACTTCCCAATGAATCCTCCATCCCGTCCCAGGCTGTAATATTGGGAGATATATCAAACAAGATATGATCCCCTGTAAACATGATCCCGTTTTCCTCCATCCAGAACATGGTATTCCCTGGCGTGTGCCCTGGAACCCAAATTGCCTTCAGGCTGTAGGTTCCATTTTGAATCTGGTCACCGTCTGAGAGTGGAATAAACCGCTCATCGATCTTCTGTACTGACGTAACCCGGGCAGGGCTGTCTTTAGCAAACTCTTTAACCTGATCCGCCGGAAACCCTTCTTGTAAATACCTGGAATCCATACTCTGGAACATGGTATGGGAAACGATCTTCTTCAATAACCCTAAATCAACCTGACTCATGTAAATACGGCTGCCTGGCCCCGCGAATTCCCCTACAAGTCCCGAATGATCGCTATGGAGATGGGTAATTAAAATATCCCGCCGCTCCTCTTTCGAACCAAGCTGGTTTAAACAAGTTCTAAGACTCTCCCTGCTTTCCGGCAGATTAAATCCAGTATCAATTAGTAAATCCCGTTCCTTACCTTGGATATAATAACTATTCAGCCGTTTTAACGGCGTTTGGGGAAGAGGAATCTCCAAACGGAATATATGCTTCGCAACTTCTTTTATCATTTCTGCACCTGCATTTCTATAATCTTTCTCACTTTAAATCAAAAAAGTATCTTTAGTTTAGCACTATTTTTCCGCCTTTTCAATATCCATTTGGCAGAAACCATATGTGTGCCTACATTTTCAGGCCAATATCCATACTTCCGGATCGGAACCCTTCTAAATCCAGAGTAATGTACCAATACCCCAGATTTTTCAGCCGTTCTGTCACCGCTTCCTTATTTGCAAGTAAGGTTTCCATATAGACCGGGTCAACTTCGATCCGGGCAATATGGCCGTGTACCCTTAGCCTTACATTATAAAGACCTAGCGATTTCAGGAACGCCTCCCCTTCTTCTGCCTGTTTGAATTTCTCCTTTGTTAAATAAGTCCCGTAAGGAAAACGGGTGGCCAGGCAAGGCGCTGACGGCCTGTCCGCAACGGAAATCCCATACTCGGCTGCCAGCTTTCTTACCTGATCCTTTGTAAGACCTGCTTCCGCTAGAGGGCTTATGATCCCAAGTTCCTGTATGGCTTTTAATCCCGGGCGATAGAAGTGACGATCATCTGCGTTTGTCCCTTCCATAACCAGCTCTGCCCCCAGGTCTTTTGCCATTTCCTTTATTTTCTGGAACAAATAGCGTTTGCACCGGTAGCAGCGATCCGTTGGATTTTCCCGGATTCCAGCCGGATCCAGTTCCTGAACCGAAAGGATCTGGTGCTGCGCTCCCATTTCCATGGCTACCTTTTCCGCCAGCGCCTTATCCTCCAAGGGATGGAGATCAGTGCTGGCTGTAATGGCGTATACCTTTGTTCCCTGCTGGTTTCCGCAAAGGACCGCAAGCTTTAAAAGCAGAGCCGAATCCACACCGCCGGAAAATGCCACTGCCATATCCTGCCTTGCATACGCCTCCATTCTGTTACGCAATGTTTCCCATTGCTTCTGATAATCTTTCATATCGGGTACCAACCTGTTTTCTTTATTTTTCCCATCCTCTCATCCCTTCACTGCCCGAATCCCTTTTCGTTGCAGAAGAAAAGCTGCCAGAAACGAATCGGATCTCCACCAGATTCGTATGCTGTGGATTTCCTTTGGCCAGTGGCGTAGGATGGGATGCTGATGTTAACACGTTAATTGAGCCCCTCACATCGGTTCCGTTTGGATCTGGTGTATACCAGCCTCCCTGAGATATGGCGGCTACCCCTTTTCGAATCCGTCTGGTAACCACCGCCGGGATCCGGATGCGCCCCCGCTCATTCCAAATCTCTACCATATCACCTTGTTTAATGTTTCGGACTTTCGCGTCCTCTGGATGAATCCACACTCCCGGTTTCTCCACTTCCTCCTGCCATTCATTATTATCATGAATGGAATGGCACCGGCGTCTGGTGTGCCATCCGATTAACTGAATGGGATATTTCTCCCGAAGCTTATCCTCCGGCCCTTCCGGGCAGGGCACATATTTGGGGATTCCGGGAATGGTTTCTGGCTGTCCCAAATCGTATAAGCTTTTGGAAAAAATCTCGATTTTCCCGGAAGGGGTGGCAAAGGGATAATGCTCCGGATCCTGAATTTCTTTTTCAAACGCAAGATAGCGGATAGGATCCGGATACTGCCAGCCTCCCCTTTTACAAAAATCAGCATAATCCGGAAGGCCTGGTTCCTGTTTTTTCAGGATCTGGTAATTTTCTTCCAGCCATTGCTCCAAATCCGGTTTCCCATCTGTAAACGCTTCATAAAGGCCAAGCTGTTTTGCCACTTCCTTCAGCCATTCCCATTCAAACCGGCTTTCAAACAATGGCCTTGCTACCTGATTATTTCGAAGCAAGTACTGGCTGCCCCTCCAGGGGGATATTATATTATTCCCTTCCAGCACAGAAGTAGCCGGAAGCAGCAGATCCGCAAACCTGGCGCTGGGCGTCATAAAAATATCGGAGCACAGAATAAATTCGCACTTTTTCTCGTCCTTTAACAGTTCTATGGTATGGTTAATGTCTGAATGCTGATTCACCAGCGTATTTCCGGCTAGGTTTACGATCATTTTAATGTTGCTGTCCAACCGTTCCATTCCCCTGACACCGTCTCCTTTCGGTGTCATAGAAATCCCATTCTCAAGCGCCTTTGTCCATAAAAATACTGGGATCTTTCCCGGATAAGGATTTTCTGCCTGGTTGGTAAACAGGGCGATTTTAAAATGTTCTTTCTTTCCCCCTGCCCCTCCGCTTCCTCCACCCGAAATCCCCACATTCCCGGTTAGGCAGGCCAGCATGCAAATCCCTCTGGCTGTCTGCTCCCCATTTCCATGGCGCTGAGGGCCAAGCCCGGAAAGGATGCAGGCCGGCTTTGTTTTTCCGTATTCCCTGGCAAGGCCGCGGATTATTTCTGGATCGATCCCGGTAATCTTTGCCGCCCATTCCGGTGTTTTCGGAATCCCATCCCTTATCCCAAACAGATACGTATGGTAGCTTTCTCCCCATGGCACCCCTTTTGGCATATGATCTTCATCAAATCCGATACAGTACCGATCCATAAACTCCTGATCGTTAAGTCCCTCTGACCAAATCACATAGGCCATCCCGTCCGCTAACGCACTGTCTGTAGAAGGCCTTGGGGCAATCCACTGGTCTGCATAGGCAATCCCGGTCTGGCTCAGCCTAGGATCGATAACAATCACCCGGACGCCGCTTCCTTCCTCTTTTTGCTCCTTTAATTTTGACAAATAATAGACTTTTTCCGGCCCGAAAATCGTTTCCGCCGGATTATCTCCCCATAAAATTAATAGCTTTGTGTGTAACAGATCCGACGGGCTGTTTTCACAGTCATTGGTTCCGTACATATAAGGGCAGACCGTATTGATACAAGCAGCGCTGTAAGAATTATAGGAATCTAGATAGCCTCCGTCCAAGGCCAGAAGCCGTTTTGCCAATGCTCCTGGCCGCATGATCCCGGCTACTCCCCAGCCGTAATTTACATACCGGGAACCAGGCCCATAACAATCCCGGATCCGTTTCCACTCTTTTACAATCATAGAAACAGCCTCTTCCCAGCTAATCCGCTGGAACCGTCCTTCTCCCCGTTTCCCTATCCGCTTCATGGGATAGCGAAGACGCTGAGGATTGAAAAAGGTTTTCCGGTATCCCCTTCCCCGGACACAAGCACGGATCTGGGGAATGCGGTTTTCGGTATCCGATTCGATCCGAAGCACACAGCCTTCCATAACGGTAGGCCGGATAACGCAAATGCCGCCGCAGTTATTCAAACCAGCTGTCGGGATAACAAGTGGCTTTTGGTCTGGGATCGGTGGGTTAAGGATTCCCACATCCTCCAGGTTCTGTTCCGATTTCAAAGCCACTGCCATGCCTTCTGTCCGTGAATCCGCTGTTTTCTCATGTTCTTTATGGCAACTATCTTTCACATATTCCAGCATAAAATCCAGAAGCTGTAAAAAATCTGTATATTTGCACCATTTTGCCGCTTCTTTTCTTATGATCTTCAAGGTATCCAGCACATAGCTTTGAATCAATATTTCTATGGCCTCTTTTCGAAATGCCAGACGGGTATCTCCCTGATTTTGGCTGTCCTTAGACCCGGCCAAATAGGCCAGGAAAGAAAACTGTTCCCCGATAAAATCCGGCGGATTTCCCTGGATCCATTTCGGCTCATAACCCCATTTATGGTAAAACTGGATCATCTCTAACGTGGTCTGATTTAGCAAAACCCCATCCCCTTTGCAGGCTGAAAACCACAAGGGAATATTACGGTCTGCATCCGTTCCGGAAAAGAGAGCGTCATATTCCAGCTTCCATTCCTCCGGGCTATACCGGTTCCAGCCTGAAAGCTTCCCGCAAAGGTCAATCGCTCCCTCCCAGCCGGCAAAAAATTTGGAAAAGGCCTGGTACATCTGGAGCGGAGCGATTTTCTCTTTCCAAATCCCCATGTTTTTGAAGATCATTTGTTCTATCGGCTTTCGGGGTTTCCCCTCCAGGCATCCGGCTTCCTCCTCTATCGCTTTGGACGGAGGATTTACCAGAAAGAATGGAGGTCTTTCTTCTTCCAAAATCTTACAAAAGCTATGTTCTTCCTGTTCCCATTGGAACGCCTTATATTCCAGGCAATGGGTCAGGCAGGCATCCGCACAGGCCGGATTTTTCCCCTCCCGGCGCAAATCTATGCAGGAATCACATTTTCTTGCAATTTTTAACCGGCGGCTTACGGTCACCGCCCCGTAAGGACAGGCTTTTTCACAAGCTTTGCAGCCGGTGCAGCGCTTGGGATTGTTGATGACTGCGCCGTCTTCCGTTTTTTCCATGGCGTTTGAAGGGCAGGCAGCGATACAGGCCGCCTCATCACAATGCCTGCAAGCGCCGGAATAATGAACCCAGTGGACCGATCCGTCCTTTTTCAGCTCAGTAATTTCAGCCGTTTCTGCTCTTCTGAAAAATACGCCTGGCTCCAGGTTATTTTTATCTTTGCAGGCCACCTGGCAGGCGCCACATCCGATACATCTGGCCTGATGATAGATTAGTCGAAATCTTTCCATATTGTTACCGAAGTTCAAAATCATCTCCTACCCTGCACAGCAGAGAGGTTAAACGACATCCAAAAAGCTGGGACTGGTTTTCTTTAACTTGTTTTACCAGGTTAAAAATGGAGCTGGCCGCAATATATTCCTGATAAATTTCATTCCCTTCTTCTCCAAACGTACCGTCTTGGAACGCAACTGACAATACATCCCACATAGGCCAGTAATCCGCAAGCTGGGACTGGTAGCAAATAATCGGCTCCTGTTCTCCCCGCACAAGCTCTAAGGTTTCCCCGTAGGAAATCTCCTGAAATGCATTGCGTGCACAAAGTTCCGGCAAAAAGGTGCAGCATCCCTGAGCCAGGGTTTTATCTCCGATTTCCTCTGCAAGCCGATCACTTAAGGTATCGTAAAGCTCCTGGGTATTGGACGCATGGAACATTCTGGCTGCCTGGATTACTGCCTGGGCAAAGCGCTCCCTTCCCTCTGGCCCGGAATACGCATACGGCAACAGGGTTTGCTTATCCTGGCAGATCAGGAAAAATTGCTTATGGGAAGAGAACTGGGTATCATCCCAATCCTTCACTAAATCCGCCACCTTTGCGCTTAATTCATCACTTTTTACATCGTCGATCCGGCATTCCCCAATAACCTGGCCATTCACTTTTGCCCCGTAAACCTTTACAAAGCAGAACGCCTGGTTACCAAGGCGCTTACGGATATCTTCCTTTAACAATTTCCAATAGACATCAGGGGCGGATCTTGGAGAATCCCCCATTCCCACAATATTGCTTAAATAAACATGGAACCGGTGATCCTTCCCGGCAAACCGTGTTTCTAACAGCTTTGGCCGGTCTTTGCTTACCATGGCTCCGATTCCATCCATCAGAGAAAACATAAAGGAACCAATGGCCATTCCCAAGGCCTGTTTTAAATCGGTTCCCATTCCGGCTGAACACTCGTAAATTTCTCTTCCCCATTCTGGAAAATACAGATAAATATCTAATACCACGCTTTTATGGGAAAGCTGGCTAATCTGAGGGGTAATCACCACGTTCCACCCTGGAATATGGATGCAGTCTTCCCCTTCCCCTACTATATCCTTTCCTTCAAAACTGCCATGGAGCACCCCATACAGCAGATACTTCTGGATGTATGGCGTAAGCGCCTGATAATCCCTTTCCTCTTCCGGAATCGCAAGCACCGCATCAATGATTTCTTTATAAGCTTTTCTTTTGCATAGTTCTTCCAGCTTATTCACTCCCATCCCATCCATAATCATTTCCTCCCTCTTCAGTTTTAAATTAGGCCGTATTGCTGTTATCGCTTAGTGATAACAGATTGCAGCATAATCATAACATTTTGAAACCTTCTGCGCAAGTATCAGACTTGCCATATGGACTCCTGCTTTGCAATTTCGGTGTTTGCGAAAATCCTATTTCAGCAATTTTTTGAAAGGAGTTTCCTTCCCAATCAGCACCTGCCTTGCCTGTAGGTCATATCCTGATTAAAAAAGCAAGAAGGAACCAATTATGCAGACAAAACAGCCAACTCCCCGCATTCCCTTTATTCAAATTTTAGAAAACGACAGACCACAGGCTATGGCCTGGGTAACTGGAGGAAGCCAGGCTCCCCAATTAAGCGGTCTTGTAAAATTTTATGATACCCCCTATGGAGGAGTCCTGATTGAAGCAGAATTATTTGGCCTTCCTAATATCCAAACCCAGGGTTCTACTGACTTTTATGCCATGCATATCCATGATGCGGGAGATTGCTCCAGAAATTTTACTATGACTGGCGAGCACTATAATCCTGGTATGCAGCCTCACCCCTACCATGCAGGCGACCTTCTTCCTCTGCTAGGGAATCAGGGTTATGCCTGGGAAGCATTTTACGACAAACGGTTTCGCATATCCGATATTATCGGACGCTCCCTGGTCATCCATGAAAAACGGGATAATTTCACATCCCAGCCCTCGGGAGATGCTGGTACAAAAATCGGATGCGGCGTCATCATGAGGGCGAACATATCCTAGTGGTGACACGTTCATTTTTGACAAGTCATTTGGCAGGGCAGGAATCTGTCAATACGCTGGCGCGGCTGCTATTATTGAGTAATTGAGAAATAACGTAAAACAGGGCGTTCCCGTTATGGGTTCGCCCTTTGGATGTCTTGAGTCATGAAGGGTTATCTTCCAATTCTTCACATCTTTGCTGAGTTAGACCTTCTTTTTACAGCACATCTGACAGAAGCTTCCAGCAATCGCTCTTAATATCATCGGAATACGTTTCTGTACAAATGCAAAGTTCGCCGCTTTGCTTATCTTGACGGACAATACCACCGGCTAACTTGTGTTTGTTCATATAAGCCTTTAATACACCGAATTTTTTAGCCGTATACTTGTCAATATCTTCACTATCCCCTGATTTCGTAAATCCGCCTTTTGTTTCAATGATCCACACCTTACCATCATCAGAACCCACAATATAATCTGGATAAAATGATTTTTGCTTTCCAAAGTTATCTACATATACAATAGAAAAATACTCAATCCCTTTATCTCCATTTTTGTAAAACCATCGAATCTGTGTACTGCCCTCACAGTAGCGTTCAAAAAGTTTTTCCGGCATAGAACGGGGTTCTGCAGAGGAAAGGTAACCTTTATATACATTTTTTGTAAATTCCGCTTGGGATTTTCCAGTTCCGTCATAGGTAAAAATCGTTGCTGATGGAAAGCCAATGGATTTCTCTGTTGTTTTCGGTATGTCCAAAGACAATTGCAGGGATTCATCTGCCATAGACCCACGGACATCCTCTACCAGCAAACGCTTATTATTAATGATAAACGCATATAGTTCTCTTGTTTCGATTTTAAGAATCTTAAATTCATAACGTAATCCATGAAGAAACAGTTTGCGTAAAATGGTATTCATGCTGTTGTAATCTAAGTTCACTTTATATCCTATCTCTGCAACGCAATGATGATACTCTTTTCCATGTTTATGTGTATTCAGCGGTTCATGGATTGAGATATCATTCAGTTCTGCTATATGTTCTTTTGATAATGTGCTTACAGAACCTGATTTCGTATAGTCAATAATATCTTCTGAAAAAGAATACCCATGTGCTTCCAGCACTGCCTTATTCTTGGAAGTATCGTTTGTAATATGGTATTTCGCTTCAAAATATTTATAAATCACTTTCAGCGCTAATTTTGCATCACGGGGATATGGCACATCCGTTTTATATTCGCTGACAAGCGCAATGGAACGGTACTCCGGTTTTAAAAATACTTTGTAAGCGTCAAGCGCGCCTTTGCCTAAACTTAGCTTTACACTTTCTGTAAACTTTTCATCCAGCGTATACAGATAGCAGCTATCAAGCAAGTCACTTCCGTAGTGCTTCGCCTCAGGCATACGGCGAATCCGTCCGATTGTCTGGATTTCAAAAACTTCGCTCATATTTTCACGAAGCTTTACAAGTATTTGCGCTCTTGGGCAATCCCAGCCGGTAGCAACTGCCTGCTTTATAATAACAGCCATAGGGGCCGCGTTTGGTTCTTCGATATTCTCCAGATTCTGCTTTTTATCCGAAAGCCATACAGCCAGCATATGATTTTCGTAAGTGATTCCAATCCTTTCAAAATATTCTTCAACCCGTTCAAGTAAAACGTCCGATTTATTTGGAATCTGTACAATAATAAGAGGATTAATTTCTGCCTTTCGGTTCAAGTAACCAGAATGTAATTCTCGTTGCTTTTCAATAGCTTTATCAAGCAGATATGTAATTTGATCCCCAACGCTGATATGCTGTTCAAAGCTTTCATTGATAATAAGCATCTTTTTAATTAACCCTTCCGCTATCACATCTTCTTCAGGGATTTCAATTAAAACCGCGTTTTTATAATTCTTAGGCGTAGCAGAGCAGCGGATTATCTTATCCGGATGGAATAGTTCAATCATATCATCTGCCTTTATGGTATCGTTTTGATGGGATTCATCCACAATGATTTTAAAGTTTAACCCGTTATCCAGCGCATTGCATATATGTTCCAAAAAATTGGTACGTTCACTGTCTTTCAGAGCATGGTTCCCTTTCTTTGTAAGCTTTTCCCAGTTGATAAAGCAAGCATCGTTTTCCTCAAAGCCGGACGTCATAATATCTGAAAGCAATTTTGTTTGACTTGCGTGAATGTATCGGTCCATTTTTTCTTTACTTTGTTCTTCCAGATTCCCTTTTCCGGGAGTCAGCCAAATAAAAACGGATTTGTGGTTACTTTTCAAATACGCATCCATGAAATGGGTGAGAATAATTGTCTTTCCACTCCCTGTACAGCTTTTTAAGATAATATCTCTGTTTGGTTGATCCATTGCCATCGTTAAATCCGCAATTGCCTTTAACTGAAAATTCGCAAGCGTAATATCCACTTTAGACCTCCAATTCTTTATCATAATAGTCCGGAATGATATTGATTGTAATGTTCCTGTCTTTCAAAATCTGTGCCTGCTGTGCGTCCATTAAAATATCATGTCCTAAGTATAGCTTATGGTATTTGGTATGTTCATCAATATGTTCCATAAATTCGTCAAATTCTTCTTCAGTAAGTATAATAAGGACTTCCGGATTTCCCTTAATATGAATACCATTTTCAAGCTCCACCAATTCACGGACATAGTTTAACAATTCATCTGCGTATTCATAATACAGGCGGTCTGAAACAGGCACATAGACCACTTTATAATATTTCAGGCTTGCCCCATAGCTTTCCTTGTGAATAACCCGCTTAAGACGCTCATACGTGACATTTCTGCAAATATTGTTTTCGTTATTGGTGCAGAGGATAAATCTGCGGTTACTGTTAAGATTGGCCTTGTTATAATTCATAACCGCATGTCCTGTTGAGCCAGAACCTGCAAAAAAATCTAGGACTATACTATCATTATTTGAAGCAATTTGAAGAATGCGCTCAAGTAATCGTATCGGTTTTGGCGTATCAAATGGAATATTTCCCTCGAATATCGATTTTAATTCCTTTTTTGCTTCGTCTGTATGTCCCACCTCATCATACATCCAATAATTCGTGGTAATTCGTCCGCCTACTGAATCGGCATATACTTTTCGACGAATTCCGCCTTTACCGCCACTTGTGAAATAAAACCGCGGCCAGGGGCCGTTATCAAAAACTTTTTTGGCTATAGGATACGATTGTTCAAAGGGTTTTTCCAAAACAATCGCCTTTACGTTTTTTCTCACTTCCTCCACAGGAACTCCGCATATTTCCGCCCTTTTTTCATCGTCGTGTAAATCTTCCAGTTTGTATCCACACCAGCCATTCATATATTCCAGCATCTGTTCCTGGCTGTATCGCCAGTGCGCGGTATGATTGGGATAAAGCATTTTACCAGTTAATGGATGCTGTATCCCATAAACCATTCCTTGATGGGTTTTCGCGTCTGACGCAATGGGAGAGCCACTCATCCAGGCACAGCGATCACCATCAGGATTTTTATAAGAAGCATTCATTTTGGCTGTTCTAGGCAACTTGTTTGGCTGCCAATTTTCCTGTTTACTATACACTAAAATATGTTCTACTTCTAAAGGAATCCCTTTGGAGTCATTACGAATTGAATAAGTCCGCTGCCATGAAATATTTGCCGCAAAACAATTCTCGCCAAAAATCGAATCACAAAGAAGTTTTAATCCAGCTTCTTCTTTATCATCAATTGATATAAAAATTGCACCATTTTTTGAAAGTAACCTTTTAGCAATCAATAAGCGTTCCGACATAAAAGACAGCCATTTGGAATGGGAAAATAAGTCGGTTTTATCCACAAACGCATCGTCGTAAATGAAATCCTTGTTTCCTGTGTTATATGGCGGATCGATATAAATCAGATCAATTTTGCCCTTATGCGTTTTCTCTAAAATCGTTAACGAGGCAAGATTATCCCCCTCCATAAGAAAATTCATCTGCCCGCCATTCGAGATAAACAGATCTTTCTCCTCGTTCAAAACAGGAGTATGGGTTTCAAGCATCTTATCAATCTCTTCACAATGTTCTTCGAATACAAGGCCATACTTTTTGCCGTTTACATCCTTTTCCAGTTCAGCCAGATAAGTAAGCAGATTACCTGTGTTTTCATCCTGCGGGGCAGAAGAGATAAAATGGCGGATTGCCCCAATTTTCGCAATCAGTTCATCACGCTTTTGTTTCGATACATTTGTACTCATTTCTCATCCTTCGCTTTCTTTCGCATTAACAAAAGGCATTTTGACACCAGCATCTTTTTATTATAATAGCACAATCATCCCCTTATTTCTATCCAGTTCCTGATTTTTATTTGATTCTCTTTTATCCAATGCCTTAAAAAGAATCCTGCCTAAAGGTCTGTTTGTTCCATTAGACGGACAATCGGGATCAGCCAGTTTCCAGTTATCCGCCGCAAGACCAGTAAATGCGTCAGGCTCAACATTATCCGGTCTGAAATTCTGTTGACTTCCCTTTTGTTTCCGTTTATAATAATGCTGTTTCGCGCGCGCATACCCTCCAAGACAGGAGTTAAATGAGTTCTTTTCTGGGCATCAGCGGCGGCTGGGACGGTATGCTGGGCCATAAGCTAAATCTGTTCCGGAGCAAGTTCAGTTGATTGAATTAGATGGAATTCCTATGGAAAGCTGAGCCTCCCCTACACTATTGCACCGTGAAACAACATTAGGGTAATCGTTTCCTGCTTATGGATCAAAGGAGTTCTGCCATGAACAATATTACTATTATGATAAAACCTGCATCTTCGTTATGCAATTTACGTTGTAAATACTGTTTTTATA